>CAYWGR010000022.1:0-42020 GCA_964458015.1 uncultured Planctomycetaceae bacterium
TGCTGTTTCGCCCTGGTCAACTCGGCAATGGCTTGCTTACGTTCCGAGATGTTGCGGATGATATTGACGATGCATTGGATTTTCCCATTGTTCATGACGAACTTCGAGCCGATCTCAATGAAGACGGGCTGCCCGTTTTTGTGCCGTAATTCGAGTTCCTCATACTCGGTGATTATTCTCGATCGAATCGTTTGGCGAAACAATCGAATCAGTTTGGGAATATCCTGAGCGCGAAAAATTCCAAGGCGAAAGAAATACTTGCCGATGCACTCATCCGCCTTAAGGCCGACAACACGTTCAACCGCTGCATTGACGTCGAGTATTCGGCCGGTTTTACTTACGCAGACGATGACGTCGGTTGCTTGATCGAGAATCGCTCGAAATTGCGAATCCATCAGTTCCGAACGTTGCGGTGATCGGTTATCCGCCGGCCGGCACTGCTGGATTTCGTTTGCGGCATCGGTCCTTGTTTTACCGTCTTTCGCTAGGAAACGCGGCAAAAGTCGAGGCAATGCATATCCGGAAACAACACCGGTAAGAACCGTGATTCCGAGGAGACAAGAAATAGCGATGAACATCAGCGATGATTCCACTTACATCCCGAGTAGATGCCCCCTTAGTGGTGCGAATTGTTCAACTTTAGCTTACAGTTGGGGATTTATGCAAAAAATCATGCCTTATTTGCCGTTTTGATGGGGATAAGGCCGTAGGGCCCAGGATAGAGAAACGTCGGACGTTTGCGTTTTCCCCGCTTTTTCCTGTTGAAAGAGCCGGAAGACCCCCAAAAACAAAAAGCCCTTCCGTCTTCTATGGGAAGACAGAAGGGCTTTGGAATAAATCCGGTTTCCTGCATCCGGCTGAATTTATGCAAGCGCGTCGGCGAATTCTTTCTTCACGGCCGTAAGGGCCTTGTGGCCGTCGTGGCCGTCAACGACCACATTAACCCGAACCTCGCTGGTGCTGATTAGCTCGACATTGATGCCCGCTTCCGCCAGCGAGTGGAACATCCGGGCCGCGACTCCGGTATGACTCTTGATACCGACGCCGAAGACCGACAGCTTGGCCACTTTCTCGCAATGCGTGGGCGAGGCACACTTGAGCGTCTTCGCAAGATCTCCCGCCACGGCCAGCGTTTTCTGGAGATCGCTGTGAGGAACGGTCACGGAAATGTTTGCCCGGTTTTGACGGCCGATGCTTTGCACGATCATATCGACGACGATGCCGGCTTCGGCCAATTCGTCGAACGTTTGGGCGGCCAAGCCGGGCATGTCGGGCAAACCGACGAAGGTGACGCGGGCTTGGGACTGGTCCAAGTCGATGCCGTCGATGACGAGTTTTTCCATGCGTTGCAGCCGAGCCACAAGTGCGGCGGCATTCGGTTTTTTCGATCCAGCCGCGGATCCATCGCCGTGGCCTTTGCCATCGACCGGCGGAACATGAAGTTGGAACGCATCGTGAACCACGCGAAGGGCCTCTTGGGCATGTTCGCGCGCCACCAACACCGAAATTTTAATCTCGCTGGTGGTGATCATCTGGATGTTAATGCCCTTTTCGGCCAATGCGCGAAACATCGTGCCGGCTACGCCGGGGCGCGTGGCCATTCCGAGTCCGACGACCGAAACTTTCGAAACGTCCTCGTCGCATGTAAAGCCTTCCGCGCCGATTTCCTGGACGGCGTCCTCGACGGCTCTCAAAGCGCTAGGCAGTTCGTCGCGTACGACCGTGAACGAGAGATCGGCTCGTCCGTCGGCGGCTTCGTTTTGCACGATCATATCGATGGCGATGTTTTTGGCCGCCACTTTCGAGAAAATGCTCAATGCGGCGCCGGGACGGTCGGGAACGCCCAACACGGTAACCCGAGCTTCGTCTTTGGCTAATGCCGCGCCGCAAACCGCCGTGTTCGGCGCCTCGGGGTCGCGCACGATCATCGTGCCGGGGTTGTCGCTGAAACTGCTCCGCACATGGACCGGCACGTTGAACTTCTTGGCGAATTCAATGGAGCGGTTGTGCATGACGCCCGCTCCGGCCGTGGCCAGTTCGAGCATTTCGTCGTAGCTGATCTGCTTAACCTGCCGAGCTTCGGGAACGATGCGAGGGTCCGTCGTATAAACGCCGTCAACGTCGGTGTAAATTTCACAAGCATCGGCATGGAGCACGGCAGCCAAGGCAACGGCTGTCGTGTCGCTGCCGCCGCGGCCGAGAGTCGTGATGTTGTTGGCCTCGTCAATTCCCTGGAAACCGGCCGCGATGACAATGTTGCCGGTGTTCAGGGCGTCGCGCATCCGATCGGTCGAGATCGAACGGATGCGGGCTTTGGTGTGGGTGCTGTCGGTGATGATGCCGATCTGGGCGCCGGTCAAGCTGATCGCCTTATAGCCCAGCGAATGGATCGCCATTGCCATCAAGGCCACGCTTACCTGCTCGCCGGTCGAAAGCAACATGTCCATTTCGCGGGCAGGCGGCTCATCGGTGATCTCTTTGGCCAGATCGACCAATACGTCGGTATTTTTGCCCATGGCGCTGACAACCATGACCACTTGGTTGCCTTCTTTCTGGGCACGGATGGCTTTACGGGCCGCGGCGAGAATCTTCTTACTATCGGCTACGCTGGTGCCGCCAAACTTTTGAACGATAATAGGCATGACTAGTGGTAGAGGGGCTAGGGTTATGGGATACCGACCAACGGATACTTGGCAGCAAAGAGCCGCTCTCGTTCCGCATTTCCTTTTGTTATCGGAAATAAAGCTAGAACCATGAAAAATAAGACATTCCATCTATAATTGCAAGAGCCGATACCTGCACACATAAGGGGGCATCTGTTGCACCATGCGGAGGGATCGCTATTTACGTAAGTCTAAAGAAGGGTATAATACTTATGGAACAGAGCGACGGGTGACGACCTCGGGAAGATCGTTCGCCGGACCGTCGCTGATTTTTATCGGGAAAGAGAGGCTTCGCCGTGGATTACCACTACGTCGAGCAACTGTTTGATATGATGGTTGTCGACTATTATCGCGACAAACCGCCGCCCGAGGAAAGCGATGCCCACGGCGAGTGGGTTAAGGTGCGCGACGGGCTTGAAGGGGCCGAGCACTGCATTCGGGTGCTTACACCGGACGAGTTCGATGAATGGCACCGCTGTCTAGAGCTGCCCGTCGAAGTGGCCTTCGGTCGCAAACCGGTGGCTTTTTGCAGCCATGAGGGCGTCTGGTGGGTCATCTACGAGGATATGCACGAAAGCGAAGTGATTGCACAGTTTGAAAAGTGCTTCGAAGGCGATAACAAAGTTTAGATTGCTAACGCGGTTTTGAAGAGGTTTCACCTCAAAGCTTTTTCAACAATGCGGCGGCAAGCGTGCGGGCTTGTTTGGGGTTCTTTTGGATGTCGGCAAGCCCTTTTTCCAATAGATCCGCTTTCTGCGGGTCCGTTTTCTTGACTTCCTCGATGATGTTTGGATAGGTTGTGACCTCACTGGCGGGCTGCCTGCCCTTGGCGTAGTTTTCCAGCAACATCTTGGCTCGGTTCAAACCGCTAGGCATTTCCACCTTGAACGTTTTGGTCGGGGTGGATGTTCCCGAGCCGCAGCCGGCTAAAAAGCCGGCGGCCAAGAGGATTAAAGCCAAAGAACGCCAAGTGCCGGTCATGGTATGTGCCTATTGGGAATTTGGAATCAGTAATCGGAGACCGGTTGCCCGTCGCGTCGGTTTCCTAAACGCTGCCAAGTCAACAGGTTGATGCTTTCGTTGATGAACTGAACCGAGGCATCGCCCATGGCGACATTAACTCCGCCGGCGTGCATGCTGCGAGGCGGAATCAGGCCGGGGCTCCAGTCGTGCGCGCCGCCGGGGCAACAATCGCCGCCTGTGCTGGGGTATTTGAAATTAGGCGGAGCCGCGGCGTTGAAAAGCGATTGTCCGTGCGCATACCAGGACCAAAGCGTGCCATTGTTGCTCAGGAAACGTTGCGGTGAGCTAAGGGCTGCTTGTCCGATTTTCTCGATTTCCGCCTGGGTGGGGAAATCCCGGTTGGCAAAGCTGTAAACGCCGCTGCCCGGATAGAAGATGTCGTTGGGAAAGGTAGCTGCGGAGGTATCACAACTGCCTGTCAGAAACTCGGATGCCATCACGGTGTTCGACAATCCGTCGCGAACGTCGGATATGCGAACTTCCTTGAAGATGTTGAACATTCCGTTAAAGCAAGTCTCGCCAGAGCCCCAAGCCGTATCGGCTGTGCTGCCAGAGCACCATCCATAGTTTCCGCCAGGGCCATACCAGTCATTTATCGTTCCAGGTTTGGACGGGGGGCTGGAGGAAGGACACATGAAAACGCTAACTCTTTGCTCCATAGGCCCGCCCACACCTTTGTCGTAGCCCCAGTCATTCCATCTGAACTGGTTGTAAAGGTTCTGCTGTTCCAGAAAAGGCAGGATGAATACATTTACGCTGAACTGCTGCCACGCACAGGGAACTGCCCAAGCCGGATTTAGATAGCCGTTGCGAGGAAAGGTGTTATGCTGGGTATTGTAGTTGTGCATCGCCAGCGCCAATTGCTTCAGGTTGTTGGCGCATTGGAGCTTTCGAGCAGCCTCGCGCGCTGCTTGCACGGCCGGCAACAACAGCGAAATCAAGATGCCGATGATCGTAATGACGACCAAAAGCTCGACCAGGGTAAATGCTTTTAGTCGCGAAACAGCGGAGCATAACCCATGTGGAACACCTTCCCTACTGGGCTGATGCATTTCCTTTGGCAGAGAAAGGAATGCATCTTGTTGGTCGGCAAATGCAGGAGGGCCGGAACGATCGGGCGATGTGTTCAGAATCATGGCATTACCCCTAATAAACAGCACAATTAATCATAGGGCGGAACTGGAAAAAGGCAAAAACAGCACAATTCCGACCAAAACGCAAAACCGACCACCCGCGAGCGGCACGGCTTTTAAGCGTTCCATTCACGTAAATTGGCTATAAAAAAACACGAAGGAACACAAAGAGCGGGTCTTTGTGCCCTCCGTGTGTTCTTTTCGAATTGAAAATGAAGCCTATTTACGCTTCCGCCAGGCGTAGGCCAGCAAACTAGCCGCCCCCATACCCAGCAATGCCATAGCCGAGGGCTCCGGGATCGCGGCTCCGGGATGGTCGTAAAGGTAATCAACTTGTTCGGCACTTAGAACACCGGAGTAAATTTGGACGTCGTCCATACCGCCCTTGATCGCGGGATAGCCGTCGCTGTTGATGAAAGTTCCAATTCTCCATGCACTGTTTGTTTGGAAGTTGATTCCAAGCTTGCCGCTGGCCTTTTCATCGCCATTCACATACAGCTTGTAGCTATTGTCAGTCTTATCAAGTGTGGCGACCACGTAGTTCCAACTACCCACTGTAATAACGCTGTCGCTGGTAATAAGAGCGTTGCCGTTTGTCCCATCACCTAATTCGAGAAGCAATTTGTGGTCGGCCGAGAAGTCATTCCAACCGTTGTAGAAGAAACGAAATCCGTTTCCAGTTCCGCCAGCACAGTTGGATGCGATTACTTGAGAATTGGGGGCTTGCGTCAAGTCTAAAGGCTTGACCCACGCGGCGATCGAGAATTGATTGCCGAAGTCATAGGTGGGCACATCAACCCACCCTCCGGCTGCCGTGGTTGAAAGCGAGCGGCTTCCCACTTTGGGGTCGATTGTAGAGTAGCTTACTCCGCCAGAGGCGGTACCATTGAGCGATCCTTTCGAATCGTTCGCATTGTTTTCAAAATTGTATCGATGGGTGACGATGGTTTCAGCGTAAGCTGTCGTCACGGACGAGGCGGCGAGAATCGCTGCAAAGCTCGCGGTAAGCAAGACGATGCGTTTCATGAAAATTCCTTTCAAAATACTGCTGAAGATGGCTATAGAAGGATAGGTTACTTGAAAATGTGTCGTTTGGCCTACGGCGGTCCGCGAGTTGCATTCATGGTCATTTACCTTCGGAAATCGGCTCCAAAACAAGCCGTGGATCGTGATGTTGGATATGGTCGAAATAGCCGCCGTCGCCGCCGTCGGTGGTGATTAACGTCAGGAAATGGTCGCTCGCCTTCAGTGGAACGTCGACATCGAGAGGACCTTCTTGGTTTCGTAGTTTCAGCCGGTTGAAAAGCAACTGCCCATCCACGAAGACCCAAACATCGGCCGTTAGTTTGGGGTCGAACCAAGCGGGCGGTTGATAAACCGCCGTCGATTGAAAACGAACAGCGCGTTGACCGGGCGCGGTCGAGTTGATGACTGCCAGATTGAACGTAATGCCTACGTTGGCATGGAGCAATAACTGACGATGTGGATAACCGAGCGTTTTGATCTTCTGTGATCTTGAAGATTCGCTGACCCAGATGGGACCGTAGCTGACACCCTGCGTTTTCGGCAGCAGAAAACGGTGTCCCGCCGAATCGAGTTGCACTGGCCGGCTGCCGCCTAGCGGAATAAAAACGCCGTCGATTTGCGGGTCGCCGGCGTAAGGTTGGAATGTGTTGTTCGATTCGAGCTTGTCGTCGAATTTTTTGGCCAGCGCCATGCCATCCAGCGGATTGATGCCCCAGTTGTTCCAAGTGCCGAACCCGGTGCCGCCTGCCACAAGGTCGGCCAAGGAAATGACCGACGACGTTTTGGAACGCGGCAACTGACGCACGAAACTTGTTTTAGACGCTGCGGTAGGATGGACTGCGACTTTGCCCGGAATGATCTGTGCGGTTTGGCCAGCAATCAATCGGTTGGGTTTGTCGATCAGCTTGCCTTCGACCACGGACTGGCATTCCACAACGCCTTCAAAAACACTGACAAAGGTGCCGCCGTGTTTCGGCACTTCGACGCCGAACTCCGTGCCTAGGTCGGTGACGGTCGCCGATGGAGTATGTATTACAAAGGGGTTGGGGATTGGGGATTGGGAATTGAAAATTTGGGATTTGCTGATTTTGGATTTGAGATTTGTTTCAACGGCCACCGGCCACTGGCCACTGGCCACTTTTTTATCCCTCACCTCTCTCCCCACTTCTCTCTTCTCTAATCTTGCCGTTAACTTGCCAACCGATAGATACCCGCCGACGTTGGAATCGACGGCATAGGTTGCGGGGCCCTGTAGGATCACTCGCGCACCGCTGTCATAGGTAATTTCCAAGAGGCCTGACGACAGGGTAAAGCGATCTCCCTCATAAACGGGAGATTTGGGCATGGGGATTTTGGATTTGTTCCGGTTAGACCATGTTCCACCCTGCCGGGAACCTTGCTCCCACCGACAATTCGCCATGCAAGTAATGCGACCGATAGGCTCTTGCGTTCGTTTTGTTTCATCAACAGATACTACAGTGGGCGCCGGTTTTGTTGAACCGGCAACCGGAGTCGGCCGAGAGACGTAGACCATCGAACCAGCCAAAAGTCCCAGCCCCGTGATAATGGTCGCAATCATCACGGCGAAAGGAATTTCCTGCGAAAAGAAGCCGATCGTGCCCTGGACAACATTGCCCAGAATAGGGAAAGAGGCGGGGGACGTTCCGCTTGGGGGCAATGCAACCGTGGTTATTTCGTCCAGTTCCGCGGGAGGCGAGTCGATCCGCCGGCATAATCGCTCGACAGCCTCTTGGGCACGAAGTTCCATGCCCAAGGCAATGTGCATTTGGCAGTAGTCGAGATAGTAGTCCCGGGCTTGTTCGTCGGCAAGCAGAAGGGCGTCGAGTTCCGACAACTCATCTTCCGCGGCCGTACCGCCGCAAACGGCATCGATCAGCAAGAGCAAACGATCCAGTTCGGCCGGGATATGGCTCATGACGAATGCCTCCCCGCCCTATCCTGATGGGCCAACTCTTTTTTAATGCACTGGAACAGCCAACGTCGGATGCGAGTCAGAGAGTTGCAGACGCTTTGCTGGGGACGGCCCATGCGGTCGGCAATTTGGCTTGTGCCGATGTCCTCGCCATAATGCAGTTTTAGCAGTTCCTCATCCGAGTCGGTTAGCTTTGCCTTGCAACGCCTTAGGGCTACGAGAAACGACTCTTGGCTATCGCTTTGGGCCTCCGTAGTGGTTTGGGCCAAAGCCTCGAACAGCTCTTCGCTGATACGAGACGTTTTTTTTCGGCGAAGAAAATTACATGCCGCGAACCGTGCCGTTTGGCGCGCCCAGGCGAGGAAACTGGTGTCGGAATCGAAAGAGTCGAACTTCTGCCAAAGAATCAGCCCAACCGATTGAAAGAGGTCTTCAGCGTCGTCACGGTTACGGACCAAGGCAAAGATATAGCCGTAGAGTTGGCTTTGATGGCCGGTGATCAATTCAACAAACTGGTCGTGGCGATCTTGTTTGTTCATTGGCCAAGCCGTTCCGACGACCTCAGATCTTGTGTTGACGCGCTGCGATGTGCAGCATCCAACAGGATTCCCATAAAAGAATGTTTCTTGCCTGCTGTTCTACACGCGAAAAAAGGGAAATTTTACATATTTCCCGCCTTTTCAAACGTAAACCAATTGAAGATAGGGACTTAAGCCCGCCTTCTTCATACTACCCAGACTAGCCAAGAAAAGTCCAATTTGTGCCTCGAAGAGCCACTGAAATCCATGCAGCCCCCCCGCATGGTGTTGTTCCGGGCTACTTATCAGCAAAGCGGCTTCGCTGGGCAGGTGCCAGATAGGAGGATTATGGCAACAATGGCAAGACAGGGACATTGCGCAATCGCGGAATTAGGCAGTGACTGGAGAGTATTTGCGGGGTTTGTCAATTCTTACCCGCTCAACAGAAGATGCCCAGGCGATTTTGTCGATAAGACCAAAATAAGCAATTCAGGTTAGCGACGGGATTGCACGAACACTCCCGAGTGCTTTTTGGTTTTCTAGCCAACGAAACAGAAAATGTTCAAAAAACCCGACCTGTTGATTCTGAAATTGATGGAAAAGTTGCACGATTCGGATCCGATGATTCGCCGAAACGCAGCAGGAGCATTGCGATTGCAAGGCTCGCGTGCGGTGGCTGCGATCGAGGCACTGGCCGTCCTGCTTTCAGACCAGGACATCCGTGTTCGGAACGAGGCAGAGCGGGCTATTGACCATCTTCGCCTGGTGGCGGCTTAACGCCTATCCGCTTTGTTCCATGTCGGTGATGTCGCCGTGGGTGTCGATCAGCGGCAATTCAACGGCGACTCGCGTGCCATGTCCCGGCTTCGAGTCGATCACAACGCGCCCGTCGAGTAGACGCGCGCGTTCGCGTATGCCTTGCAAACCGAATCTGCGTTCTTCGACTTCTTCCGGTTTGAATCCAACGCCCCAGTCGATCACATCGATATGGATGCGTTCGCCTTTTTGTTTTAATTCCACACGAACTTTGTCGCTCTTGCTATGCCGGCAAGCGTTTTGAAGCGACTCTTGAACGATGCGGAAAATGGCGCTTTCCAGCGGAGGCGCAAGCCGGTCGAAAGCGACCTTGTGCTTGAACTCGATATCGGGGGAATTTTGCCGGCTGTTTTCATAAACCAGGTACTCGATTGCTTGAATAATGCCGGATTCATCCAAAATGGGCGGACGCAAACCGCTGATCAATCGCCGCGTTTCGTCGATGGCACGGCTGATAAGTTGGACGGCCGTATCAAAGTTTTTCCACGCTTCCTCGGGAATGCGGCCATGCATTTCGCGGAATCCCTGAAGCCGAAACAGCGCGCCGGTTAGTTGTTGCGCGAAACCGTCGTGAATATCGTAGGCCGTCAAGCGGCGTTCGCGTTCATGCAATTCCAGCAATCGTCGCAACAGTTGCTGTTCCTTGTTAATGGTTTCGGCGGCCAGACGTTCTTGGGTGATGTCGGTGCAAATGACCATGGCGTAATCGTGCTGCCCTTGATCGGCAAGCGAAACGACCCGGCAAGACCACCACCGGCCGAATATGTCGAGGAAATCCAGAGATTGGGGGCAACCGTCGGCCATGACCCCATTGAATACCTTGTTGCTCACTTCTCGATATTCGGGCGCAATAAACCCATATCCGTCGGCGCCCATCAGCATTTTGCGACTTACGTTCGTTGAGCCGCGGTTGGCGAATAGAATCGTGCCGTTTCGATTGACGGTGAGCAGAAGATCGGGCAGATTTTCAAAGATCATCCGCAACTTGCTTTCCGACTCGCGGAGGGCGCGCTCCGTGCGGCGGCGTTCGGAAACGTCGCGCGTAATGCCTAACAGACATTCGGGTTCGCCGTTGCCGTCGAGCAGATAAGTGGTGGTAACTTCTCCCCATCGAGAAGTTCCATCTTTTGCGCGAAACTCGACTTCCAACACATGCGGACGATGCAGATCTCGTTCAAAGGATGGATTTTTTGCAAACGCTTCGCACATCGCTTGCCGAATGCGATGGAGCGAAGACGGCATGGTGATGTCGGCCAAGGATTGTTGCAGGAATTCCTCTGCCGTTGTGCCGAACACCCGTTCCACGGACGGCGTGACGTAGGAAAAATGCCATTTGTTGATGATCGTATCAACCAATGCCCCGACATTTCCCTGGGCGGCTTTTTTTTCATCCTCCGTGACCGTAAGATCCGCCGTCCAGATAATGTCGCCGACATTCTCGGCAATCAATCGATAGCGGTCTTCGCTGGCTCGTAATAAATCAACGGTTCGTTTTTGCTCGGTAACATCATGAAAAAAGCCGATCACCAGCGGGTGATCGTCGCGGGCAAGATAGCGCCCCGTGATATTCGCATACAAAACACTTCCATCTTTGCGCAAACAGGGGATATTGTAGATCGTCTTGACGTGGCTCTGACTCACGGCATCGCACATTTCCGCCAATACCGAGGAATAGCTTGGAGGATGAATATCGCCCACGGAAAAAGCAAGCAATTCATCTTTCGTGTAGCCGAGCAAATCGCACATTGCTTGATTGGCGCGGATAAAACGCCGATTGAGGGCATCGACAACGAGAATGCCCTCGTCGGAACCTTCGTAGATCGCTTGCAACTCTTCGTTGATCTCGCGTAACGCTGACTCGGTGGATTCGCTCATGAGAATACCTTGCCCGCATGGATCCGATTTGCAAACCTTCCTCTGGCATTACCAAAAGCCCCGATAACTCAATACCCATTCCAGACCTGCGATTCGCCGCCTGTTTACCCTTCGGAAAAACAGAGATCTTTTGATGGACGCGCAGCCTTGAAGTGGAAATCAAATAATACCGAGCTTGATGGATGCCTGCCAGATTATACCCCGAAATTCACGGACGCCCAAGGGGTTGGCCGATGCCACTCTGTAGCGTTAGTGTTGCCGCTACTTTCAGACCTTTTGGGGTTTGGCGCGTTCGTCTTCGATCGAAATCGGAGGAATGCCGAAGATCACGAATTCGAATTCTTGCCCGGGATCCGCCTCCAGGGCGTGAGATACGCCGGCCGGAATGACTACGACGCTGCCGGCGTGGATTCGGCTGGTTGTTCCGTTGAGGAGAATGGCGCCCGTTCCCGAAAGGACGTAATACACTTCGTCATAGCCTGAGTGAACGAAACAAGGCAGGCTTTTCGTGCGTGCGACGTGGACGTTGGCAACTCCGCCCTCGCCGCCGGTGATAATACGCTGCATTTTTCCGTAGGGCCACTCGGAAGGCCGTGTTTCATTGCGATGGCATACCAAGGGCTGTTTCGACATGAATTCTCCTCTGCGGCAAGGGTGCGGTCGCATGGCTTCCGAGCAGGGAAAACAAGTACGTTACGGTATTCCTGATAAGGAAGAAGCCCGCTGGTTTGGAGCGGGCTTCTTGGAACTGGTCTTCTTTCGGAGAGGCGCTACGCTGACCTCGGTCATCAGCTGCCCATGTTTCATATCGAGCACGCGGTGGAACCCAGCGTATCGGCCCTCACACACTACCAGTCCTCTCTATTTACTGTAGCATGTATTTTTGGAAAGGCCACTTTTGCAAGAAGAATTATCCTATCTTGCCAACCGCTTGAAGATCGATCCAGAATTGGAAAACCAGGGAAAAAAGAATTGCACTTCGCAAGGGGAGTGCTGTTCCACCCGCCTGAGCGTGAATAGCACATCACATGGATTGCACACTCTGCCGGGGCTGACATTTTCGACCGGCTCATTCCAAAAAGCATGGGATGACGAAAATATATCTTCCCGCCGAACATACCGCGTTGTGCGAAAAAACGCCGTTCAATCGACTAATTCAAAATGAAAGTCGTTGGTTCCCTTGGCTGCCACGGCCGCTTTTAACGGCGACTGTACCGGCGTGGCATAGCGAGCCGGGGTGACGGCGATCATTTTCGGGTACGGTGTTTTTTTCTTTTCTTTGGGATCGGGAATTGATTTGACGATGCAAACGACGTGATCCCCGGCGACGACGCCGTCGCCTGACGAGAAAGTTTGCAGTGTGAAACGCCCCTGAGCGTCTGTTTGTCCCGAAGCAGGGCGCGATCCTTTGGGAATGAACGTCACGCTCGCGCCATCGAGCGGCTTGCCTTTGTAGGTAACGCTGCCGCTTACCGCGATGCACGTTGGCCGACCATCGCCGCAACCGATCACCGTTGCGAGTGTAAGGGTTGAAAGAAGTATTGCCGCAAACCGCGAGAGGAAGAGTCGATTTACCATTTTAGTATTCTCCAATCGGCAGACCGTCGCGCCGATCTCCCAACTTCTGATACGTCGTATAGTCGATGCTTTCCGTTAGAAAATGAACCGAGCCGTCGCAGAAGGCGAACTGTGCGCCGCCCGAATGCCTCGAACGAAACGCCTGCTCACAGCTCCAATTGCCATTGCTATCCGATTCACCGTTCGGACAACATGCCGTATCGTTAATGGGCGACGTCGTCGCGTTCCAGACGCTATTGACGTGCATCCAACCGTCGCGCGCGTGCATGGAACACGCCGGGCGCATCTCTCCCAGAGCGATGGTGTTGCTCGTGCCGTCTCGAATTTCCGCGATACTTGCACCCCAGGCACAGTGGCTGAACACGCCGGAAACTTTGGAGCCATCCAACGTGTCGGCATGTCCGACCGAGCCGGTTCCGAACACGTTTCCTGTGTAATCGCTGTTGCCCCAGAACAATTGACTTCCGATACAGGCCGCGTAGTTCGACGTAGCGCGATTTTGATCTTTCGTCGAGCAAGTAGAGCTCCAATAGATCGGATTGCCTTTCCAGTATTGGGGCATGTCGTCGCTCGGGCAGATAAAACTCTGGATCCATATTTCGTGGACGAATTTCGATCCGATCTTGCTGTAGTAGTCGGTGTTGGTGGTGAAATCGCAGGCATTGTATACGTTCAACTGCTCAATAAAGGGCAGCAGCGCCACCAGATAACTGCCGTGATTCGATGTGGGAACCTGATCGAAATCGTTGGTGTTCGGATGCGATGCGCCGAGGGGAAACTGACGCCATCCTTCATGATAATTGTGCAAGGCCAAACCGAGCTGCTTCATATTGTTTCCGCATTGCAGGCGCCGGGCCGCCTCACGAGCGGCCTGCACCGCTGGCAACAATAGCGAAATCAAAATGCCGATGATCGTAATGACTACCAGAAGCTCGACTAAAGTGAATCCGCTGGCATCGTGCGGTTTTCGAAAAATGAAGAGATGTCTCGACCGCATCGTATTACCCTATTATGTACGCATTTACTTGGCAATTCGCACGAAATAGACTTCGGCCGTCCAGGGCGGCAACTCGCGACTTACTTTCCACTCGCCATTCTCCAGTGTACCGATACTATCGGGACCGGCTTCCAGGCGATTGCCCTTCAGCCCCATCCGCTCCAGGGCAACACTGCCGCCGACGGTTCGCTTCTGATCCGACAGGTTGAACACGTTGACGGTAAAGGCGTTTTCCTCGGGCAATGCGTGAAGATGAATTTCTTCCTGGATGCCGTAGAATTCACCCCGTTTGAAGAAACGATCCCAGGCATGGTACTTGCGCATTGCCGCTTGCTGCGCGGCGACGACCGCCGGATCCTTATGCGTGCCGCCGATGCCCAAGTGGCGACACGTCGAAGCGTACCACCACAGCACCGGCAAGCCCGGCATATCTTTGCGCAAGTCGATATGCAGGTATACCGGAACGTTGCAACCGAGGTTGTAGTAATACAACGACCGGGCACGGCCCGAGGTGATATCCTCCATCGGATTCCACATCAGCTCGAACCCCCAATTCTCGTCGTAACTTCCCGGCAGACCGTATTTGTAGTAAACCGGCGTGTTCCTAGGGTTGCATCCGCCCATGAGCATATCGTGCATTTCGATGAGCACGTTGGGATATTTTTCGTGAACTCGGCGCGATAGCTCCAAACAAGCTCGGAAATGGTCTTCTTTGGTGAAAGGAACCGGATGGCCGTGCGTCGTATCTTCGCAACCGCCTTGATACCAATCGCCGTCGTACATGAGGTAAACGACGCCGTCGGCACAATTGGCCAGCAACCGCTTGGCAGCCTCGTCCAGATAGGCTTTAGACCCCATGCAGATCGTCGATGCGCCGGATTTCATATTGGGAGATGGCGCTCGATGGGCCTGAGCTTGCCATGCAGCAACGTCTTTTTCCGCCAACGGGTCGTTTTCGTAAACTTCGATCTCATCGAATCGAGGCTCGCACGAAGCATTCGGTTCGCTCTTAAGAATCTGCACGCGGATCCAGCGGGCATCACACGGAGCGAAAGCGAACTCACGTTTACCTGACAACGGTTCCCCGGTAACTTGTTCCAAGGTTTTCCAGCCCGGGGCATTCGAATCGGCATCGTAGGCGGTGGCCGCTAAGATGCGATAATCCATCGCCTTGCGGTCGGAATACTCCTTGGCGACATCATTCGAGAGCCTTACGCGGGAAATCTTGTACGCCGAGCCCAAGTCGATTTCCGCCCAACCGGAAACTGTTTTGCAGATCCAACTCTCACGATTGCCGTACCATCCGTTGTTAAGATGCGGCACTTTGTGCAAGGGATTGTTGCCATCGGCCAAAACCGACGATGCGTTGACCTTGGCGCTGGGCAACAATGCGAGATTACGCCTTCCTTGATCCAAGGAAGGAACGCTATTCTGACGCGCCGCCTCGGGAAGTATCGGCGGCTTGCGCAGGGACTCTCGGGGATAGCCGTCCGGTGCGATCTGCGGCCCCATTGGCCAGTTGATCGACATCCACGAGGCCAGCGGCGTATGCAGCGAGACCTTGAGTCCGTACTTCGATTTCATCTCCTCGACAAAGGCCTTCCGAGGGCCTAGCCATTGCTCGCCCCAAAGAAATGTGGCAAAACCCGTATCCCAGCCGGGATCGAGATATAATGCTTCGCAACTGTATGCCACGCCTTTCTGGGCCTCTTTCTCCACGATTGCCTTCGTGTAGCGGTGCAAGCGATCATCCCAAGCACCTTCCATATCGTACAGTTGTTCCCAATGCACCGGCGGATTGAAACCCTTGGGGAAATGGCAGCCGTTTTCGTCGATGAACGACCTGAACGCATACATGGCGTTGTCGTAACCGCCGGTGACGGTTTGATAACGAGTAACCCCCAGCTTGACCGTTTGACCGGGTTGCATACGCCCCAGCGCCGACGGTTCGCCGTCGATCATTACCGCGCCGCCGAAACGAAGCGATGCTTCCTTATTCTCTTTTTGGGTCGCCAAAACGCTCCATTGCATGTTTTCTTGATCGAATTTGAAGATGCCCAACGTGTTCGCACCGTGGGTCCATGCCCAGCCTTCCGATTGCCGCTGGTCGGCCGGTGTGCGATCATATTGAAGATCGTATTTTACGCGAATTTCATATCCCTTCTTGTCGACAAGATCGGCGGCGGAGAAATCGTTGTAGAAAGGCTTGCCTTCGTCGGGCTTCGCGCGGAAGGGAACCGCCACGAACCGGTCTGTTGCGAATTCAGGCAAGACCTTGCCGGTGGCGTCGGTTACAATGCGCACCATGCCCGAAGCAAAGTTTTCGATTGCCGCGGGCTCATTGCCGCCGTTGTAGAACGCAATGCGTTCTTCCATGATCGGACGATCCGCCGGCAGATCGAACGTATGCTCCACGCCGACGCCTGCCAATTGCCCACGGATCGTCAGCCGAGCGCCGGCAACGTCTACGGAAACGCCTTCCAGTCCGTAATGGGTTGTCGTTTGCTTACCGATTCGACGCTGGGCTCGGTAGAAGTACGACCCATCGGCGGCCCGAAAGCCCGCCTTCTTGTCATCCAAGGTAACTTCAACCTGGTCCATTATGCTCCGAACGGCCAAATGATAGCCGGCATTCGATAGCTCGCGCTGGATGACCGGCACTGCGACGGCAACACCGGCAGCCTTGCGACGTTCGAGCATTTTCTGAATGCCGGCAATGGGCAATGCCACATTGGCCAGATAATTTTGCACGCCTCGCTTCTCACCGAAAACCCATTCGGCATAGCCGTTCCGTCGAAGTTCGCGGACAAGCTCGAATACGATGCGATCGGCTAAGGTGGAATCGACCAGATCAAGCGTATAGACGAACCAGCCGGTGGGCGTAGCCCAAAAACCGCCGTTTTGGTATTCGTCTTTCGGACATGCGGCTTCCCAATACACGCCGCCGGGAAGATGTCGGATCTGGCCGCGACAAACGATCTCGGAATAATGTTGTTTAAAGTATCGGGCAACCGTGGCCGCCTGTTCCTTGGAAGCGACGCCAAGATACACGGCATAGGCCGATCCCCAAAGGTCCGGTTCTTTGCATTGCACGGTGGCCGCGCGGAAAAGCCCTACATTGGCATCCCAGAAAACCGTGCGAATGCTTGCCGCCGTGCGATCCGCTTCCGCTCGCCAATGCTTGGCATCGTCAGGGCGCTGGGCTGCGTCAAGCAGATCGGCCAATTGGCGCGATGCTTCGCAATAGAGCAGCGACGTAAACAGTTCGTCACCCTGTTTGCGCACCGTATCCGTGAAACCGTAAGGGCAACGGTCGTATCCGCCCGGCTTGATCTGAACAAGCCCATTGGCTGGATTACGAGGTACGGCATTGAGAGCCTTGATGAGCTGGTCGGCACATTGCTTGGCCAACGCGGCATCTTTCGTGCGTTGATAGGCTTGCCAAACTACAGCTACGGTGAATTGCGAACCGTCGGCCACGGGATGGTCGCCCATGCCGCCCATGCCGGGCTTGTAGATCGGCGTACCATCGAACTTAATGCAATCGACGCAAGCGCCATCGGCACGCTGCCCACCGAGAAATACGCGGCAGGCGTCGGTCAATTCTTTATTGTTGAACGCCTCGTTGCATCCCTCGACCATGTAGGCATAGTCGCGAAGCCAAAAGGCATCGTAACCGCCGCCTACCTGCGGCGGGAAAGCGGCCGTGCCGTCTTTCATCGCCCGACGGGAGGCCGGAATCATCTCTTTCGACTTGTTTTGCAACCAGGCAGTGCATTCCTCGACGGTTTGCGGTTCCCGGGCCTCGACAACAGCACAAAAGAGCGTTGCCAATGGAATCGCGATGAATGCAAAGAGGCGTATCATGGTACATACCCAGGTCAGCGGTGAACAAACGGATGGAAAGCGACGTTATTTTATGATCCCCCTCTCCCGCAAGCGGGAGAAGGGGAAAGTTCGATCCTTGTCAACAAGGAAAGCGATGGTTAAACCGCCGCTTTCCAACAATTAATCTTATCAGACGCCTTATCGCTTACGCCAGGCGTAGGCCAACAGTCCAACGATGCCCATGATCAGCAAAGTAATGGTGGACGGTTCGGGAATGGCTGAAGAATAATTATCTTTGACCTGATTGTAGGTCAGGGCTTGGTTATACAATGCCACGTCATCGATCGTGCCATCGAAAAATATGCCGGCGTCATGATGTTTTCCAATCAAGAAACCATCGCTGGTATTCAACGCCCAGGTAACGGTTTGATCAATGACCGGCGTTAGCCATGTGCCGTCCACGTTGACATACATGGAAACCTTCGCTCCGTTGGCGTCATTCGTACCGGTCTTCGTCAGTACGGCATAAACGTTCTTCCCGATGGAATCCGCGCCCAGATCAATCCCGAATGCGCCACCCCACGCAATCCCGGAATTCATAAAATAGAGCATGTTGGCATTTGTGCCAGAGGATTCATCGCCAAAAGTAAGAATAGCACAGCTATCCTTGCCAACGTTGTTCGAAAAAACCGTTGCCGCATTCGTAGCGGAATCGCGGATGAACGAACATTCAACGGTCCAATCGCCCTTGAAAAGGTTTGCGGTGCTTCCGTCCGAGGCTGTAGTCTGATCGAGTCCCGAGCCGGAAACAAACTGCTGCGACGAGACACTGAAATGGGCGGCCGTGTTGGAATCGTTACCGATCAGCCCCGCGTGATCCACCTTGCCAGTTGAACTTGGGTTATACGTGCCATTGAGCGTCGAGCCCGCGGTTCCGCTGTTGACGGCCGTTGTGGCTCCGGCCGCTTCGCCTAATCGCCAGTAGCCGACCGCACCCTTGTTGGCCACCTTCGCGGCATAGGAAGTGTTGACTTCGATTTCGTCGATACAAGTGCCGGTATTCCCGCCACCGCTTTGACTTTCAACATAGGGTACGACGATTCTCAAGCCGGTTGCCTGGACCGAAGAATTCAGATTAAACTGCTGACGATGGCTATCGTCGCCGCTGAGGGTAATGGAACCGATCGTCGTCCAAGCCGAGTCGGCGGTGGTCTTGTCCACCGTCGTGGCCGTTGTCACTTGAACATAATAGGTTCCGTTGGAACGATCGGTATAGTAAGTGCTGCCGCCATTGTCGTTCGTAAGATTATCGCGGCCGATGGAAAAATTATAGACTTGATTCGAACCGCCGAACGCAACTCCCGCGAAACCCCTCGTGACCGTGGAACTGCCAAGGTTAATGTCTTGTGCCGATTGTCCGATCCAGCTATTGCTGTTGCCGAAAAGGCCGTCGTTCAAATGGACAATCTGATGCGATTCATAACCGCCATTGTTGATCACATCGATGGCAAAAGCAGTGGAACCGCTTGCCGAGGCTAAGTTGTCGGCAACTGAATTGACGCTTGATGGTTGCGCCGGCCCCGTAACGCCGGTCCAGTAGAAGTAATCCGAGTTGACCACCACGCTTGCATGGCAGATAGCGGCGAAACAGACCGCCAACGCGATGCCCGAGACACCATGTTTCGCTCTCATACTCATAACTCCTTTTCAGAAAAGAATAAGAACCGCGCCGAAAGGCCCCCGAAAGAAATCTTCTGTAAAGGTGCATTACCGTTGAACGATGCTAGGGATATCTTCAACACTTATTGTAATTAGGGCCCTCCTTGATTTTTTGGAAAAAACGCCCCCTGACCTATCAAGTCGAGAGAATTGTTACATCGCAGAAATTCTCTAGCTCCAACTCAATCTCCTATTCTCGGCATCAACCGCTTGGCGTCCGAACGCCCGGATTGAAACACCTTTCCAAAAGGAACGGCTGCCGGGAAGATTTGGCCATATCTTCCAAGCACACGGCCTCACGCACAGTGCATTATGCATAATCCGTAGTTTTTGTCAAGCACCATCAAGCCGTATTTCTGGCAACATGCAATACCACCATGCCCCTAACTTGCGGGGTGTCTATGAACGCAAACGGGCCATGGCTTCCTGGCCTCATATACCCCGGATTCTGCGACGGACGCTGATGCCCATCTCGCCGCTAAAGATGTTTTGGAATCGGGAGTTCAGGTCGCCAAGGCCGGTAAGGCCCAGATCGTTTTCAACGACCGTGGAAAAATCGATCTGATCGACAGCCTTGGGATTAAGAAGCCAAAGATCATCGAATGGCATTGTGGGACGCATTCCGCTTATGGAAGTCGCGAAACCTAAGGTCGAGCTGGTGTGGATCAAGCTGTTGGAAAGACCCGAGAAGTTCGTGCCGATCTGTCCTGAGAGTGAACTGGTAAGCCCGCCCAAGACAAATTGGACCTGCAAGAGCTGGGCCACGGCGGCGGCTTCCACGCTATTGGCTACCCAGCCCAAGATCGCGTCTTCGGTGAACGGTTGCAATTCGGCCAATGTTTTAGCGGAAGCAGTATCGGCCATTACAACAACTTCGAGCGTCTCCATGCCATGTAGATTTGCCTGGACATGGCTCCAGCGGTCGGAGAAAGCCCAACTATAGGCGTCCGAATGGCCGGTGATGATTTGGGCGTATTGGTTGTAGAAAATATGTTTCGGCTGGAGAAACTCGAATGCGCGGGGCGAATGCCACCAGTATTTGCTGGATTCCTGACCAAAGGGAATTCCCGTATTCGGATCCTTGGTTTCGCTGGCCATGAAGCCGAGATTGAAACCAGCCAACACATCACGAACGGCGGCTCCGTAAACGTCGTTCTTCGCAAAGCTGTCTGCATTTCCATCGACAGTCCAGGGAAGATTGCCCAAGTAGATGCCTTTGAGCAAATTGGCGGCCGAAATCAAGATCGTGTGGTTGGCGCCGGGCCAACGACCGCCGCCTACCTTTTCACCGCCACCGATCATCTTCAAGCCGCCGTCGGGCATGACGGTCGCTTGAAAGTAGTATCTTTGCGTTTGTTGGGAAGGCGTTGAACCATTGCGGGAATAAATATCTTCAATCGTCGTATGGTTGTGTATCGGAGTACCCTGCGTTTGCCATACTTTAACTGCGTCGATGTACGGTTTCATCGATAGGTAGTGCGACGCACAGGAAAGCGTCGTCGTGTGCGGGCTAAGCACACGCAGAAAATTGCCGTTGTATTTCTGCAACACTTCAGTGCTGTTGCCGGCCAAGGCGGCCAAACTGGTTGTCAGGGCATTCGCTGAAATACGGTACGTCAGCCTGTCTACCGGCGTCGTCGAACCGCTTTTGTACGTGTTGATCTTCAGTGGAATCGCAAAATAATCGACGGCCGTCAGATTCGCAACGCTATGCACATCGGCATCGCTAAAGGTCAGCTCGATTTTGTCGTGCCGTACTTTGTAGCTTGGAATGCTGGGATTCACCATTTCGGGCTCGCCCACGCCGGAAACGCCGTCGCCCAAGGAAACGAAAACGCGGCCGCCGGTATAGCTGACAATGTGAATCGGCCCTTTCAGCTCGCTGATCGAATAGGAGTGGTTGAGCGCGACGGGCTTGCCGCCGTCATAGGTGGCGTTCAGAGTTCCACCGAAAAAAGACACGTAGACATTCGATGTATTGTAGTTCGGGTTTTCAATCTGAAAAGCGAGGTTCAATCCGCTCAATGCCATGCGAGCTTCGAGACATTCCACTCGCAATACAGTTGTTTTGGGCCGAGAACGGGTATTCTCGGCATTGCGAGGAATGCGGTATCCGAACCATCCCATCGTCGTTCGTTTTCGGTTCGACATGGCGCCCCCTGTTGTCGAATTCTTCAGCCAACCGAAAAACCGAACCAAGATGCAGCAACGGACCGACCGAGTCAATCCATTCGCTCTCTATACAACTTTACCTTACAGGGCAACGGCGGTCGGGGACATGCCTCTACTGCCCTGATAGCGGGATCGCTTGGTCTATGACGATCCAACTACGGCCGGGTAGAGGCATTCTCTTGAATGCGTCCGAGAAGTTTCAGCAAACCGTCGAGGATGGTCAGCGGATGCGGGGGGCAACCGGGCACGAAAAGATCGACCGGCAGCACGTCGGTCGCGCCATTGTGGACTTCGGTATGATCGAGATAGGGTCCACCGGAAATCGCACAAGCTCCCACGGCAATGACCAGTTTTGGCCAGGGTACGGCTTCATAAGTTTTCTGAAGACCGAGCCGCATGTTTTCGGTGACGGGGCCGGTAATCAGCAGACCGTCGGCGTGACGCGGCGAGGCGACGAACTGGATGCCGAATCGTCCTAGATCCCACGCCGGCGTGCCGAGCACGTTCGTATCCGCTTCACAAGCATTGCAACCGCCGGCGCTGACTTGACGCAGTTTGAGCGACCGGCCGAAAAGATTTTGAGTTGCGGTATTTAAAGCGAATGCCGCCTGTTGTTCCTTGGCGGAAAGGAGCAAATCCTCGCGTTGCGAAGCAGCCAGTTGATAATCTTGCGTGAATACGATTGCGCCCGACTCGCAAGCTTTTTCGCAGGCGCGGCAGAACAGACACCGGCCGAGATCCAATTGGATGCCGGAACCATTCGACGAAAATGCAATAGCATCGGTCGGACAAACCGCTCGGCATCGTCCGCATTGGTCCTTGCATTTTGCGGTGTCGATCCGAGGCCGGCCGGCAAATCTCGCGGGCAACTCAGGCGCGGGGCCCTCGGGATACCGCATGGTGCGATATCCTTGTTTCCATCTGGCTAGAAGCACGTCGAACATGATAGCTACCCGCTAGAGATCGTGACCGCAGTAAGAAAGATTGAAACTTTTGTTGCACAAGGGAAAATCGGAAATTTGCTGTTCTCGCAACGCCACGGCCAAGCCGAACCAGTTGTGGAACGACGGATCAACGGCTTTATACACGGTGAAACGGCCGTCGCCGTCGGTCATGGCCACATGGCAAATCTCGCCTCGCCAACCTTCGACCAGAGCCACGGTTGCCCGATCGGCAGCCAATTCATGGGACGATTCGAGCGTAGCGCCCGCGGGGAACGAATCGAGCAATTCTCCGATGAAGGCCAACGATCGTTGTATTTCGAGCCAGCGGACATAGGCCCTGGCAAACACGTCGCCGGTATGCCAAACGGAGACGGGAATATGCGCTAGGCGATAGATGCCATAGGGGAAATCGTGCCGCACATCGCAAGCCATGCCGCACGCGCGAGCGGCAATGCCTACCAGCCCCAGTTGCCGACATATTTCCGGCGTTATTCGCCCGACGCCGTCGAATCGGGCCATGACCGAGGGCGTTTCCCAAAGCAATTCCACCGCCGAGTGAACATCTTTTACGACCGCATCGAGACGCCGACGCAATTGGTCGATTATTGTCGCGTCCAAATCGAAGGCCGCTCCGCCGGGACGAATGAGTCCCCGGCCAAAACGATTGCCGCAGATCAGGGCCGTCATGTTCAATACGTCGCCGCGAATGCGTCCGCAATAGGACATGGTGGGCAGAAAACCGACATCGCCCGATAAGGCTCCCAGATCGCCGATGTGATTGGCCACTCGTTCCAATTCGAGCGTAAGACCGCGGATCGCTTGCCCACGGGCGGGCACTCGCGAGACGCTCAATGCTTCGATAGCGCGGGAGAATGCCGTGGCATGGCTTGTCGTGGTGTCGCCGGCCAGCGTTTCCATGTAGTGAATGGATCGCAAATTTGGCCCGCCCTGCATGGCCCGCTCGATGCCGCGGTGTTGGTAGCCCAGCGAAATTTCAAGATGATGCACGGTTTCGCCGTGGCATTGGAACCGGAAATGCCCCGGCTCGATGATGCCGGCGTGGACCGGTCCGACAGCGACCTCATGGACCTCTTCGCCCGCCATTAGAAAGAAATCAGTTTTGCCGCAGACATGCGGTTTGGGAAAACGCACCGGTTTTAACCAAGGATGCCCGAGCGGTTCGATGCCGTGTTGTTCGAATATCTCCCGCTCAAACAGATGGGCCTGGGGACACTCGGGCGTCAGTGCGGGATACTGCCGGCCGACTTCGGACGCGACAACTGCCAAATTGCCTTCCTCCGCGTGGGCCAATACGGCAAAAAGATGAAAGACCTCGCTCTTGATACGGTAAGCGAATAATGCGGTAAGCCGCGCGCCGGCCCGGAGTTCCTCGACAACGACTTGTCGAAAATCGTCGATTGGAAGCACGGGACATTCTGCCCGCGAAAAAGCGTGGCCGTTATGAACGATAAGCATGCGATTGCTGGTCATTAATGCGCCCCCAACACAGTAGCGGCCTTGTGGAGCAGAACCGTCAACGGCGGCGGCACGTAAACGCCGAGCAGGAAGACGCAAATCCCCAGCATTGTCCCCGGCGCGATCGACCAAAAAGATTCTCGCCGTTTTCTTGGATTGGAGCGATTGGTTGAGATTGTTGCGAACAAATCAGGCGGTTCACCGTAGGCCATGCGCAAAAAGATCGTTGCCATGCCGATGAATACGACGGCCAAGGCCAGCAAGTAGGCGAAACCCGTGAACCAACGTCCCGCGTCAAAAATGCCCTTCAGGATGGTTAACTCGCTGATAAAGGGACCAAAGGGCGGCGATCCGACGATGGCCAGGAATCCCACGATCCAAAGAATTCCCGTCGCGGGCAAGGCTCGCAATAATCCATGAACCTGGACCGTCGATTTCGTGCGATAGAGAGCCAAAATGTTGCCGGCCGCGAGAAAGAGCATTGCTTTGGTCAAGGAATGGTTGACCGTGTGGAGCAGCGCCCCAAAGGTCGCCGCGCCACCGACGCCGATCCCAAGAGAAAGAATGCCCATGTGTTCGACGCTGGAATAGGCAAGCATTCGCTTGAAGTCGGTCTGGCCCAAGATGAATACGGCCGCGATGCCCATCGAAAGCAGTCCGAAGAGCACTAATAAATCGGAACTAAACGCATTTAAATCCGCTGCCGTCAACAGGGCGTGTGTGCGTAGAATGGTTAGGAAGGCGCAATTGAGCAACGCCCCGGAAAGCAACGCGGAAACGACGGAGGGAGCCTCGCTATGAGCATCGGGCAACCACGTGTGCATGGGCGCCAGCCCCATTTTCGTGCCGTAACCGACCAGAAACAACAAAAATGCCGCCTTGAGCCATGTTTTGTCGAGCCCCGCGGCATGGTCCATCAAGTCGTCGAATGTCATGTGAACTGCCGACTCTCCGACAGTTCGCGCGGCAACGGCCACGAAGAAGTTGCCCAGCAAAGCTAATGCAATTCCGACGGAACAGATCAACAGATATTTCCAAGTGGCTTCCAGCGAGCGGTGATGGCGATGAAAATAGATCAAAGGCGCACTAGCCAGCGTGGTCGCCTCGACTCCGACCCACATGAGGCCCAAATGTCGGCTGACGGCCACTAAAGTCATCGTGCCTAGAAACAACAGCAAGCATCCGGCGAATACGGCCTCGGGAAAATTGACGAACGGCAACTCTTCTTCCTCGCCGGGGCGTTTGCCCGGATGACTTTCGCTCGCCAGATATCCGACGGCGTAAACCGAGGCCGCCAAGAATAACGCGCTCGTAATGCTGAGAAACAGCAGCGACGCTTCGTCAATAGCCATCCAACCGTTGACGGCCGCGGGCGGAAGTTTGACCCAACATGTCGCAACCATCACGGCATGCGCAACTGCCGCCGACAGCATCAGCGCGCGTCGCAGCCAGTTCGGCCGCAAAGCCATCGCTATCAGGCCGGCAATCGTCGGCACCAGCAATAAAGCCCAGATCATGCAACTAATCCCTTAACGCGGAAAGCCGGTCGGTATCGATGTGGTCGAACTCACGGCTGATATGATGAATCGCAATTCCCATCACGAACACAGCAACGAAAACGTCCAAGAGCACGCCCATTTCAACCAGCAGCGGCTCCTCGATGGCGAACGCCAAGCCGAATGCATAAATCCCATTTTCCATCGCCAGATAGCCAAGTGCTTGCATGACGGCCTTCCGACGGCCGACAATCAGAAGCAATCCGACCATCATCGTGAATAAAGCCACGGGTGTTAAAAACGTCGGCGAGTCCTCGCCGGGCAGCGGCAGCCGGCTTGCCACGTGCAATGCAACGGCGAGCAGTCCGAGCCCGATCAACAGGGATGTCGTAAAACCGATAATCGGCTCCACCTCGGTTTGAACAGCGGCCTCGCGCGCCGCGCGTCTCAAAAGCCAGGGCAACACGCCCGCTTTCATAACGGTGCTTACTAGTGTCAAAACGAACAATCGAAGGCTCACTTCGCCCCCTTGCGCCAACAATGGAATTGCGCCAAGCAATAAAGCTTGGAAGGCAACCGTCCGTATGCAGGCGCTCAACCGGCTGGAACCCAATAGGTGCAAGCTCGTCAAAACCAGCAGAACTAGTGCCGCATCAAGCCAAGGATTCACACATCACCTCATCACCAGTATCAAAGCGAGAATCGACAATACCGACGCTGCAACCAAAAACTGGGGCACTCGCACCAATCGCAACCGCGCGATCGTCGATTCAATGATGCCCACGACCACGGCCAGGACGCCCATGCCAAGCACTCCCGCCGCGAGATCAACGGCCCAATAACCGCTTCGGACCGGCACCAGAATGCCGACCAATAGCGAGCCGAGCAGCCAAAGTTTCAACATGGCGCCATATTGGATCATGGCCAAATCGGGGCCGCCGTGATCCAGCACCATCACTTCGTGGATCATCGTCAGTTCAAGGTGCGTATTGGGATCGTCGATCGGAATACGGGCGTTTTCCGTAAGAAAAACAATCATAATCGCCGCGGCCACTAACAATAATGCCGGGCCTGCAAACGTGGTCAGAACGTCAGGCGTTACCGAGGCCATCATCACACTCAGCGAAAGATGATGCGAATACGAGGCAACGGCCGCCAGCCCCAACAACAAGGCAGGCTCGGCCAAGGCCGAATAAAACGCTTCGCGGCTTGCGCCCATGCCCTCGAAACTGGAGCCCGTATCCAACGCGGCCACGATCGTGGCAAATCGCATCATACCCAGCAGATAGGCAAAAAGCAGAAAATCGCCCGAGAAACCCAACCAGCCGGGAATGCTGCCCAATGGAATAATCAAAAGCGCAGCCAAGGCGCAAGCCAATCCGACGATGGGCCCCGCGGCAAAGATCCATGTGGTTGTTTGGCTATAGACCGCGCCTTTGTGCAGCAGTTTCCAAAGGTCATGGTATCCCTGCAAGAGCGGCTGTCCGCGTCGGCCGGCGAATTTGGCCTTTGTGCGATTGATGATGCCCGGCAGCAAAGGGGCTAAAATCATCGCCAAAACGACGTGGGTAATCGACGCCAGGATATTCATGAGTTAACCAAGTTTCCAAATCAAAAGAACCAAGAGCGTGATGGCGATATACAGTACATATAACTGGATATGCCCTTCCTGTAGCCACCGCAATTTCGAGGCCGCCCAAGCGACGCCCGCGAAGATCGGCTCGAAGACAAAGCGGCGGAATAAGTCTGGAGTTTCGGTATGCAAGTCGGCTTGAAGGGGGAACAAACCGCGAGGTTCATGAATTTCGTCGCGCGGTTGAAGGAACAAGCGAAACAATTGCACGATCGGACGCGAGAACGAAGAGGCCGTGTATTGCATGCGCGGCGAGGGGGCAATATAGCCGCAATCCCACGTGATCGATCGTTCCACGCGGCGGCCCATCAGCAATTTGCGCCGGATGTGCATCAATACCAGAACAAATCCAAGTAATAGGCAGGATCCCAACGTAATGCCCATCATCGGCGCGACGGCCTGCCGAACGCCTTCGCGAGCAATGTCTGTAAGAGCATTGGGTACAATCGAAGCCACGGCCGTTTCAAGCAACATCGGCCAGAAGGGAGCCGAAAAACCGATCACCATGCAAAGGGAAGCCAATAGGAACATCGGCCATCGCATGGCCGCGCCGGCTTCGTGCGCGTGGTCGGCCTGTGGGCTGCGCGGCTCGCCCAAAAACGCAATGCCGAAGACTTTCGTAAAACAGGCGGCGGCAAGCCCTCCGATTAACGCTAATCCGCCAACGACGATGACGCACATAAGCCCCCAAGCTTGAACGTCTTGCGAAGGACCGCCGATTCCCGCCATCACGCCGAGATAGATCAGAAATTCGCTGACAAAGCCATTCAGCGGTGGCAGGCCCGAGATGGCCGCCGCTCCAATTAAAAATGTTGCGCCGGTCGTCGGCATCCGTTTCATCAGACCGCCGAGGCGGTCGATTTCGCCCGTGCCCGCGGCATGTAAGACCGAACCTGCGCCGAGAAACAACAGGCTCTTGAAAACCGAATGATTCAGCACGTGAAGCAACGCGCCGGTGAAGCTAAGAGCCGCCATAACGGGATTATCGTGGCTAAGCCCTAGCAGACCGACGCCTATCGCCATCGCGATGATACCGATATTTTCGACGCTGGAATAGGCCAACAACCGTTTCATATTATGCTGTGCAAGGGCGTATAACACACCCAGAACGCCCGAGACGACGCCGATAATCAACAACGTCCATCCCCACCACCATGTCGGCGGCTCGCCGAGAATCATCAGGATGCGCAACAGCCCGTAGATGCCCGTCTTGATCATCACGCCGCTCATGACGGCCGACACATGCGACGGCGCAGCGGGATGGGCCTCGGGCAGCCACACGTGCATCGGCATAAAGCCGGCTTTCGTGCCGAATCCGATCAGCGCCATCAGGAACAGCAAATCTCTTGCCGAATCAGAGGAGGAAAGACGCTCAAAGTCCAACGAATTTTCGGGTTGCCCCAACAGCAAGAACATGGCGAACAAAAAAGCCGTGCCTAAATGCATCGCCACGAGATAAATCCAACCGGCGCGACGCACGGCAGGTTTTTCGGCGTCGGTAAGCACCAAAAAGAAGGATGCCAACGACATGAGTTCCCAACTAAGCAGGAATAGCAAGCCGTTGCGGGCGGCAACCACCGTCAACATGCTGGCCGTGAGCATATTATAGAAAAACCACGACGAGCCAAGCCGTTTCACCCCTTGAGACGTTGGTAGATAACCGCATCCATAGACGGCCGCGGCCATAGTGACCAATGCAATGGACAACGCAAAAACAGCCGAGAGCGGGTCGATTGCCATATTGGCCGAGCCCAAGGGCAATTCCCAGGCAAGCCGCATGGAAATGGATTCGCCGGTCACAAGCACTCGAGCCGCTTGCACCAGGACAATGCCGCCGCCCAGCAGGGAACCGACCGTGCCCAGGGCACATGCCAGCCGCTGATTATTTCCCGCCGTCAAGGACACAAGGCCGCTTAAAACGAGAATCGCCAACGCCGCTAAAAACCAATCCATGACGCCAAAATGCTTTCTTTGCCTTGAACGGCCATAAAACCGAAACTAGCACACAAGACCCAACTTCCACAATATCATGGACCGCGAAGCGGCTCGCTATGCGATGCCGACGGTGGAATGCTTTGATCGACAACCTGACAGGCGGCCAAAATCTGCTCGCGCGATCCCTGTTTGCCTAGCACGTCAACGAAATCCGGCTGCCGCAAGGCAAAACCAAGTCTGGCCAGAAGATGCAGATGCGCACGAATTGTCGGGCTTACAATCGTGAAAAGGGTATGGACGGGCTGGCCGTCGAGAGCGCCAAATTCAATCGGCTGCTCCAAAAAACATAGCGTAACCATCGGCTGGGAAATGTGCATGACGATCGGGTTGCGGACGTGAGGCACGGCCACTCCGTTACCCAATGCCGTGGAGCCTAAAGATTCCCGAGCCAGCAACACCTGGAGCAAAAACTGGCGATCCACTTGCTCGGGCAGCGGCATCACCTCGACCAACGATTGCAGAACGGAAGGCTTATCGGACCCGCTAAGGCGATAATGGATTCCGCCTGCCTTGAGCGCCTGCGAAAGACTGGTTACGGCCCCGCCGTTCTCCGGCTCGGCAAAAATATCCGCCGAAACGTTGAGGCGTTGCGAGGTGGCCCATTCGAGCAATTCCGCCCTGTTGAAACGATACTGCTCGTTGATCCGATAGGCCGGCAGTTTCCCCTGCTTGACCCACCGATAGATGGTCTTTTCAGAGACTTTCAGCAATTGTGCGGAATCGCGGACACCAAGGTCCATCTCCGTCCCGGCGTCGCCGCCGTCCTTGTCGTTGGACAAAAGATGACAATCTTCTAAGGGTAGCCTTATTTGTCCCGAGCGACAAGGGCAGTTATGTGGGCGAACTACATCACAGTGGGGGGTATCGCTGGTTCACAAGCTGACATTGGAACCTTAAAAGGCAATATCTCTCAACCAAAGCCATGCCTAAAGGCAAATGGGTGCGCCTTTGGGATTGGCCCTTACTCTTTTTCCTTGTGTTCGACAAAGGGCCAGTATTTGTCGAAATCGAAGTCGGGGCTGTTGTCCAAGTCGTGGCAGGAGTAACACTGCTGTTTCTTAGCTTCGGCTTTGGTGACGATGATCGTCTTGCGGCATTGTTCCTGTAGTTGTTTATTGGATCCTAGCTCGGCGGCCGCATGTTTTTCGCCCGGCCCGTGACAATCTTCGCAACCCACATTCACAAGATGCGGCGTTTTCTTCTTGCTCACAAAGCCTGAAGCATAGGGGAAATACTTCGTGGGGTGCCAGCCGGTCACATGGCAACTGACGCACTCGGGATCAAAGTCCCGGGGCGGATCGAGCTTCGAGAGCGTATCAAACGCCCGGGCATGTCCGCTTTTCTTCCAAACATCATACGATTTTTCATGGCACGACGCGCATTTCTCGGTGCCGATATATTGGCCATTGGTTTCCGCAAGCGGATGAGGCAGGGCTCGCAAACCAAGGCCATCGAACCCGATTGCCTGCAATTGCTGCTGATAGGCCGTCATCAGTAGTTTCATGTCGGGCGAAGCGGCAAAACGCGAATCCAACGGCACCCGCTGATAACGGAAGGGCTCATCGGCATCGTCGAACAACCCCAGCACGATGGCGTTCATGCCCTTATATCCAACCGTGATGAGCAAGGTTTTCGTGCCTGGAATCTTCTCCGGCATGGCTGGCGGTTCCGGCTGGCCGTCGGAAACGACGACGACGTTAAACTCTGGAAACTTCTTGGCCAGCGCAATCGCCTCGTCCATCTTGGCATGGGCCAAAAGCACTCGATAGTCGGACGATTTCTTCAATTCAGGAACGATTTTTTTCAGGGCCGATTCCGGATCCGCCATTTCAATTTCATCATTATGAATTTCTTTTTGATACGACTTGCCAAGGATGGCGGTAACGCCGATCTTCATCTTGCCGGCCTCGATAATGCGGCTTTTCGGCGTAATTTGTGCATCGAATCCGAACAGGCCGACATTGGCCGTTACGAAGGGGCTCGGCTTGCCGTTTACATCGGCGGCAACGGCTACGAGTTCACCGGCGGGCAAGCGAAGATCATCGGCGCCGAAGGTGATAGCGTCGTAGGCCATTTTGCGTTTGCCTTCGACCGTGGTTTGAAACTTGAGTTCCGCTTGGCGGCCAAATCCGCGCACCAGTCCGCCTACGTCGAGCCCAACGACGGGCCAGCCTTTTTTGCGAAGTTCTTGAAAAAAGGTGTGTCTACGGCCCATGCCGCCCTTCATGCGGTCTAGGCCGGCGCACCCGCAAGGCTCTAAGTAGCCTTCTTCCATGCCGGTGATGACCAACGCCACCTTGGGCTTCGGCCAATCTTCGAAGATTTTGCCGTTTACCTTGATCGGATCAAATGGCTTGCCGCTGTTTTTTGCCGTCTGAGGACGGCTGAACATCTTTTGGCTAGTTTCGGCCTCCTTTTCAGGCGTGTTGATTGCCGGGCCGTCGTCGGTTGACGTCGGATCCTCGGGATGCGAAGGCTTCTCAAGCTTCGGCGTATTGTCCGTTTTGGACGGTGTATCGGACTTGGGCAATTCAAGTGATTCGATAGGTTTTGAATCTTCGAATTTCTTTTCCGCGGGCGAGTTGGCCCTTGGTTCTTCGGCATCACGTAGAGGATTGGAAGAAGGCCTCGATGAGTCGGCGGACGGCCGAGCGGATTCCTGCTCCTGTTCCGTGGATTCCCCTGAGGCATTGCCAATCTGGGGCTGAACTTTCGCCGGGATCGGGGGATCGTCAGGCAACGGGGCTTGGGATAAGGCAGGAGATTCCTCGGATGGTTTCGGCAAGGGATCCGTCGGCGGCAATGTCGGTGGCTGCTGGAACTCGGCCGAAGGCATTTTTACGATGGCTGCCGGTTGTTCTACGGCCGGTTGCTCGGTTTTCGAGGAAGAGTTATCGGTCGTATCCCCCGAACAACCAATAAGGGTTGCAAAAGCCAATAATAAACAACCGGCTGCAAGCGACCGGAAGATCATCTTACGTTGCATTTCTTCGTCCTTGAGGAAAAACATTGTTGGCCTATCCTTCGATGGCAAATCGCACATAAATGCGCAGTTTGGGAACTTGGGGATGAGTGGTTTCTAGATTGATTTCGCCCAAGGCCCCTTGTTCTGAACCCAGGTGATTCGCGGCTCGACTTCCCGGCGGAATGTCGAGCAAAAGGGGAACCTGAATCACGGTTCCGTTGTTGATTTCACTTGGTTTTCCTAGGCTGACTTGCAGCACGGCGGGGGAAACACTTGCAACTTTGAATTTCACTTCTTTGCGCAATGGCCCGCGAACGACCAACAAGAGACGCCGTTCGATACCCTCGCGGCCCGAAACTTCGCCGAGCCAAAGAACGCCTTTTTCTGGATCCCAGCGGGGTCCCACGACGGCGATCTCGCTGCCGATGTTGCCTTGGATCGGCAGGGTGAGGGAGGGATTCGACTTCATATCGGTTTGCAGAATCAGTTTTTGTTGGATCGGCCCTTGCGGCAATCCCGGTTTGACCTTCACTTGAACGAACCATCCGCTTTTGGCCGTCGGTTCCTTGGCAACTTCGTCGGCTGGAAGTGGTTCCAGAGATGCCTCATAGAAGGAGGCCGTCGAGGTATCTTCCCATTTTTGGCCAAGAATCTTCGGCGGCTTATCAAGGTAACAGAATAAACGTGCTTGATCGCTCGTGGCTTCACCGGCCGATAACCGGCTAAAAACCAATTCCGTGGGCGAAAAACGCACGGCCGCCGTAATGCGGCCGGAAATCGTCAGTATAATTTGCGACTGCGCCGGATCGTTGGTCAGAATTTTTGCGGTCTGCTGATAGGGGCCTGGGCGGTCGATGGGCTTCCAGGTGATCGTCACTTTCGCCGATCCGCCGGGCGGAATGCTTTCCTTGTCGAGCTTGCTCATCGTGCAGCGACACGACGTTCCGCCCTCGGTGAGCTTCAAGGGAGCTGTTCCCTCGTTTTTAATGACGAAGTCGTGACTTCCGTTGGCCGACAGATCGAGTGCGCCAAAATCGTAAGATGTTTCAGACACGACAACCTTGGGCATAGGCGTGCCGGGCGGCAACGGTACAGATTCCTCGGCGGCAACGCTTTCGTCACGTTGCGGATCCCACGGAGAGGTTTGTATGCGTACAATGGCCGCTCCAAGGCCCAGAGCAATGCCCAAAATTAAGGTTAAGAGCGTCAACAGGAAGATTCTCATGCGAACCGCATCCTTCTATTGCTTATCTGTAGGTAGTTTACTCCAAAATACTCCGGCATACCACACGACTTGTATTGTGGCAAAAATACCTACACGGCAGAACGCCGGGAGAAAACTCAGATAAGGATGCACGACAGACCGTTAGAGAATTTTTCCTTAAGGGTTATCCCTTAGAACTTTTTGGAGATGCTCTCGCGTTTGGGTGGGCAACTTCCTGTCTTTGTGGGGGGTGACTGCGTCAAGGTTCAAGGCAGCCTCAGCCTCACTGCGGAAAATCACATGATTGCCGGCTGCCAGGGCAGCCTCGGCCAATTTCGCCCGATACAAAGCATTATTAGGATAAAGTTCAATGGCCCGTTGATAATCGTGAATCGCAACCTCAAGGGCATGAGGATTGCCCGTCTTGGAATATGCTTCGTAATACCGCTCGGCGGCGATGAACCATGCTGGAGGTGAACCAGGGGATAAAGCCAGAATGATTTCGTTCGCGGCTTCAAAACGGCGGAAGGATTCTTCGTTGGGCTCTTGCCGCCAACGCTCGAACTCCAGGTCGGCCAGTCGGCGTCTGGGATCGGCCGACAGCGGATCGGCGGCGGCCGCGGCTTCAAGATATTCGGCTGCCTGAGCAGGTCTCCGCTCGGACAATCGCAATTGGGCCTGGCAATCCAAAACCCGGCTGTAGGCAGTGCGATAACAGGCATATGCCATAAGGATCGTGAGCAAGAGCATGACCCATGCCATGCGGGTTGGCAGTTCACGAGGCCGTTCCTCGGGAAGTCCAACGGCCAAAAGAAGCCAAAGCGTGCCCGCAACACTGGGTAATCCGATTCCGCCGGCCGCCAGCAAATTGATCAATAAAGCCGCAACTCCCACGGCCGGCAACCATCGGGGCATTTGCCCTTCTCGGATCCAACTGCGCAGAAGCAGCAATGCAAGAGCGGCAATCGGCAATCCCAGTAACAGTGCAGCAATACCCTGTGGAGCGGCACTGAGCAATCCCATCGGGAATGACAACAAAAAACCGGCAAAACACCCGCCCATTATATAATTGGGATGGGAAACAATCGAGGTAGAATTGGTAATTAGAGGCTTTTTAAGTTCTCTCTTCTCGTCCTTGACCACTTCGCCGCACTTCGATTCTTTGCCGATTGTTTTTGTATCTCTTGCTATGGCCCAGGCAAAGCATCCCAAAACCATTAGAAATGCAATTGCGGCGGGTGTGCCCGCGGTGGCCCAGATTTCGAGCAGGAAGTTATGGGGATCGGCCACCTCCTCGCTTGCCTCGGGCAGTTTATACCGGGGATAGGTATCCTGAAAATTTCCTGGTCCACAGCCGAGAATTGGATGCTCGGCAATGATTTGGCCCGTCGATTGCCAGTATTGCAAACGGTAGCCGAATGATTTTGACGCCTGCGACATCACTTCGCGATCGAGACCGCCGAAAGTAATCCCGGCGGCGATCATCGCAACCAAAACAATGGTCACGATCGTCGGCCATTTCCAGCCAATCGTATTGCCTTTCAAACGGCATGTGAGCCATGCCAAGACGACTCCAATACCCATTGCGACATATCCGCTACGGCTTTTGGTCAACAGCAGGCAAGCGGCTATCGGCATAGCACAAAAAACCAATTTCCACAACTGTCGGCGGGTAGGGATACTTGCACATATCATGCCCGCTAAAATAACGAGCCAAGGCACGAGATAGCCCGCCAGCGAGTTGGTCAAGGCGAACGTGGCCATGGGTTCGGTGCTATACAATCGGTCGGCAAAGAGTTGCCGTTCGGGTGAGCCCGGTGGAAACCACAGACCTGCATTGCGTATGGCTGCATCGGGATCCGATTCGTAAATCGCCCGGGTGGCAGGCATCTCATGGTAACATTGATACAATCCATAACCGGCCAACGCAACGGCCAAGGCAATCATTACGGCCACAACAGCCCGGACTTCGGCGGGAGTGACGATGAACTGTCGTGCAAGGAAGAAGCATAGCCCCAGGCCGACCCATTCCCAAAGCATGTTGAGGGCGGGACGCGGACTGCCATGCCAAACGGCCCAAAGGGCGGCCAGGGTGTGCCAGCCGACTAAAAGCAGAACAGCGGCGTCGATCCATCCGAAACGGATCGAAAACCTGGGCCGGCCGATCGCGCCCAGCAACCACAGTACGGCCAGCGTGATCCAAAGCATGACCATTGGCATTCCGTCGCCGTAGGTCGCCGCCGATTCGCTGGGGAACAGCGGACGTGCAACGACGAGCGATGTGAAACCGGCCAAAAGCCAGGGGCGAAGGCGGTCATCTTCCGCTAATGCGAACGGTTGCACGCCTTCGCGCTGCGGATGGTTTTTCTGCGGCTGTTGATGATGTTTCCGACGCGACATGGTCGAATTTTATCCCAATGCAGTTCAAGGTCGGCGGCGACCGGCCGTTTCCAGCACGGCGACCAATGCCAGTGTGCAAAGAACCATCGCAAGAATCACGATCGCGCCGGCAAGATCCACTTGACGCAATAGGAGCGCGCCAAGGCCGCAAGCGGCCGTGGCCAAATAGATGGTCAAGACTGCCTGAGGCTTGGTCATTCCCAGTTCAACCAGCCGATGCGAAAAATGGCTCTTGTCGCCCACGAAAGGACTGCGGCCCTCTCGCAATCGGATCAAAATCACGCTGGCAGTATCATAAAGCGGAACGGCCAACACGCATAGCGGAGCTAGAATCGCGTGTTTGGGGCCGCCGCTGCTTGCAAAAGTGGCCGTCAGGGTGGCCATCGCCAGTAGATATCCGATTAAATAACTGCCGGCATCGCCCATGAACAGTCGGGCGGGCGGACGATTGTGCCAAAGAAAGCCCAAGAGGGAACCGACTACCACCAGAAGCAATCCCGCGACGAACAGTTGCGGCTGCTGGTTGTCGGGCCGAGGCGTTAAAAGCATTGCAACGGCCAACATCGCGGCCGCAATGGCGGCGACGCCTGCCGAGAGGCCATCCATGTTATCGAGCATGTTAAGCGAGTTTATCAGACCGACGATCCATAGAACGCTCAATGCGCCGGTCAGCAAAGGCATATCGAGAAATAATGTAAGACGCCATCCCTGGCAAACCAAGGTCGTGGCAACCAAGGTCTGAATGCCCAAGCGGAATCGCCAATCCAGCCCTCGATAATCGTCGGCCAATCCCAACAGCATCAAAACCGTGCCGCCTGCCAAAAGTTCCCAAAGTTTGCTCGATTGAAAGACGATTCCGGGAGCGTATTTCGAGAGGATCGCTACCAGACTGCCGGGAAGCAGGGAAGTCGTATCTACGGACAACGGCAACCGATCCGATGCTGTTTGGGACGCCATGACGACCATCACCACAAGCGGAAGCACGACGCCCAGCCAAATGGCCAAACCGCCGCAAGTGGGCATGGGCGTTTCGTGAACCTTGCGATGGCCAGGCCGATCGACCAGCCCAAAGCGAGGTCCGAATCTCCGGACGGCAAATGCCGCCGCACAGCAAATGATCGCGCTTGGAATCGTGCAACCTAGGATGAGCCAAAGCATGGTTGTTCTGTCCGTGGTCCGCCGGCTTTCTTCCTATTCCCTATCGCTTATCCCTTTTTTCAACAAATCCCGGCATTTGCTGAAAAACGCCTGATAATCCGCCCGGCGGTAGTCGGGAAACGTGTATTCGTGGGATTGCCACTGGTGATGTCTATATTGTAGCGTAACTTCGGCATAAATGCCGCGCGACAAGTAGATTCGATGGGCAAAATCTTTGGTTGAGGCCAAAACAAGCTTTCCAAGAGTCAGATAGCCGGGGTCGAGATTCAAAGGCCTGGGCTCGGGATGGCCGGCTACGGCAGCATATTCTTCTTCCCAACGATTCGTTAGCAATTTGATTTCAACTAGCTTTTCAGGATCCGCCAACTCCTCAAAAACGAAAAAGGTCTTTAGAAGCCCTGGCCCCATCGTGGCATCGTAGTAATGGGTTTCGGAGAATTGAAAACGAGGGCTGGCCAAAGCAAGAGGCCCCCAAGTTGCGACGGCCTTGGCTTGCGCCCAATCCAACGCCGCCTCATGCCTGCTAAAGGCCGCCAGTAGAAACAACGCAGGAACATGGTCAGAGGGTTGGCCCATTTACAAGAATCGCTTGATTTGGTTGTTTTGCAGGATAGGATAGGAACTCAAAAGTACAGTATAACCAAAACGCTTTGCCAAGTCACGGTGGGGGATTATTCCAGCAAGGCCGATAAGCTTTTCAATCTCGAACGGGCGGGCGATTAATTCTCGCCGGCCACGGAAAAAGTATCAATAGCCTGCTTCAATTGCAACTCCCTATGCGTTCCGTGGAAGTAGTTTATTGTGGTGTATCGTAGACTTCCACGTAAGAACGAATGGATGGAACATCCGAGTGTCGAATGCCCTGGAGTTGTTGGTAAAAACCCATTTCCGGTGACTTATGGAATACAAATCAGCCGAGCATGAACGTCTTGAAGAAGCCCAGGAACACGGGATCGCGTGGCGCAAGTGGGGACCATATCTCAGTGAGCGGCAGTGGGGCACCGTTCGCGAAGATTACAGCGAGAATGGCGACGCCTGGAATTACTTTACCCACGATCAAGCGCGATCACGCGCCTATCATTGGGGCGAAGACGGCTTGGCCGGCATCTCCGACGACCTGCAACGCCTTTGTTTTGCCATTGCTTTGTGGAACGGCAAGGATCCGATTCTCAAGGAGCGTCTGTTCGGCCTGACCAACAGCGAAGGCAACCACGGCGAAGACGTTAAGGAATGCTATTTCTACCTGGATAGCACGCCGACGCACTCGTACATGAAATCTCTCTACAAATATCCGCAAAGGCCGTATCCTTACGACGACCTGGTGCAAACCAACCAAAGCCGGGGACGAGATCAAGCCGAATACGAATTGATCGACACCGGCGTTTTCGACGACAATCGATATTTTGACGTGTTTGTCGAGTATGCCAAGCAGTCGCCCGAGGATATTCTGATTCAGATCACCGTCTGGAACCGCGGTGACCATCCTGCCGAGTTGCATTTATTACCGACGCTTTGGTTTCGCAATCATTGGACATGGCAAATCAACGGCGACAAGCCGATGCTTCGCCAGATTCATGCGGGGCCAATGTATTCCGCGATTCAAACCGTTGATGAAAAGCTTGGAGAACGTTTTCTCTACTGCGACGGAGGCGGCGCGCTATTATTCACGGAAAACGAAACCAATACCGATCGGATCTTTGGAACTCCGAACGCTTGTCCCTATGTCAAGGACGGTATCAACAACTACATTGTTGACGGTAAGCAGGGGGGCTTGAATCCCGAGCAGAAAGGCACGAAAGCGGCAGTCCATTGCCATTGGACCGTCAATCCGGGCGAGTGCCGAAGCGTTCGGCTGCGTCTGACGGACGTTGCTCCGATGGAATCCAACGAGGACGAGCAATACAAAAAAGTTTTCGGCCATTGTTTCGAGGAGACCATGCAACTGCGGCACGATGAGGCCGATGCCTTTTATACCGCGATCACGCCTCCATCGTTCAATGCTGATCAGGCCAACGTGATGCGGCAAGCGTTGGCCGGAATGCTTTGGACAAAGCAGTTTTACCATTACGACGTAGACCGCTGGCTGGAAGAACGAGGTTCTGACCCGTTTGGATCGAAAGCCAAAGCATCTCCTCGCAACGACCATTGGCATCACATGTACAACGGCGACGTGATTTCGATGCCGGACAAATGGGAGTATCCCTGGTATGCGGCATGGGATTTGGCGTTCCATATCCTTGCGCTAACGCTTGTGGATCCTGAGTTCGGGAAAAAACAGCTCGGATTGATGCTGAAAGAGCGTTACATGCACCCGAACGGCCAGATTCCCGCCTACGAGTGGAATTTCGGAGATGTTAATCCGCCGGTTCATGCCTGGTCAACCATCTTCACCTACCGGCTCGATAAAGTATTATCGGGCGAAGGCGACAAGGAATGGCTCAAGGCGAGTTTTCATAAGCTTCTTCTGAACTTTACTTGGTGGGGCAATCGGAAGGATCGATTCGGGCGCAACGTGTTCGAGGGCGGGTTCCTGGGACTGGACAACATCGGCGTATTCGATCGAAGTTCGCCTTTGCCGACCGGAGGCTATTTGGAACAGGCCGACGGCACCGCCTGGATGGCTTTGTTCAGCCAAAACATGTTGGAGATTGCATTTGAATTGGCGATGTCGGATCCGGATTACGCGGATATGACGCTCAAGTTTGTCGAACATTACATGTGGATCGCATCAGCCATGACTCATGCGGGCAATGGCACCGGCATGTGGGACGAAGAAGACGGCTTTTTCTACGACGTGCTTCGTTTGCCCGATGGTCAGGCGATGCGTCTGAAGGTCCGTTCGATGGTGGGTTTGCTGCCGTTTTGCGCTGCAACGGTATTCGAGCCTGGCCTGGCCCAAAAATATCCGGAAATAGGCGAGCGGTTTGTAAGGTTTCTCGCGGCACGTCCGGAACTGCGTGCTGCGATCCACGATCCCCTGAAGCCGGGCGTCGGCAATCGGAAACTTGCTTCGATTCTGGATGAAAACAAGCTGCGCCGCGTTCTTTCGATTATGCTTGATGAAAATGAAATTTTAAGCGATTACGGTATCCGTTCGCTATCGCGATGCCATGCCGATCATCCTTTCGTGATGCAGGTCGGCGGCCGGAAGTATTGTGTGAACTATCTGCCGGCCGAGTCGGATACCGGCATGTTCGGCGGCAATTCCAATTGGAGAGGCCCGATTTGGATGCCTGTCAACGGGTTGATCATTCGAGCCCTTCTGCAATATTACAGCTATTACGGCAATGATTTCGTCGTCGAATGTCCGACCGGATCGGGTTGCTATAAAAACCTTTTCCAAGTTGCGGAAGAGATCACGCGGCGGTTGTCGAACATATTCCTGAATAATGCCGACGGGTATCGGCCGGTCAACGGGCCGACATTCAAATTCCAAGACGATCCCTATTGGCGGGACTATATCCTGTTCTACGAATATTTTCACGGTGATAACGGGATGGGGCTGGGTGCAAACCATCAGACCGGTTGGACGGGCATTATTGCCCGAATCATGCAGATGTTCGGCCGCCTTAAACCTGAAATGGTCCTTAGCGAGGAACGATTCACGACAATTGCCGGGACAGCATCGTCCGAATCAGCCGCGCCGACGGCAGACGCCGGAGGCAGATAATGACTATTTATTAGGTCACACTATCCAGACAGGCAAATATGTTTTTTACCTCGACAGTCCTTGCAATCGCCGTCGGGCTGTTTTTGGGAATGGTCTTACTCCTAGAGATCGGCCGACGGATCGGCATTAAGCGGCTGCAACAAGATCCGGAAGGAGCCCGGGCAGGCATTGGAGCCGTGGAAGGCTCCGTTTTCGGACTGTTGGGTCTTTTAATTGCGTTCACTTTTTCCGGAGCGGCTTCGCGATTTGACGTTAGAAGGCAACTGATCGTGGAGGAGACCAACGCGATCGGCACTGCTTATCTCCGTATAGATATGCTGCCGGCCGACGCTCAGCCTGCCGTGCGAGAACTCTTTCGACAGTATTTGGATACCCGGATTGAAGCTTATCGGAAGCTACCGAACATTCAAGCGGCGAAAGAAGAACTTGCCAAGGCCGCAGAGACGCAGAATGCCATATGGAAGCAGGCTGTTGCCGCCTGCCGCACTAGCAGTTCGCCCCAGGCAGCCATGTTAGTGCTGCCGTCGCTCAATCAAATGATCGACATTACAACAATGCGATCGATGGCGACGCAGATGCACCCGCCGATGATTGTGTTCGTCATGCTGGGAATCATGGCCTTGGCCGGCGCCTTGATAGCAGGCTACGGCATGGCTTCCGGTAGGTCTCGCAATTGGCTTCACGTGCTATGCTTTGCCGCAATCATGGCTATTACGGTCTATGTCATCATCGACATTGAGTATCCACGGGTTGGGTTGATTACCGTCGAGGCTTTTGATCAGGCGATGATCGATCTCCGCGCCGGCATAAAGTAACATTAACTAGAGCTTACTGCCGTCGATTGCCAATCCATCCTGACGGTTGCCGAGCCTTCGGTAGATTTCGGCATCGACGGAGTAGCTGATCGATCGGACCGAGCCGTCGCAAAGCGACATGTTTACCCCGGCCGCATGGGCGCTACCGAACCATTGTAGATTGCTGCTATCGGAATATCCGGGAATGGTGCTGTCTTGCCGGGGCAAATTATTATTGGTCGAGGTGCCTATATCGCAGTAGATTCCGGTCCAACGAATCATGTCTAGTTCATCAGCGCAATACATGGTGTCGTTGTCGCCCCAATCTTGACCGTCCGAGTAGTGGCTGCTGTCGATATACTTTTCTCCAATCAGAAAAGTATTGCTGCATCCATCGCGGATATTCGCAACGGTAACCTGGCTACGTTGATAACTAATGCCGGTGCAGGAGGCCGTGCTGTACCAACTCGTGCTGCTGTCGCCTGACGGCAGATCTGCTGGAAAAGGACCGTGCCAAGCGAGATAATCGCCGCCGTTGATCGCGTAATCGCTTCGGGCGACCTGTGATGCTGTTCCACTGGTCAAGCGGAACTGCGTGAAGAAGACTTCCGCAAAAGTGTACAACTGCGAGGGACGGCGAGTCGGGCAATTGGCCGCCGCCAATGGCGTGGCGATACGTCGGGCGTTGGCATCTTCGATCGAGATACCGCTGCCGCTTGTGCCCAGATCGTGCAACGCCTGTTGTTCCATGAATGGCAGGAGGTTGTAGAGCCAACCTCCTGGCTGGCGTTTGTCGAATCCCCGGTCGGGATGTCCTAGCCATACGGCCCCCCAACCTCCCGTTGGAAAGAATCCTTGCGCGGATTCGTGATTCATCGCCGCTAGCGCGAATTGTTTGAGGTTGTTCGAACACTGCAACCTTCGCGCCGCTTCGCGCGCTGATTGCACCGCCGGAAGCAAGAGCGAAATCAGGATGCCGATGATCGTAATCACGACCAAAAGCT
>CAYWGR010000023.1:0-2817 GCA_964458015.1 uncultured Planctomycetaceae bacterium
ATAGCTGTTGGATTCAGGAAACGTTGATGATGCGCTGAATGAATAAAACCAACTTGCGAAGACGGGGAAGATGGGAGTTGCCGGCATGATTCCCCTGGCTCGGATGTTGGTTCTGCAAAACCTGAAGAAAAATGAACCGGAAAGGGAGTGGAAGCAGGTCGAGAAAGTGCTGGACCAGGCCGAAAAGGCTACGCCCGACGCGGTTCAAATTCCCATTTTGCGGGCTGAGATTCTTGTCGCCCAAAACCGAATTGCGGACGCCGAGGAATTACTCGAAAAGGCAATCAAGAAAAATCCGAAACAAGTGGAATTGACCGCCGTCCTCGCCTCGTTGGCGGAACGCCAGCAGGATTGGGCAAAGACGGAAACGATACTCAATAAATTGGAGAAAACGTCCGGCGATACGGTGGATCATCGCTTGGCCAAAGCCCAGTATCTTGTGCGGCGGCACGGCACGAAAGCCGGCGAGCCTTTGCGCAAACTGGCTGAAAACGTCGATCGTTTTTCCGATGCCGAGCGGCTTCAGCTTTGGAATGGCCTGCTGAACGCCGCGATGCAAGTAAACGACTCGAAGCAAGCTAGATTGTTATGCACCAAGATATCGGAAAAAGAGCCGTTCAATGTGCAAGTGCGTTATTTGCTGTTCGAGCAAGCTTTGCACGACGAGGACGAGGCCGGCATGGACCTGGCGCTTAAGGAGATCGAGCGCGTTTCAGGCCACGGCGCCTATTGGCTTTATGGGCAAGCCGTCCGCCTGGGCATGCAGGCCAAAGATGCGGATAATGCCGATCAATTGTTGAACCAAGCTCTGAAATATCTTGCACAAGCGCGTGAGCAGCGGCAATCCTGGTCGCGTATTCCATTGCTCATGGCCGGCATCTACGATCAGCAAGGCAAGACCGATTCCGCCCTGAAAAACTATCTGGAAGCGATTGACATGGGCGAACGCAATCCCGGCGCGGTGCGACGTTCCGTTCAGCTTCTTTTCCAGAAGCAGCGCTATGCGGATGCCGATCAGTTGTTGCGGCAACTCGAGAAGCAGCAAGTGCCGTTCTCGGCGGATATGAGCCGAGCCGGCGCCGAAGTGGCATTGCGGCAGGGAGAGTTCGATCGCGCCTTGGATATGGCGAGGAAGGCGGCATCCTCGAAGTCCAAAAATTTCCAGGAGCATGTTTGGCTCGGACAAGTGTTGAGCATCATCGGCCGCCGGGCCAAAGCCTCGGGACACGCGAAAGAGGCGGAGGAGCTATTGAATGACGCCGAAAAATCACTGCGTCGCGCCGTTGAACTAGAACCGAAAAATCCCGCGACCTGGGTTGCCTTGATTCAATTTCTCAGTGCGGGCGAAGCGGAAAGCAAGGCGGAAAAGGTAATCCAAGAAGCGGGTAAGAAGCTGCCTCCGAAAGTGGCGCCGTTGGCTTTGGCCCAATGTTACGAAGTGTTGAAGAAAAAAGAGGCCGCCGAGGAGAAGTATGAGGCCGCTCTGGCCGCCGATCCCCAAGATCCATTCGTGGTGCGGTCGGTTGCCGATTTTTATTGCCGGACAGGCAAGCCCGTTCCGGCCGAAGCGTTGCTTCGCCGAGTGATCGACGGCAAGATCAAGGCGTCGGAGGCCGACGTGGTTTGGGCCCGACGTCAGTTGGCCTTGATCTTCGCTGCGCGAGGCGGTTATCAAAACATCCAAAAAGCGCGTGATTTGATCGAAGAAAATCTGGCGGCCGCCGATGTGTCGGTTTTGGACCGGCGCGTGCAGGCAAGCCTTGACGCCGCCGATCCGAAGCGTTCCCAACGCGACAAAGCCATCGCCACGCTGGAATCCATGCTTCAGGAGCAAGCAGCCACGCCCGAGGATCGTTTCAAGCTTGCCCAAATGTACCTTGCCGCGGGCTCCTGGATAAAAGCCAGTACGCAAATGCGTAACCTCGTTGCATCGCATAGCGAGGAGCCGCGTTACTTGGCGGCGTATATTACGGCGTTGATGGAGCACGGCGAAACGTCGAACGCCGAAGTTTATCTTGCTCGGCTGGAAAAGAGCTATCCGAATCACATCATCACCGTCGGCCTGCGTGCCGAGACCTTGGTATCGAAGGGTGAGGCGGATAAGGCGTTTAATTTATTGAAAGCCTTCATCGATAAGAAGGAGGCCCATCCCACGGAACGAAATCTTCGAATCCGGTTGGTCGCCGAAAAGCTCGAACAACTTGCCGGGCGGCTCACGAAACCCGCGCAGAAGAAGACGGCGGAACGATTCATCCATCAAGCCGAGATGTTATATCGCAACTATACCGAGGAAAACGCGGGCCAGGAATGGGTTCTCGCGGCATTTTTTGGGCGTCAGGGCCGCATCGACGAGGCGATTGATTTGCTCGACCGCACGTGGGAGAATGCCAATCCGGCGATACTTTCGCAAGTTTGTTCGATTTTGTTGCGTGACAATAAGATCGGCAAAGAGCAATTGCAGCGGCTCGACAAAATTCTTCGCACGGCGATGAAGCAATTCGATCGCCCCATCCCGTTGCTGATGATGATGGCCGATCTTTCCTCCAAGCGCGCTCGTTATGACGAGGCTGAAAGCTATTACCGCGAAGTGTTGGAAAAGAACAGCGGCAATGCCTATGCGATGAACAATCTGGCGGTGCTTTTAGCGCTGCAGGGCATCAAACTGGAGGAATCGCTGAAGCTTATCGACCAGGCGATTGAAATTGCCGGTCCGATGGCGCCGATGCTTGACTCTCGAGCGAGCGTTTATATCGCCATGAACGATCCGGATGCGGCTTTGACGGACATGGCCGACGCCCTGGCGGACGCTGAAACGCC
>CAYWGR010000023.1:2827-8837 GCA_964458015.1 uncultured Planctomycetaceae bacterium
CAGGCTCAAGCGTATGAATTGGCCGGCCAACACAATGCGGCGGCCGCGGCGATGGAAAAGGCGATGAAACTGGGGCTCACGAAGGACATGCTCCAGCCGCTGGAAATTCCGGCTTTCGAGAAGCTGTCGCAGTTGCCGCGTTAGTCGTGATTACGGCTTGCCATAAAAAACGCTGCCGGACTTCGCCATGCTTTGAAGCATCGGCGTCGCCTGGAATCGCGGCCCTATCGTTTCGAGAGGGCTCAAGAGAGTGAGGACGCCCTCGGCTCCGAGCATATCGGCTTGGTATAGAAGTCCGCCCTTTCCGGTCGGATAGCCAAGCCCGAAAAGCACGGCCAAGTCGATATCGCGAGCATCGCGGACCTTGCCTTCCTCCAGGATGCGAGAAGCTTCTAGAAGCATCGGCAGCATCAAGCGGGCGGGAGCGACCTTGGGTTGCGGGCCTTGCGTCGATTCGACCCAGGGCAAGAGAATTTCCTCCGCCTTCGGATCCAAAACGTCACTACTCTTTGCTCCTTCGTGGGAAAAGAATCCTGCCCCCGTCTTGCGACCCAATCGGCCTGCCTTAATCATGGACACCAAAAGCGGCGAGGAAAGAATTCGGTCGGGAAAAGAGGCCGCCAATACCCAGGCCGCTTGAAGAGTCGTATCTAGCCCGATCTCGTCGATCATTCGCAGCGGTCCGACGGCCATCCCATAATCACGGGCGGCCGAATCAATGGCCTCGGCGGGATATCCTTCTCGGAGCAGCTCCAATCCTTCGGCCAAATAGGGAAACAGCAGCCGATTGACGACGAACCCCGGCCCGTCTTGCACGACAATCGGTATGCGGTCGATTCTTCGTGCATGGGCCGTCAAGGCGGCGATGGTATCTTTCCCGGTTTGCGGCCCTTGCACGATTTCGACCAAGGGGCGTTCTTGCACGGGATGGCAAAAGTGAAAACCGCAGAACCGTGCCGGATCGGAAATTCCGGAAGCCAAGCGATGGATCGGGATCGTCGAGGTATTCGTGGAAACGATGCTTGTTTCATTCAACGTCGTCTGCAATTCCTCGAACAGTCGCAGCTTGACCGCGAGAATTTCGACGATGGATTCGAGAATGAGATCGCAACGAGCAATATCGGAAATGTTTTTTGCCGCCGTTACGCGGCAAGGATTTTCTCGCGAATGATCGCTTCTTGCTTTGCCCCAGTTCTTTGATACGGCAGCGACGGCATCGGCAATTGCCGTAGGCTCGGCGTCGTGAATCACAACAGGCACAAGATGCGATGCATGCGCTTCGGCAATGGCTGTGCCCATGATGCCTGCGCCGATAATACCCACGCTGCCGATCTCAGGCGGAGGTGCAGATCTTTGAGCATCGGGGCCGGACTGGCGGTTCCATTCGACCAGCCGGCGAACATTTTCGATCGCGGCATTCGACATAACAATTAGAAGCGGGTTTGGTTGTAGCCGCGGCCCATGGTTTGCGTGGTGCGAATCGTGTTGGCGCCAAGATTGCCGATATTCAGCAACCGCTGAAGCGGACTAGTGGCCCTAGTGACATAGTTATTGGCGGCAACGAGTTTGTCATCGACAATGTACACGCGATCACCGGGCATAAGCTGATAGTTCGTACCGGTCAAGCCGCCTCGCGCAACTTCGTTCCAATTGACAGGCAAGACTTCTTCGGCATCCAGGCCGGCAGGAGTCGGTCGCGCCACCCAAATAGTTTTGCTGGAAACACCAGCCAGCCCTTGGATCTGACCGAGGGCGTCCAACACTGTTTCCTTGCCTGTAATGGGGAATCGCTGAACGCTTTCTCCCATGCCGGCTCCCGCGGTAATCACATAATAGTTCTTGCTATTGTAGCCGATCACCTCCACCGAAATCTGGGGCGAATCGTAGTATTGAGAAATCAATTGCTCAATTGCCAGACGCGATTCGGTTACGCTCTTGCCGGACACGTTGACCATGCCATAACTCTTCAGATTGACCATGCCATCGGATTGAACGACATAGGTTCCTGTAATCTGTTGGGTGCCGGCCGAACGCGCCAATTGGATCGAAACGTCGGGCCGCTGCAAAATTACCTGTAGATGCCGCGTAACCTCCACGGTGGCTTTTTCAATGCTCATGCCCGCGACGCGGACCGTTCCGTAGGCCGGGCCAAGACTTACGATGCCATCTCCCTCCACCAAAAAGAATCCATCGATCGGCTGATCCAGGATGGTTCCCAACACTCGAATTTGAAGAACATCGTAGGTCTCGATGCGATAAGGAGGTCGAGGCACCAGCTTCAACACTTCGATTTGCAGGATATCGGGCGGTTCGATGTGATAGGTCGGCAAAGACACCATCGTCAGTTCTCGGGGCGTAGCCAATTCAGCAGGCGTAGGGGCTTTGAGCGTCGGAGTGTAGTAATCCACCGCATGACAACCAACGCATTCAGCCAACAGCCCCGCTGCCAACATCGTCAGCAATGTGCGACCAATGGATGAATAATGGTTGATCATCGTTCTGCGGTGCCTCAACAACGCTAACCGAAAAGAACTTGGCGGCGAGCAGTGGGCAATCTAGGTAAAATGGCGACTGCGATTATATTCTCGCCGACTTTGCCAAATCAGCGATGTCAGAATAATCGGCAAATCTTACCAAAAGCCTTATCAGATTCTCTGGTATTTACGATGCCATACATGGATAGAAGGGTAGTGTAGGTAAGATGCGACAGCGGCGGCGTATGGGGGCATATCAATCCGGCAGCATACGCATGGTTATTGAGAATGCTTTGAGTGATCCCCGCTTATAGCAACTCTTGGCCGAAGCGATTCCCGATTTGTCGATGCAATTCCTTGATTGCATCCGCACAATCCGCCCGGCAAACGAGCGTGGCATCGGGAGTGTGGACAATTACAAGATTTTCACAGCCGATGGCGGCGATTAAATGCTTGGGATCGCTGGATGCCGCGAGAGTTCCGTGGGTATCCATCAGAAGGGCTCGATCCGCAGCCAAGGCGTTGCCATGTTCGTCGTGGGGGCATGTTTGCGCCAGCGAAGGCCAAGAGCCGACATCCAACCATCGCAATGGCATGGGGATTGCCGCCACTGTTACGGCCGCGTCGCGCGAAGCCGGCTCCATCACCGCGAAGTCGACGCTGATTTTTTGGAGCGTGGGATAGGTTTCCTCCAAGACGGCTTGGCGGTTGGGCGAGTTCCATGCATCGGCGATGCGCAGCAACCCGGCATGACTGTCGGGCGTATAACAGCGGATGCAATCCAACAAGGTGCTTGCCCTCCAAACGAACATGCCGCTATTCCAAAGGAATTTATCCGGCCCTGCTGCATAAAATTGTTTGGCAGTTTCCAAGTCGGGCTTTTCTCGAAATTGTCGCACGCGCCGAGCCGTATCGCCCAAGGGTTGGCCAAGTTCAAGATACCCGTATCCGACGGCCGGACCGGTCGGCGTGATGCCGAACGTTGCCAGGGTCTCGGGATGTTGCTCGACCAGAGCAAAGCCGGCTTCTACCAGGGATTGGAACTGATCGACGGGCTCGATAATGTGATCGGCCGTGAAAACAGCGATAGTCGCTTCGGGATCATTTTTCGCAAGGACCGCGGCGCCAAGCCCAACCGCATTCAGCGTATCGCGTCCGCAGGGTTCGCCTAGAAATTGTTTTTTGCCAAGACGAGGAAGGGCGTGATGGATGGCTTCGGCATGATTTTGACCGGCACACACATAACAGCATTCCGCAGGCAACAGCCCATCGAGCCGTTCGAGGGCGATTTCCAGCAGGCTCTGCCCGCCTATGAATGGAATCAACTGTTTCGGCAAGGATGCCCGGCTCATGGGCCAAAGTCGCGTGCCAGATCCGCCGGCAATAATCAATGCATAGCGCATACAAGTTCTTTCTGAAAAATGGCGATCGTACATCGTTGCAATGGATTTGGGCAGTGATCCATTTGGCGACCGGACGGCACATCAGCCTCGAACAACCATTCAGGCCGACGTGCCGTCGGCCGCTAAACTCAGGCCGACATACTGTCGGCCGCTAAACTCAGGCCGACATACTGTCGGCCGCTAAACTGACAAACTCGACTGCAATGGGGAACTAGAAACCGCGTAAATCCGTGCTTTGCCGTTGCGGGAGCCCTTGTTTGGGAATTCGCTTGAGCACACGGTATTCCATGCCGTGGGTTTCACAATAGCGGCGTTTTTCCGGGCGGTCGCCGTCTTCGTTCACGGCATAAATATGCGGTTTAATTCTACGTATTTCCGGCTCCGCGTCTAGCCAGCCTTGGCCGGTGGAGATCAGCGATTGTTTGACGTGGCGAATCGCATGGACCAGATAGCGGCGTTGTTTTTCCGGGAACAGCGGGTGGCCGTCACCCTTTAATAGCCGAATGTTGGCGTCGTGCCCCACGACAGCGTAGAGGTCGCCGAGTTCGGCAACTTCCTCGAAGAAGCGAATGTGCCCAGTGTGGAACCAATCGAAGGATCCTGTGACAATGACCCGTTTGGCATCGGAAAATGGCGGCATTTCCTCACTGTATTCAGGGATCGCGTCAAGAGTTTGTTGGTTGATAACGCGATAATTGAATCCATGAGCACGGCAAAATGCCTGCTTGGCTGGATTATCGGCGGCATCCTCGACAATCCAGGTTGCTCCGCTCTGCCGACAGAGGTCTGGCAAGCAATCCGGGGCTGAGGGAGCATCGCACATCGTCACGCGGCTGACGTAGCGAAGGGCTTCGAGAAAATACCGCCGCTCGGCTTCGGGAAATTTTGGTTTTCGGCCATATCGCTTGTCCATGGATGCGTCGGACCATAGCAACACATGGACACAACCTTCGCGCGAGGCTTCTTCGAGAAACCGGACGTTGGCCGATCTCATATCATCGAAAGAACCGCTGACAATTACACAGTTTTCACTCATGATGGAGCGATCCTAACGGTGATTTGGAACGAATCGGGGACCGGCGTTTCGGAAACGACATAAAGATACCCACCGCCGCAGCCCGAGTACATCGCGCCGGGATACTTTGACTGGTATTCTGCTAGGATTGCAAGAAGATCGACGGTAAGCGTTGGATGCCGGACGGTGTGGGGAAGAATTGCTTCCCAGCATTTCATGCATTCATTCATCGAGTTGCCCAGGGCCTTCGCATCACGATGCAATATCGCATCGTAGCAATGGCGGCCGCTTGCGCCCAAGCGGCGAATCCATGCGGGATCGAGATTTTTTTTGCCCAGCGGGTTGTAGCCCTCGGGACGCGGCGATACGGGAACGATATGAATGGTGTTTTCCAGCCAACGGATGGTCAGGGGATTCGTGTTCGATTCGATGTGTTTGGGAAAGATTCCCCGGGCATGGCGACAATCGAAATCTAGACGACTTATGCCGGGATAAATCAGGCCGATCATGTCTTGAGAGCCCGATGGTTCGGAATTGCCTTGGTTTTCGGCCTCGTATAACTCGCGAACGAGTCTAGCGGGTTCTTGTTGCCGGAATCCATCGGGCCAAAGACGCCGGGCCACTTTTCGCGTGCCGGTGGCCATGCCGGCGCGATCCATGAACCGGTGCGTCGGCATGATGCCCACCACGACCATAGAGCCGGGCGGATTCGGATTTTGTTGGGATACAAACGGTTGATCGATCCAACCGCCGGCAAGGGCCATGCGATATGGAATCGGATCGGCTGGCCTAGGGCAATTGTTTTCGCTCACGACACGGTCCTCTTGCCGTCTTTGCGATCCCTATACTGCCGCTCGATCCAGGCATAAGTTTTCGCAAGTCCTTCACGGAACGGCGTGCTTGGTTCCCAGCCCAGAATGCGATGAATCATTGTGTTGTCGCTATTGCGGCCGGCAACGCCCTTGGGAGCATCCAGTTGGTGGCGGCGTTCCAGCTTGACGCCGCCGATTTCTTCCGCGTAATCCACCAACTGATTGACCGAAATCAATTCACTGGAGCCTAAATTGATCGGCGTGGCGATCAAATCATCGCAATGGGTGATGGCGTCAATGCCGTGG
>CAYWGR010000023.1:8847-41427 GCA_964458015.1 uncultured Planctomycetaceae bacterium
CTGCGCGTTTGGGTTCCGTCACCCCAAACGTCGATACTTTTGTAGCCAAGATCCTTGGCTTCGATTACTTTGCGACAAATCGCGGCGGGGGCTTTTTCACGTCCGCCATCCCATGTGCCGTGGGGACCGTAAACGTTATGAAATCGGGCAATGGCGGTCTTCATGCCGCGTTCGGCCCAATACTCCTGGCAAAACATCTCGGACATGAGCTTTTCCCAACCGTAGCCGCGTTCGGCCATTGCGGGGTAAGCGTCCGACTCCTTCAATGCTCGGACGTTTGGATCGGTTTGCAAGTCGGTATTGTAGGCACAGGCCGAGGAGGAGAAGAAATAACGCCGGGCGCCCGCGCGGTAGGCAGCCTCGATCATGTGGGTGTTGATGAGGATGGAGCGGAGGCATTCGATGCGGTTCCGCTCGATGAAGCCCATGCCGCCCATATCGGCAGCCAGATTGTAAACCTCCGCGGCATTTTCACAAACCCTTTTGCAATTTGCTTCGCAGCTAACATCCAGGGAGAGGGATTCGACGCCCGGCACGCGTTGATACCAATCGGGCAAGGGCTTTTTATCCACGGCCCGGATTTTCGTGAAGCCTTTGTCGTGGAAATATCGCACCAGCGAGCCTGCGATGAATCCGCCGGCCCCCGTGACGACGATTAAATCGTCTTTGTCTGGCGAAGAACAGTTGGAAGAAGAAGTTTGCGCGGTTTGCATGATCGGATCCTTTTTGTGGAGTGCGGCAAATACATGCCGTATGTTGACTTAACTTGGAGTCACGATAATGCTATAATAAAGGGCATATATGGTGTTTGCTATGACGATTGTTGACGAATGGATGACGATAATTGACCTGAGGAAAAGCCATGAAAAAACACACGTCTTTGGAAGTTCCGCCGGCGTTTTTCTCTCCCCAGGTGTTGCAGGCCAAGCGTTTTTATTTGGATTTGGCGCCACCGCCGTCCAAGCCGGTGTCGGTGGTTTCAGGCGGATGCGAACGATGTGCCTCGGATTATGCGATTCATCGACCGACGTTTCCTTACCATGCCTTGGAACTTGTCGCCCGCGGCAAAGGGTCGCTGCGATTGGGCCGAGAGGACTATGCACTGTTTCCGGGCGTGATGTTTTTCTATGGGCCGCATGTCGCCCAGCACATTACGACGGATGCAGCCGATCCATTGGTGAAGTATTTCATCAACTTCACGGGGAACCGCGTTGCGCGATTGCTGCGGCAATGCGGCTTAACGCCGGGACGTGTTATCCGGATCTCCGCACTGGGAGAGATGCAAGGCATCTTCGATGATTTGATCCAAAATGCGTTGAAAGGATCTCGTTATGGCTCGCGGATCTGCGAGCTATTGCTGGAGCACTTGATACTCAAGGCGGCCGATAGTCCCATGCCGTGGGAAGCGGCCGAGATGCCGTCGTTCGCGACCTATCAGCGATGTGTTCAACATATTCAATCGCAGCATTTGCGGTTGCAAACGCAATCGCAGGTGGCGCGAGAATGCCATGTCAATCCAGCATATTTATGCCGTCTGTTTCGCCGCTACGATCATCAGACGCCCTATCAGTATCTCATGCGGCTGAAAATGAACTGGGCGGCCGAGCGATTGCAGGACCCAGGGACGTTAGTCAAAAAGGTGGCTGCCGAGTTGGGATTTAGCGATCCTTTTCACTTTTCGCGAGCGTTTAAGAGCGTCTTCGGACTAGCGCCGGAGACATTTCGGCGCATGCGTTGAAGTCAAATATCGTCATGCTTCCGCAAAGATTCGCTATGGACGGTTAGCCTGTGTGTCGTGCAAAATGACCGTCATGCTAAAAAGTGGCATTCTGAATCCGCGCATCAACGATCTGCTATCCCGCGTCCGTCACACCAATACCCTTGTGATTGCGGATCGCGGGTTTCCGTTTTGGCCGACCGTTGAGACCGTGGACATTGCGTTGGTGGACGACGTTCCGACGGTTTTGCAGGTGCTCGAAGCGATCGGACGTAATTTTTCGATCGGCAAGGCCTGGATGGCCGAGGAATTTTTACAACATAATTCCGAGGTGGTGCGAAGGTCGTTCGCCCATGCTTTGGGGAACGTCGTACTGTCGCACGAACCGCACGTGGAGTTCAAGAAACGTGTTCCCCTGGCGATCGGCCTGATTCGCACGGGCGATACGGTGCAATACGCGAACGTAATTATCGAGTCGGCGTGAGGCTGGTAAGCTAATTGAGAGTTTCCTGAAATTGGCGTACCAAAGCAGCGGGAGAAAAGGTGCAGGAGGGTCGTAAACGACCCTGACATGACATACGGTTGAGAGAAATCGGGTTGTTCGGCATTCGTTATCCCGGCGTAAACGCACGGGCCTAATACCGCCTGCGGCAGACAAGGGCCGTGAACGGCCCTGGCATTAACTTATGGGATACCCTCAGCAAAATATGGGTTACCTTCAGCAAAGTTACGGGATTTCTTCGGCATAATTACGGGACACCCTCAGCAGAAATATGGGATTCCTTCAGTTAAATTTTGGGACACCTTCAGCTAATTGAGATATTGAACAAGGAATGAAGCAATGAGAACGCTTATGATTCTCCGTTGGGCGGCGTATCTATTGATGACTTGTGCGTCGGTAGTTGCGGCTAGTGCGGCCGAGGAGGTTGCCAAAACGGCCGAGGGGCCATTCAAACCAAACTGGGATTCGTTGAAACAATACAAGTGCCCTGATTGGTTTCGCGACGCCAAGTTCGGCATCTGGGCGCACTGGGGACCGCAATCGGTTCCGATGGCCGGCGATTGGTATGCTCGCCGCATGTATTTGTCGGAAGACCCCGGCTATAAATATCATTTGGAACATTATGGCCATCCCTCGCAGTTCGGCTATAAGGACATTATCCCCCTATGGAAAGCTGAAAAATGGGATCCCGATCGTCTGATGGCGTTGTATAAACAGGCCGGCGCTCGCTATTTCGTAAGCCAGGCCGTACATCATGATAATTTTGATCTATGGAACTCGAAGTATCACCGCTGGAATGCGGTCAATATGGGTCCGAAACGCGACGTGGTCGGTGATTGGCAAAAAGCCGCGAAGAAACAGGGATTGCCTTTTGGCGTCTCGGAGCATCTTGGCGCGAGTTATTTTTTCTTCCAATCGAGCCATGGCGCTGACAAGACGGGCCCCAAGGCTGGCGTGCCCTACGACGGCGCCGATCCAAAATACCAAGATCTTTATCACAAGGCAGCGGCCAAAGGCGACGACAAGTGGTACTCGACTGATCCCGAATGGCATCAAGAATGGCGACAACGCATCGGCGATTTGATCGATCAGTATCATCCCGACTTGTTGTACAGCGACGGCGGCGTGCCGTTCGGCGACGTCGGGATCAGCATGGTTGCTCATTTTTACAATGACAACTGGAAGCAGCATAACGGCAATATAACGGCCGTTTATAACTGCAAGAATATGCCACAAAATCCGGGGTCCGGCGGGTTTACGGCGGGCACCTGCGTTCAAGACATGGAACGCGGCGTGTTGGCGGGCATCAATCCCAATCCCTGGCAAACCGATACTTCGATTGCCGATTGGTACTACAATCGCAACTGGAAGTATCGCAAGGCCGATTGGGTCATCCATACATTGGTCGATATCGTCAGCAAGAATGGCAACCTGTTGTTGAATGTCGTCCAACGCCCTGATGGGAGTTTAGACGCCGAGGTCGAGCAATTGCTGACCGATGTGGGCAACTGGATGGCTGTAAACGGTGAGGCGATTTACGGCACGCGGCCGTGGCGTGTCTTCGGTGAAGGAGCGGTGAAGGCCGAGGGCGGGCACTTCAAGGAGGATTTCGCCTATACCTCCAAGGATATCCGATTTACGGTAAAAGAGAAAACGCTCTACGCCATTGCTCTGGGATGGCCCGCGGATGGGAAACTGACCATCCAGTCGCTTGCCAAGGGGACGGACTCGGGCGAAGCGGCGGACGTGCAATTGCTTGGCCACGAAGGCAAGCTGCAATGGAGTCGTGACGAAAAGGGATTGACGGTCGTATTGCCCGATAAGAAGCCTGGAAACTATGCCTTCACGCTGAAAATCACGGGTTTTCTACCGTAAGGGAGGCGTGTTCGTTTGTCCGTTTCTTATTGTTCGACAATGCGCCATTCGTTGGTTTGTTCGTCGCGCAGCACGCGATGATAGAGCGAATCGCGTTCGACGGGCTCTCGGCCTGCTTCGGTAATCAAGGCGCGAAGTTCGGCGATGGAAAGCCCCTCGGGGGTTTGCGCGCCTGCGTCGTGGTGAATCAGTTCTTTGCGCACGGTGCCGTCGAGATCGTCGGCGCCATAAGCTAGGGCCGTTTGAGCAACGCCGACGCCGAGCGATATCCAATAAGCTTTGATGTGATCGAAATTGTCGAGCATGAGCCGGCTGACGGCCACGACCCGCAGATCTTCAAGCGAGGAAACACGCTGGAGCCTTGCCATCGGCGTATGTTCAGGATGGAATGCCAGCGGCACGAATGCTTGAAAACCGCCGGTAACGTCTTGCAACCGCCGCAACCGCACCAGATGATCGACGCGATGCTCGATGCTTTCGATATGGCCGTAGAGCATGGAAGCATTGGTTCGCAGCCCTAGTTCGTGTGCCGTGCGATGGATATCCAGCCATGTTTTGCCGTCGGCCTTGCGTGGGCAAATTTGCGTGCGCACTTGGGGATCGAAAATTTCGGCCCCGCCGCCGGGCATGCTTCCCAGGCCGGCGGCCATCAAGTCTTCGAGAATCGCGCGGACCGGCCGTTTCTCGATTTGCGAAAAATGGTCGATTTCGACGGCCGTCCAGGCCTTGATATGCAGACGCGGGTAAGCTTGATGCAAGTCTCGCGTCATGTCGAGATACCAATCGAACTTTTTCGCCGGATGCACGCCGCTGACGATGTGCAACTCGGTACAGCCGGCTGCTTCCGCCTCGCGGCCGCGTTCCATGAGTTCGTTATGATTGATGATGAAACAACGCGGATCGCCGCCTTCGTCTTCGCAACTGTAGGCGCAAAGCGTGCAGCGGAAGATGCAGACATTCGTCGGATTGATGTGGGCGTTGAGATTGTAGTAGGCGACGTCTCCATTTTTACGGCGTCGCACCCCATCGGCCAACTCGCCTAAAGCGTGCAAGTCGGTTTCGGGCGAGAATAAGATCTCGCCGTCGGCCGCCGAAAGACGTTCGCCCGCTTCGACTTTTTTGCGAATATCTTGAAATGCCGACATGTTGGATATCCTTTACAAAAACAAATCCATTACGCCCACGACCAACAGCCCTATGCTTACGACGGCATTGACGTGAAAAAAAGCCTGGTTGACGCGGCTTAAGTCGTCGGGCCGCACCAGCCAATGCTCGTAAACCAGGAGTATGCCGATCAATCCCACGCCCGACAAATATATCGTGCCAAATCCGTCGTACACAAGCGGGATCAACAACAACAAACCTACCATAAGGAAGTGACAGACTGCGGCCATCCGCAGCGCCTTGGCGACGCCAAATCGAGCGGGCACGCTGCGCAAACGCATCCGTTGATCGAATTCAAAGTCCTGGCAGGCGTAGATCATGTCGAATCCGGCTACCCAGAGCAACACGGCCGTGCCTAAAAGCAACGGAGCCCACGCCAATTCCGCCCTAATGGCCACCCAAGCGGCGACAGGCGCGGCCATCAATGCCGCGCCTAACCAGAAATGCGAAAAAATCGTAAAACGCTTCGCATAACTATACCCGAACAAAAAAAACAACACCGGCAATGACGCATAGAGAGGGATCGGATTCGCAGGCAAGAAAAGCAGCGTGCCGGCCACGAATCCCAACGAACATGCAATGGTAAACACAACCACGCTAGCGGTCGAGAGCGTGCCGGCGGGCAGATGCCGCATTTTGGTGCGAGGGTTTTGTGCGTCGATCTTGCGGTCTGCCAACCTATTGAATGCCATTGCCGCGCTGCGGGCCATCGCCATGCAAACCAGGATGCCTAGCAGATCCTGCCATCGAAATGCCACGGGCGGTTCCGCTTGCAGATTCGCCGACCACGCCATTGCCGCCGCCAATAGCGCAAACGGCAACGCAAAGAGCGTGTGACTGAATCGGATTAGTTCCAACAGGCGGATGAGCATTTTAGTGGATAATGGATAGTGTAGTCCCGGCGATAACAATGTTGGGCTTGCGGCTTTCAATTTTTCTTTAGCAGGTTCTTGGAGGAATTTTGCCCTTTGGCAGCCGGAACACTGTAGATAAAGTATAGATTAGGCCGTTTTTTGCGAAAGGACGCAATCGCTTCTGGGTTGAGATTACTCACGTCGAATATCTTCAGGGAATGGAGGTTGACAAGTTTTGCTATTTCGGAAAGACAAGAATCACCATCCATTTGGGATGCGGATACATGAATCCCTTCGAGGAGGCAATCGATTGCCTGCAATTGTTTTTGCCATTCCATATCGTAAGTATCCATAGAAATCTGAAGTTGGCGGCAGCTATTATTATCATTGTGGCCATATTTGTTCGCGAATATGGCAAGTGACGATGGGACAGAACCGGGAAAAGCATTAATCGAAAGGCTTCCTTTTAAAATAACATTACGGAACACCATGAGCGATTCAGGCTTGATTACTCCACGTAGACCGAGATGGCTAACCGATTCCAGACCTGGGATCACTAAGCGATTCGGCAGCAAAATGTTTAGACTATTAAGCGACTTACAGCCCTCGATGCGAATCTCACCAATTTGCGGGTAATGAATTGGACCAGCCGTTACAGGATGTTTATTGCGTTCAGAGGAAGTCAAATCGCCAATATCGATGGAATCGATTTTTGGAAGATCGTGAAAGTGGATGGCCTCGGTGTCGTCCATGCACCATAGGGTAACCCAGTCAATCGACTTCATCCCGTGAATGTCGACTTGCCGCTGCACAAAGGGCAACGAATTCGGCCAACTCACATCAAGAACGAGAGGCGATCTTAATTTCTCTAGATGCCCCAAAACGGCAATAAGGTTTGGAGAATAGGGAGGAAATCTGTGATGGCAAGACACGGAGAGGTCTTTAAGGTTTGTAAGGGTTCCCAAATGCAGCAAACCTTCCCCCTGGACGTTTGTATGGTCAAGTCCGAGAAACTGAAGATTCGTAAGTTTGCCAAGAGGAATCAAGCCGGCATCATTTACCTTTGTAGCATTGAGATGCAAATGATTGAGATTGGTCAATCCTGCAATACAGGATAGACCGATATCATCAACCAGAGTATTCCCCAAATAAAGTGAAGTGAGTTTCGGCGTTCGCAGAAAAGCGGTCATGCCGTTGTTGTCAATTTTTGTCTCGGCAGCCAAGAACGATTCCAAGGAAGATAATACGGGAAGGTTTGCCAATCCATTGCCCGTTAATTGCGAATGAGAAAGGTTCAGTCCGCGAAGTTTTTGGAGTTGAGCCAAATGCGGCAATCCTACGCCGGTGATTTGCGTTTTTTCAAGTCCGAGAACCTGAAGATTTGTCAAGCCAGCAAGATGTTTTAATCCCTCATCGTTGATGGCGTTTTCAGACAAATCCAGTTTCTCAAGTTTTGTAAGACTCTTTAAATGTCGGAGGCCGTCGTTTGTGAGCTGCGACCGGTGGATTGTGAGAGAAGTGAGGCTGTCGATTGCAGCAAGACATTGCAAATCGTCGTCCGAAAAGGTCGAGGAAACATCGCCTGCACCGCAGCAACCACACGCAAGACAACTATAGGGAGTAATGCAAACGGTTGTCGTTACCGAAGGCTGGTTTTTTGAATCGTTTCGTTCGACTCCTAGAATATCCGTGTCTTGGTATTTATTCAGTGTTTCATTGCGGATACGCTTAAGAATGACGTCAAGTCTATTCACAGCATTGGTTTGTGAACCTGACGGTGGTGTATATGGCTCGGCAGCGGGTAGGGAGGTCGCTATCAGGCCGAAGACTACCAATATACCAGTGATTTGCATGGAAGACATCGTCATGCTTGGTCTCCGGGTATTGGGTTAGATGGAACAATTTCTACTACGTCTTTCTACTTTCCACCCCAGCGTTCCACAAGCCAATTGGCGATGCCGAGTTGATCGCAGATGCGCGAGACGATGAAATCGACGAGATCGCCGATGCGGGTGACGCCGTGATAGAAACCAGGCGAGGCGGGCAGGATGATCGCACCTGCCTCGGCAGCGAGTTTCATGCCTTGGATCTGAATGAGCGAGAGCGGCGTTTCACGAGGCACGAGGATCAACTTGCGGTGTTCTTTCAGATGGATTTCGGCGGCGCGGTGGATGAGGTTGGCGGTCGTACCGTGGGCAATGGAGGCCAACGTGTTGCACGAGCAAGGGCAGACAACCATGCCGTCGGTCGAAAACGAACCGCTGGCCAAAGGGGCAAGATAATTGTTGGGATTGTGGAAACGGATCTTGCCAGGCTCGCCGATGCTGACGCCCAGCACGTTGCTCAATTCGCTTGAAATGCCCGACTTACTGCGCAGCAATTGCAGTTTGGGATCGCGGAGCACTTCACCGCAATCGAGCATGAGCGAGGTGGGGCTGAAGTTGTCGAGATCGACGTTCAGATCGAGTTCCTGTTCGAAAACAGCCTGCGCGGCGCGGCTTATTATTAGTTGAACGTCACACCCGGCGGCCAGCAGCACTTCCAGCAATCGCACCGAGTAGGTCAGTCCGCTTGCGCCCGTGATGGCAACTACAATGTTTCGTTTCACGACGAACTCTCCTGTTTTTTGCCTACATAGAGCGTTGCTACGCCGAAAGTAAACGGTTTGAACCAGACGTCGCCCAGCCCGGCGGCCTGCATCCGTTCGGCCAGGGCGCTGCCTTGCGGAAAACGTCCCACGCTTTGCGGAAGATAATTGTATGCCGATTGGGTGTTGCGGGCCAGAGCCTGACCGATCCGCGGCAAGACGTGCTGAAAATACCATGCGTAGACGGCGCCCAGCGGCCAGAGCGTCGGCGTGGAAAATTCGAGCACGGCCACCCGGCCGCCGGGATGACAAACGCGGACCATTTCCCGCAAGCCGGCGTCGGTATCGCAAACGTTGCGCAAACCGAAGGCTACGCAAACGATCTGGAAGGTATCGTCGGGAAACGGTAACCGTGTCGTGTCGGCTTCGAGCAGCGAAATTTGATTTTCTGCACCGGATCGACGGCATTTGTCACGCGCCAGGGCCAACATAGGCTCACAAAAATCAGTGCCGACAACCGGCACCTTTCCACGACCCGCTCGCCAATATGCCAACGCCAAATCGGCCGTGCCGGTGCAAACGTCGAGAATGGGTGCATCGCCCTGGGGCGGGACCAGTTTCACGGTTTTACGCCGCCATGAGCGGTCGATGCCTAGCGACAACGCGCGGTTCAGAAAATCATACCGCCCGGCAATTTCACCGAACATCTGCTTCACGCGGTCGGAGGATTTGTCGAGCGTCATGGCCTGGTGCATTCCTCGGCCTGCTTTCGCGTGGCATCGATCGCCATTTTCTCGCCTAGCGCACCGGCTTGCGCGGCAGGATCGAATGGGTCCGCGGGGCCTTGTTCGATGATAATGTCTCGGCTTGGCCGCATGTGGGCGGTAATCGCCGCTGATACTTGACGGTGATCGGAAACATCCACGTCGGCATCGACGATGATCAACATTTTGGCGAACCGCAGGGCAGGCAAGTTCCATGCCGCATGGGCCGCGCGATGGCCTTGACCTGCATAGGTTTTGCGAATCGAAACGGCGGCCCAATGACGTGCCGCGCCGAATTCGGGCAAATCGTAGTTGACCAACTCGGGCATTGCCAAGCGGGCTAGCGGGAGAAACACACGTTGCATGGCCCTGGCCATGATGCAAGCTTCGTGCGGCGGCCGGCCAGGAATCATCACGGCATACACCGGATTGGCCCGATGCGTTAGCGCCGTTAGCTGCATGACGGGCACGGGCCGTGGACGGGTGAGATGGCCCGTTGGTCCGCATAATGGGCCCGCCATGACCGTCGGCTGCGTGGGATCGACAAAACCTTCCAGAATAATTTCCGCTTCGGCGGGCACATTCAGATCAACGCCTCGGCAAGCGACGGTGTCGAGCGGTTTGCCTCGCAATAATCCGGCCACGGCGCAAATATCACTACCCTGCGGCAAAGGGGCGGAGGCTGCAAGCATAAACGCCGGATCGCCGCCGAGGACCACGGCCAGCGGCATTTTTTGATTCCGTGCGTGATATTCACCCAAGAGCCGTGCATGTTCATCGTAGTCTGACCAGCAGACGGCCAACCGCGCGCGGTCGAGACGCTGAAGATCGAATCGGGCACACACGGGGAGATGGGAATCGGGCTCGGCCGTAAACACAACGGCTGAAGTGATGGCCGAGTTTGTCTCGCCCTCAAGGACTTGGAGCAAAGGCAATTCGTTAAGATTGATATCGCTGCCCAGGCGGACGATCTGCTGGACGGCGGCCGCCTTGACTTGGCGCGGCGCGATGCTGGCAATCGCATCCGGATGGGCTCCCGCCTTGAGTCGGTCGAACCAGCTCTCGGGTGCGTTCGTTTCCAAGAGCCGCCTGACCCGTTCAATCGCTTCGTCGAGCGAGGCAACGCCCAGCCCCCGACAGATGCGGTTTTCGGTGGTCAGAAGATTCGCGAGGACCGGTATGTCGTGGCCTTGAATCGATCCAAAAAGAAGCGCGGGACACCCCTCTGCGGATGGGCGATGGGCGATTTCCGCCAACTTTAATAGGGGGGAAATATCGCCTTCCACCCGGGTTAATTCACCCGAATGCCCTAGTTCTTCCAGAAAATCCGTTAAATTCCGGTATGGCATGGTAACTATTGTAAGGGCCAACGGCAGAGATGGGAAGGATTACCTACTGATGGCCGATAACCAAGTTATGTCCCCAAGGGAATGGGGTAGACCCTTCGGGAGGACGGTGATGATGGGATGGGATTCTGGAACATTAATATCGGCGGTCGAGGACGCCTTTGGGTTCTCAATTCCGGAGGAAGAGGTTGCCAAGCTTAAGAACTTGGGCAATCTCTTCGAGTATATTCTTGCGCATCGGATTCATGGAAAAAGACAAAACCAACTGAACAGCATTGCCTTGTATAAAATTCGACAGGCGATGATGACGGTTTTGCATCTGCCGAAAGAAGAGCTGCAAGAATCGACGGCTTTGTCGGCTATTATTCCCAAACATCGTCGCCGCTTGTGGCGACGACTGCACGAGAAGTCGGGGCTAAGGCTTCCTCAACTTCAACGTCCTCTGTGGCTGGTTCGCGTTTCCTTTTTGATCGTCTTGGCGTTATCCCTTGCAATGCCTCTCTGTTTTTCGCTCACGCTGTTCCGCGGAGCGCTATTGGTATCGATCCTGACTGCTGTTGCAGCCGGCTATGCTCTTGTCCAACTCACCAAACTGGCGGAAACAAAATTTCAGCCGGGGTGTGTTACTCTAGGTGATCTTGCCAACGGCGTCATGGCGCGAAATTTTCAGGCCATGGTCGAAGAATCCGAGCGTTTTTCGACGGACGCGGAAATATGGGAAACGTTATGCTTGGTGGTGGCCAAGCAATTAGATATTCCGCCGAATAATCTCACCAGGAATACGAAATTAAGCCAAGATAGAAGCGTCGATTTCGGCGACAAGCCGTTGCTGTTGCCGATCTCGGTAATTGATAGCACCCTGGGCTTCACGACAGAAAGTTATGCATGAAACCCATCCTGAATGTGTATGCCCTGCCGCGTTATGTCGAGCCGGTGGAATTGGCCGGCGGAACGGTCGTGGTGATTGACGTATTACGAGCGTCGACCACCATTATTTACGCCCTGGATGCCGGTGCGCGCGAGGTCGTTCCGTGCCTAGAGATTGCCGATGCTCAAAAACTGGCCGATCAACTTCCGACGGATGAAATTGTGCTCGGCGGCGAACGCGATGGGGTTTTGATCGACGGTTTCGACCTGGGGAACTCGCCGGAGGACTATACCCCGGACCGGGTGGAAGGAAAAACCGTGATTTTTACCACCACCAACGGCACGCGGGCAATGATTCACGCTCGGATGGCGGATGAGGTGCTTGTCGGGGCATTTGTCAATGCGGGGGCAATTATCGACCGCTTGGTGGATCGGGAAAAGGTTAGTATTTTATGTGCCGGTACGGATGGACGGATCAGCGAGGATGACGCCATGGTGGCGGGGTTGTTGGTCGATCGTCTCCAACGGCGGGGGGGGATGGTTTACCAGCAGAATGCCCAGGCCATTACGGCCCGCGAGTTTTGGATGAATGCGTTTGCCCTGCCTCAGGCCATTGGCGCGGAACCCTTGGAGGCCGAGCGACTGGCCGCGGAATTGCGGAAAACATTGGGGGCCCAAAATCTTCTGGCCCTGGAAATGGATGCCGATATTTTGGCGGCTGCCTACATTGACCGGTTCGATGTGGTTCCCCGGCTTGATCCCGAAACGTTCCGTATTACGAGGGTGGAATGAGGATGGGTCGGTTTCCCTGCGATTGGAACCCCAAGCAGGATGGATGGCAGTAAGAACCCGTTTTGTGGTAGGAAACCGTTGAACAAGGCAGTTTCCGCCCGGGCGTGGTAATTTCTTATGGTCAAGTTGGATAAGCTGGTGTTGTTTGCTCCTACCGGGTCAGCTTGGCAATGGGAACGACGTTCCAACAGCCGCTAAACTTTTTTGCAATCCTCGCACATTCCGGGAGCTGTTAGCTCCCGGCTATACTGTTGTGGATTTTGCGGTTTGTCCGCAAACCGCGAAAATCTATTACTGCCCCCTCCCGCCCCTCGCCCCACGGCGTCTATTCCTGTACACTAGTAGGTTTGCGGTCATTCCATTTTGAAGTATTTCAGGTGCGACTCTCATGGACATGGATTCACTGGTAGCCTTGTGCAAGCGACGCGGTTTTTTGTTTCAGTCGAGCGAGATTTACGGCGGCTTGCAGGGTTTTTGGGATTATGGCCCCTTGGGCGTAGAACTGAAACGCAACGTCCGCGAGGCGTGGTGGCGCGACATGGTCACGTCGCACAACGAGTTGGAAACAGCAGCCGGCGCTCCCTCGGCATTCGAGATGACGGGCCTCGATTGCTCGATCATCATGCATCCGCAGGTTTGGAAGTGTTCGGGCCATTATGATCTGTTCCACGACTACATGGTCGATTGCCGGGAATCAAAAAAACGCTATCGCCACGATCAGGTCTGCGGCCGCTGGTTGACTTGCAAGGGACAACGAATTTTTGTGGCCAGCGACGCGCCCGGCAACGAAGGGTTGGAACTGACGCAGCACAAAGCGATGAAGTTCTTCAACCTTCGCGGCAAGGATCTCGACAGCTTGACCTGGGAAGGGCCGTTGGTATCGCTTACAACGGTTAGCGATTTTTCGCAAGTATTGGGGCCGGACGCCAAGACGCTCGGCACATTGACGCCGCCGCGCGAGTTCAATCTGATGTTTAAAACGATCGTCGGCGCTCTGGGCGGCGAGGATGACGTTGTTTTCCTGCGTCCCGAGACGGCCCAAGGCATTTTCGTCAACTTCAAAAACGTTTGCGACAGCACCCGCGTACGGATTCCATTCGGCATTGCCCAGATCGGCAAGAGTTTCCGCAACGAAATTACGCCGCGAAACTTTACGTTCCGCTCGCGGGAGTTCGAGCAGATGGAAATTGAGTTTTTCTGCCATCCGAACACATCGCCCGACTGGTACCGCTATTGGCGCGACCGTCGTTATGCGTGGTATGTCAATTTGGGGTTATCGGGCGAGCGTTTGCGATTGCGCGACCACGACAAGGACGAGTTGAGCCATTACTCCTGCGGCACGGCCGACATAGAATACGCCTTCCCATTCCTCGGGCCTGGTGAATTCGGCGAGCTTGAAGGGGTGGCCCATCGTGGTAATTTTGATCTTCGCAGCCACATGGAAGGCAAGCTAGTTCACCAGGGCGACGACCTGGTGGTTGAATCGGACGCCGAGGGCAAGCCGCGTCACAAGGGCAGCGGACGCGATTTGAGCTACTTCGATGATTTGACCAAGGAACGTTTCGTGCCGCACGTGATCGAGCCCTCGGCGGGCGCGGATCGGGCCACGCTGGCGTTTCTCTGTGAAGCTTACAACGAGGACGAAGCTCCCGACGAGAACGGCAAGCCGACCAAGCGGGTGTTTTTGAAGTTCCATCCGCGGTTGGCTCCCATCAAGGCGGCCATCTTCCCCTTGGTGAAAAAAGACGGCATGCCCGAAATCGCCCGCGAGATTTATAAAACGCTTAAGCCGCACATGACGGCGTTTTATGACGAGAAAGGCGCGGTCGGGCGCCGTTATCGCCGCCAGGATGAAGTAGGCACGCCCTTCTGCATCACGGTCGATAGCCAAACGCTCCAGGACGGCACCGTAACGATTCGCGACCGTGACACGCTCGATCAATGGCGCGTATCGAAAGACCAATGCTTGACGGAACTGCAAGCCCGATTGATGAAATAATCGGCTTGATGGGAAGCGTCAAGAATAAAAGATATCGTAGTTCTAAGTTTTTCCACAGCACAAAAAAGTCATCCTGAGCGAAGCGAAGGATCTTTGAAATCGCGAAGATCCTTCGCTTCGCTCAGGATGACATATTATCTGAATCTGAAACAACTGAAGATGCGGGAAATTGGCATTGCCGCGTTTGGTTTATCCCTTGGCGGGAAATATCTCGCGCAGATATCTGGATTGCGTCGCATAGTCGGCAACGACGCCGTGCGGGGCGGCGGCTTCAAGCTGGATCCAACCGCTATAATGGATATCGTCCAGAGCTTTGCGGACCTGCTTGAAGTCGATGCGGCCTTGGCCGACCAAATGACCGGCGTCTTTGAAATGAAATTCGCAAATCAGGGGGCCGAGTGAGCGGATTTCCTTGAGAACATCGCGACCTTTGTCGGTTGAATTGCCCACATCGTAATAGACCTTCACGGCCGGCGAACCAATCAGATCCATCAACCGTTTGTGATCCTCGGCGCTCATCCAGTTTTCGAGGCCTATCGTGATGCCTTGCTTTTCCGCTTTCTTGGCAATCTTTTGAAAGACGCCGACGGCATGATCGATGCCGGCCTTGTCGTTCATGTCCAATTCAAAGCAAGCGGGCATGGTCACTTTCATGTCAAGGGCCGTGCAGACGTCGATACTATCGCTGAGCCATTGCGCCGCACGGGGGTCGGACTTAATGGGTGTAACCCAAAATTCTGCCTCGGCGATCGAGGCGATTTCCATGCCGGTGCGTTTCGACGCTTCGAGATAGGCTTTCTGAACTTCGGGGCGACGCAGGTGCATGTCGTTGCCGATCGTACCCATGTCGATCTGAACACCGTCGAGCCCGATTTGCTTGGCTAAATCGAGGGCGGCCGGGTCGCTACGTTTGCCTAACGACCAATCACATGCACCGATTTTGAATCGCCTGGAGTCTGCGGCGGCAAACAACGGCGTTAAAGAGGGAGAGAACGCCGTCAGGGCCGTTGCTTGTGCCGAACGCAGAAGAAAATGCCGACGATTCCAATGCGTATTTGCGGTTATCATATTGAACCTCATTGATTTCTGTCATGTAAGCAAAAGATTACCATGCTTTCGTGACGCCCGGAATTGCACAGGCATAGAGACCGTCGGCGCCTGGTTTGACCAGTGTTTCGGCGTCCCAGGCGAGTTTTTTGGGCGTCAGATCGAGTTGCGAATTGACGGCCTCGTCCCACGTAACGACTTTGGCGGAATACGCAGCCATGCGACCGAGGATGGCGGTCATGGTGCTTGCGGCGCCCCAATCGGCTTCGTTATACGACTGGCCCGCCTGAATCGCGGCCATGAGATCGTCCATTTCGATTTGATGACCGTCGGGACTGCGATTCCAACGGACCGGGTCTTTGCCCGAGGCCAGCAGAATGTTGTTGCCGTAACCGTGCAGTTCTGCGCGACCCTTCGTACCATGCGCGTAATCGGCGAAGGCATCCCATCCGCCTGGGATGTGGTGGCTGAAGCTGAACATCTTCAGACCGGAGGCATAGGTGAATTCAACGGCGGTGTGGTCGAAGATTTCGCCGAATTCCTTGCCGACGCGAACCTGACGACCGCCGAATCCGCGAGCCTCGACGGGATGCGCCTGGGCCATCCAGTTGCACACGTCGATATCATGCACGTGTTGTTCGACAATCTGATCACCGCTAAGCCAGGTGAAATAATACCAATTGCGAACCTGGTATTGCATTTCGGTTTGGCCGGGCTGACGCGGGCGCACCCAAACGCCTCCGGAACCCCATTGGGCTTGCAGATAGCTCAATTCGCCGATAGCGCCATCGTGGATGCGTTGGACCGTTTCACGGTGTTTTGCTTCGTGGCGCAGATGATGTCCCACGGCAACAGCCAGTTTCTTTTTCTTCGCTTCCTCGTTGGCGGCCAAAATGCGGCGCAAGCCGGGGGCGTCGGTGGCCACCGGCTTTTCCATGAATATGTGTTTTCCCGCTTTCACGGCCGCCTCGAATTGAGCGGGCCGGAAACCCGGGGGCGTGCAGAGCAGCACTAAGTCTGCGCCGGAGTCGATTGCCTTCTGATAGCCGTCCATGCCGGTGAATTTTCGGTCTTCGGGCACATCAATGCGGTCTTTGAACTGCTTCTGCAGTGCATTCAAGCTGCCGTCGAGCGAATCCTTAAAAGCATCGGCCATGGCGATCAACTTGACGTTGGCCTTGGTGCTCAAGGCGTTGGCAGCGGCGCCAGTGCCGCGTCCTCCGCAGCCGATCAACGCGATTTTGATGGTGTCGTCGCCGGCGGCATGGACCGGTGAAACCATCATGCCGGCCAAAGCAGAAACCGCAGTAACGCGACCCGTATTTTTCAAAAATTTGCGACGTGAAATAGCATTCAATTCTTGTTTCATGATTGTTTCCCAGTAGAAAGGTTGGATGTTTATGGAGGGATCTATTTGGTTAAAAATCTAGTTCGATCGTCAATACTCTCGGGCTGTTGTGACGCCCGGCATCGGAACGGGATACTTGCCATCCGAGCCTGCAACTATCGGCGCTGGTGAATTCATGGCCAGCTTGTCCACGTCGGGCGCGAACTCGTGATCGAGGTTTAGAATCTGGTCATACGTGATAACTTGCGCCGTGTGAGCCGCCATTCGTCCCATACTGCTCACGAGACTTGCTTCGGCTCCCCGTTTCGCTTCGTTGTACGGTTTATCTTGTCGAATAGCGTCGATGAGGTCTTGCCATTCGACGCCATAGCCCCAATCTGCGGATTGTGACGATTTCCACGCAATCTCCGACTTATTCGGGGTTTGCCCCTTGAAAATGTGGCTATCCGAGATCGAGGCGAGTCCCTTGGTTCCATGCGCGAGACTGTCGAACTGTTCATAAGCCCCCGTGATGCAACGACCGTACATGAAAAGTTTAGCACCGTCGGCGAATGTGTACTCGACGGAGTAGTTGTCGAAGTTTTGATCGATCGAGTTGCCGCGGTAGTGACGGCCGCCGCTGGCTTGGGCTTGAACGGGCCAGGCATTTTTCATCCAGCAACATTCATCAATGCTGTGGATGTAGAAGTCGCTATAGCAACCGCCGCTGGCCCAGAGAAAACTATGGAATCGCTGGATTTGATAAAGAAGTTCGCTGATGCCTTCCGGCTTTCGGTCCGAGGCAAAGGATGCAATCGGCCCGTGCATGCGGTATGTCCTTAGCGTAAGGATGTCGCCGATCCGGCCCGACGCGATTTGCTCATGGAGTTCGCGGCGTGCCCTGGCATGGCGCCACATGAGTCCGACGCCCACCTTGAGATTGCGTTTCTCCGATTCCGCGGCAAGTTTCAGCATTCTGCGAGTGCTGGGGCCATCGACCGTCGTCGGCTTCTCCATGAATGTGTGGATGCCTTTTTCGATAGCATAGCCAAAGTGGACCCAACGGAAGGCGGGCGGAGTGGCGAAGACGACGACGTCGCCGGCCTTCAAACAGTCGATGGCTTTCTTGTAGCCGTCGAAGCCGACGAACTGACGTTCCTGCGGTACGTCGATCTTGTCAGCGCAAACTTTCTTAAGTTGCTCCAAACTGCCTTTGAGACGGTTTTCGAAGACATCCGCCATCGCGACCAGTTTGATCGGCCCCCCGGTGGTTGCCAAGGCATTCGCGGCCGCGCCGGTGCCTCTTCCGCCGCAACCTACCAAGGCGACTTGAATCGTATCGTTGCCGGCTGCATGCGCGCTGCGAGCGATATTCAAATTAGCAGCCAAGGCAACGCCTGTGGCAATCGTGGACGTTTTCAAAAAATCGCGGCGCGACGCAGTTTTGGGGGCGGAGTCGTGGTGATTCATACAAAAACTCCTTTAATTCAGAATGAAAGCAGAATTTGCCAGATATACATGTTGGCCAACCCGTCGATGTGTTGCCATACGTCGCGAACTACATCCTCGTCGCCGGGCAGCGATGTCAATTGACGGCGTTTTTCTTTCCAGGCGACAACTTCGCCGGGCTGGAGTTTATCGGCCGGCGGCTGGAAAGAGGTTGGATGCTTCGCTGTGATGACGGGGCCGGCCGGAACGGCCGCGTGACCTTGGGAATAGATGCCGTATTCACGTGTGAAGTCGGTCATTGCCTTTACGTTTTCCACCTTGGCGTCGTTCTGGATGATTGCGCCAGAATCCATGATATAGCCGCCGTCGCCAGCAACACCGTCGATGATTTTTTTGCAGCATTGGCGGATGTCGTCCGGCGAGCCGTGCCCTAGCAGGGCATTGGGAACGCCTCCGCTTAAACAGAATTTGTCGCCGAATACGTGGTGTGCCTTGAAGATGTCGCCTTGATCGACGTGATACACGATGCTTCGCGCGGGTAGTTCGGCGAAAGATTCCAGGTGGTAATCCCACTTTCCCTCGGCATAGAAAAGCGTTTGAAATCCCTCGGACCAAAGCTCCTCGATGATCGGTTTTACCGTGGCCCAATAAATGTTTTTGAAAATTTCGGGCGAAACGAACGGCACGCCGCCGCGGTGCATCCAATAACCGATGGGAACTTGCCGCAAGGGATCGGCGGTTGTACGAGCGACATGGTGCAGATGCGGCATCAAAGCTTCGCAGGCGGCAATGACTTTGTCGCGCCGTTCATAAAGATCCTCGACCAATCCCAGATAGCCGCGCAGCTTGTCGGCGATGATGTCCATGGGCGCTTTGAAAATGCCCGAGATAGCCGAGACCGTGCCCGATTCGGCGCGTAGGCGGGCGTTTTGCACACCGAAAGCGCCGAAGTATTCCATCATGGACATTCCGCCCTTGAGAATCGCAAGGTTATGATTGCGCGTGACGGGATCACCCATTTTGCACATTTCGGTGGAAACGCGCGGCAGCCAAACGTTCATCAGATAACCGGTCGGATCGTCGATCAGTTGATCGTACTCGTCGGGCTGCATAAAGGCCTTATTCTGAGGCGGTTCGCGATACTGGAAGCCTGTGCTGGCTGGAATGTCTATGCCTGGGATGCCGTAATACTTCAGGCCAATTGCCTGCGCCAGGCCGGTCCAGACGTAAACCATATTCGGCACGACCGCATCCCAATCGAAATCGGCGGCGCATTTGCGCGCGGCGGCAAAGGCCTTGTGGTAGTCGTGGGCCAACTCCTGGCATGTGTAGCCTGCATAAACGCCGGTGAACTCGGCCACAAAGGGCCGGATCGGGATCATGTCGGGCTGACCATTGCGCATGGCCGTGACGTAGCGATTCAGCCGGCTTTGGTAGCGGGCTTCGCTATCGGATAGCTGAGTGTGCGGACCATCGATAACTGTCGTTGGAAGAGTAGTAGGCATAATATCTCGGAAAAAGGAATTACTTTTCTTAGTTGATTAACTGAAGGCCGGTAGTTCAAAGCCTTTGCGTCTTGGCCGCGACAGCAGCTTGTTGGCGTCGTCGCAGTTGGTGAATCGCTCGGTAGCCGGGTCCCACTTCAACGGTTCGCCGACGCGGCCGATGTCGCGCACGATATTGACCAGATAGCATAGCGTGCTGGAACGTTGGCCGTATTCAATGTCGGCGTTGCACCGCTTGCGGCTCTTGATGCAATCCACCCAGTTTTCAATGTGGTATGCAGTTTCCGGCCGCTTGTTGTGGCCGGGGTTGTCGGACGACCGGATCAATTCTTTGGGATTACTCGCCACTTTGTCGCGATTGATTTCGATCTTGCCTTTTTCGCCGACAAAAATTGCGCCGAGGCCCGGTCCGCGGTCACCATCGAGATGCAACTTCACTTCCGTGCCGTTGGCGAATTTCATGGTCACTTTAGCACGCGGACCGATTAGTTTGGCCATACCGTGGTAATCGGTGCCGGTGTCGACGTCGCCGGTATCGCCCAATATCGCGCCGCCCACGGTTTGCCGACCAGCGAACTTGCCGGTATCGCGCCGGGCGACCGGTTCTTCGAGAAGCACCTCGACCGGCCCAGTCTCGTCGGTGCCCAAGGCGCGATTGATTTGATCGTAAGAGTGGGTGCCCCAGCCGGTAACGCCGAAGCATAGCCCGCCGCCGTCGTAATCCCACCAGCGGCCCCAACCGCATTGAAGCTCAGGATCAAGCGGGCGCAATTCCGCCTGATTGGTCCATAGATCCCACCAGGGATCGACGGGGGCCTTCACATCCTTGGTTGACGTTTTCGTCCAGCGGTCGGGGCCGACAAAGTTGGGCGCGATTACCGTGAGAACCTTGCCGATTGTACCGTTTTTCACCAAATCGCTTGCCCAATTGTTCAACGGCATCGATCGCTGCTGCGTGCCGACTTGTGTGACGCATTGATATTTCCGTGCGGCATTGACCATCGCGCGTCCTTCGGCAATGGTCAAGCACATCGGTTTCTCGATATACGTGTCTACGCCCGCCTGCATGGCTTGAATGGCGATCCACGCCCGGGCGTGCGTGGTGGTTTCGACCATGACGCCATCGAGTTTTTCTTTCTCGATCATTTGGCGGAAATCGTGATAGGCGTTCAATTTACCCCAATGGGTAATTGCTTTTACGAACGACTCGACTTTGGGAGCAAAGCAATCGCAGGCGGCGACGACTTGAAACGCCTTGACGTCTGCCCCTTCGTTGACCATCCCGGAACGACCGCCGCACCCGATCACGCCGACGCGAACACGATCGTTCGCGCCAGGATGATTCGGACCTCCGAGAACATGCGAAGGAATCAGATAGGGCAGCGATATGCCGGCTGCGGAAGTGAGAGTTGCGTTTCGAAGAAAACTGCGTCGGTTCATGCTGGATTTCATCGGATTGCTCCTAAAATTGATCGCTATTATTTGTCATACGTTCGGATACGGATATTTTTGAACTGGACTTTCATCGGCGGGCCGGGATGGGCTTGCAGCGAAATGATTCCCTCGACTGCCGATTTGCCTTGCTGGTGGTCGATCACGTGCGACGTGACGACTCCGTTGATTTTCAAAACGATTTCCGGCCCTCGGGCGATGACAACATAATCGTTCCAATCGTTTTGCTTGATGATTTTCGTCCAGTCGGCCGCGGGCTGTAGGGCGGAAACCTCTCGTTGGCCGTCTGGCGCAATAGCAAGCCGTTGGCCACGTTGGGTGATAATGCCGCGTTGATTGCATTCGTAGAGGATGCCGGTATAGTTCGGGCCGGTTTCCATATCGGCCTGATAACCCTGAATGTCCCATTTGGGCAGTTCCCGGCTGCGGAAGTTGATGCCGGAGTTGCCTCCCGGGGTGGTAAACCGATACGTGGCGTGCAGCTCGAAATCGGCCGGTTTTCCGCCGCGCCAGAAGATGTAGGTGGCGTGATCGAGTGGTTTGGCCGCGGTCGTCGTGCCAGTGATCGCGCCGTCTTCGACCGACCACCAGCCGGGCTCACCTTCCCAATTAGTCAAGTCTTTGCCGTTAAAAATCGGACGGAAACCGTCTTCCGGGTCTTGCGTATTGCGGCAAAGAGCGCGCCAGGCGTTGATCGACCGTTTTAGATTTTCTCGGGGATCGCCGGGAATCGCGTAACATTGGAGTCCGACGGGGCCGGCATAACCGAGGCGATCGAGAGTCTTGATTACGCGGCCAACGTCGAAACTTCCACGATCCAACGGCTGGATCAGCCGGTTCCAATCCAACGATTGCGTTGAGCCGCCGTCGGTGCCATTGATGCTGACCAGGAACAGATAGGGCAAAGCCTCTTGAAGCCGTGCTTCGAGGTTTTGCTCGTCGTCTTGCTTGAGAAAATGACACAAATTGAAACTGACTCCGACATTTTTGCGGTCAACCTTTTTGGCTAACCGCACTGCATCTTCGACACGGGCAACGTAGAACCAAGTGTGCGGATAAAGTGAAACACGAATGCCGGATGCATCGGCCATGTCGGCAATTTCTCGAATAATTGCAACTGCCCGATCATCCTGATCCGCGGTCGAAGCTTTGCCGCCCTGGACGTGAAGCGAAATCACGGTGCAGCGACCTTTGAGCTGAGTAATGGCGTTCTTTAGCCCCGGGTCGTAAGACGGCTTTGCCGGATCAACGTTCGCGCCCGTATAAATTGCCTGAAGCTTGATGCCTTGAGCGTCAAGCAGTTGAAGCATTTCAGGAAGTTGTTGCAGAGCGCCCTCGTATTCGATGCCGTCGTAGCCCTGGTCCTTGAGCAACTTGGCTTGATCGGCCAACGACATGCCAACCATGCCGTCTTGGAAGGCGTAAAAAGGACGAGTGGATTTTACCGGCACGTTGTTATCGGCATTCGCCTCGAACGTCAAGGTAAAAGCTAGTAATGCCGGTAAAATTAGTTTCGTGATGGATTGCATGGAAAATCTCTTTTTAGGTTCTTTCCGTTGGACGGGATTACATCATGGGTCCATGAATCTTGAAAATGTTTATCCGCACCTATTCCAAGATTTTACAATTGCTCCAGAATCCACGGGGTACGCCCCGGGGGCAGCGATCGCAGCTTGTTGGCTTCATCGTCGCCTTGGAATTCCTCCTTGTGGGGATCCCACTTCAATTTGCGTCCCAAGCGAATCGCAATCAGCCCTAAATGCCCTAGCGAACTGACCCGATGGCCGACTTCGGCGTCTTCGAGCGTTGAACCTCGCGTTTTTACGGCGTTTAGAAAATCGCGTTTTTCGTGCAGCAGTGGGAAGTGTAATTCGTTAGGACCGATTTTTTCCTCCAACAGCGTTTTGGGATTTGCTTCGAGGGGAACGCTGCCGCCGAAGTTCGCCTGGACCCAGCCGTTTTCTCCTTCAAATCGCGTATGAGGACTGCTCGAATCGGTTTTGCAGATCAACTTCACACCGTCGGCATACGTGCAGGTGAACTCGAACTCGGAAATCGTATTCCACAAAGCATCCGCGGGCGGGAATTTGCCATGCCCTTCGACTTCCACCGGGCCCGTGCGTTCGGTGTTGTTACCCCACTGGGCAATGTCGTTCAGATGCGCGGTCCAATTCTGGATCATGCCGCAGGAATAGTCTTGGATATTGAACCAACCGGGCCGTGTGTAGTCTTCACAAGTATGCACACGTTGCTCGGAGTAGGGACGCTCCGGAGCGGGGCCTTGCCAAAGGTCGTAATTCAATTCCTTCGGCGGCGGCGTGATGACGGCCGAGGGAGATTTTGATTCGCCAAACGGAACCGTAGTTCGAATCGTATGCAATTTGCCGATCCGACCGTTACGGACCAATTCTACAGCCTTGTGAAACTGTGAAATCGCGCGAAACTCGCTATCGGTGCGAAACACACGCTTGTGTTTGGTCACCAAGTCGCTCAAAAACCGACCTTCCGCGATGCTACGGGCCAGCGGCTTTTCGCAGGCAACATCTTTGCCTGCCTTAACGGCCATGACCGACATCGGCACATGCCAATGGTCCGGAGTGCTGATCATCACGGCATCCACGTCCTTGCGTCCCAGCACTTCACGAAAATCAACATATTTGGGGCACTTCGGGATCTTGGGACAACGATTCTTTTTCTCGCCGTAGTACGAGGCTGTTCGCTCTTCCGATACCTCCAATCGCCATCGATCAGCATCGCAAAGGGCAACCACTTCGCAATCCGGTTGGTTCATGAAAAAAGGAAGATTGAGGCATATACATTGCCGGCCCAGGCCGATCATGCCGACCGTGATGCGATTGCTCGGGGCCACGGCGTCGTCAAGCCCCAAGGCGGCGGCGGGAATGAGATAAGGGGCTGCAAAACAAGTAGTCGAAACCGCGGAAGTTCGCAACCATTCGCGGCGTGATATTTTTTTATCAAACATCATTAATGCGATCCTTTGGAATGAGAAATTGTTGGCAAGGCGGGCAATCCTCGCTGGTTTTTTAGGCGAGAACGAGTTTTTGGGAGGGATGAACAACGCATGGATATTAACATTTTGTCATGGCAGGGTCTTGTAATCCGTCCGCATGTCTTGGTATTATATGCGCATGGCAATAAAATCCACGGCAGCATTCCGGCGTCAATTTTTCCAACGATTGGGCAATCCCTGGGATCTAGGATTGTTGTTCGACTATCTGCCCGACACGTATTTCTACGCGAAGAATCTCCGAGGGCAGTTTGTGATGGTCAACAAGGCCAATGCCTTGTTGTTCGGAGCAACATGCCCCGAGGAGATGCTTGGAAAAACCGACCACGACTACAGTCCTCGCGACATGGCCGATCAATATGTGGCCGAAGACCACCGCGTAATGAAGACCGGCAAGCCCGTAACCTTCCAAGCGTGGCTGATTCCCGATGGTCACGGCGTATTGAAGTGGTATCTCTCAAGCAAGATTCCATTGTTTGACCGCCGGGGCAAGGTGATCGGAATTGCCGGCGCGATGCGTGACGTGGAAAAAGCCGGCGACTTGTTGGCGCCCTATCGCGAAATGGAGACGGTCGTATCGTATCTTCTCAAACATTACGCCGAGAAGATCGACTTTCACACCCTGGCCGATTTGGCGAATCTATCGCTCAGCCAATTGGATCGGCGATTCAAGCGATTGTTCCAACTGACGCCCCAACAGTTTTTGCTGCGTGTGCGGATCAACGCTGCCTGCCAATTGTTGGTATCGACGGATCAAAGCATTTTGCAAATTGCGTTACAAACCGGGTTTTACGATCAAAGCTACTTCACGAAGCATTTCCGCCGCCAAACGAATCTGGCTCCGACCGCGTATCGCCGCCAGTATGGGCGAGACATCCCCGGCACGCAAGCCTGGCCGGATCAGGGGATGCAGTAAAAGATTTTGGCGGTTGCGGGAACGAACGTTAGAAGGTTTTTTTATGTCCACGGTATACAACAGCTAAAAAACACAGCGGGCAAGCCCGCCCGCTTCACGGTTTATCTAATTTGACCATAGAAAATTACTTCGCCTCGGATCAGGATCAGAAGCCCGCAAATACCTAACGGCATTCCTAGGCGTTATACGCTCTTCATTGCATCTTTGCGCTAGGGTCGAGGATAGGCGTTGCCATGCGACCCCCCCCTGTTAAAGGGTAGTGGATTTGACGGATATTCGTCGAAAAATCGGCATCCGTTTTTTGACGCCATGCAAAAAATGGCCTATGCTAAAACAAGGTCGGGAAACCGGACCCGTTTCCCGGCCTGCTCGCCGCCGAATATACCCCCCCGCGCGACTCAGAATGCCTCTCGGGGAATTTTAGTTGCGCACCTAACGACGGATGCCACCATGCGACATCGGGTCTGTATTCTCTGGCTTTTTCTGAGTGCGGTCGTTGTTTTGCCGTCGGTCCTTTCCACGGCCTCCGCACAACTTCCGACAACGATCACCATCTCCGATCCGCGCGGCGACATTGCCGATATGTTACGCGGCGGGCAGCGGTTGGAATTACAACGACGTTGGGGGGAAGCCCTATCGCTGTACGAAGACGGTATCTGCAAATACCCTAACGAGACATCCCTGCGCGAACGTTTCAATACTTCGCGGCTCCATTACGATCTGGAACGGCGTTATGCCGACCGCAGTTTCTGCGAATCGGTGCTGCGTCTTTCGACGGAGCGATCCCTCGAGTTATACAGCCAGGTGCTTTTGAAGATCGAATCGCACTATGTTGACGTGCCGCATTGGAAAGAGTTGGTCGAGCGGGGCGTCAATAACCTGAACATTGCCTTGAGCGAGCCCAGCTTCGTTGATCGCAACATTCCCCAGCAATATCGGGATGAAATCAACGAGTATCGCGCCGAGTTGCGCGATATCCTTGGATCTCAGATGATCGGCAGCCGTGCCGACGCGCGGAACGTCGTGGCGGCGGCAGCCCGCAAGGCCCAACAACGGCTGGCCATTCCATCGGCCGCAGTCGTGCTCGAATTCCTTTGCGGCGCAACGAACGCCTTGGATCCGTATTCCACGTATCTGACACCCGACCAGTTGAACGAGGTTTATGCCCAGATTGAAGGCAATTTTGTGGGGCTTGGGCTCGAACTGAAAGTGCAGGACGGCGATTTGGTTATTGTTCGCGTCATCAGTGGAAGTCCTGCTGAAGAGGCCGGGGTTCGTCCGCAAGACAAGATTATGGCAATTGATCGGCGTTCGACGCAGGATTTAACGACGGATCAGGCGGCCAATCTGTTGCAGGGCGAGGAAGGCAGCAGCGTGGTTTTAACCTTGAGTGCCGCGGGCCAGGCGCCCCGGCAGCTTTCCGTGCGACGTCGCCGGGTCGAAGTGCCCAGCGTCGATCAAGTGAGCGTTATTGATCCGCAATACAGCATCGGCTATTTCAAGATTACCTGTTTCCAAAAGACGACGGCCCGCGATTTGGACGCCGCGCTTTGGAAACTTCATCGCGAAGGCATGAAGAGTTTGGTGATCGATGTGCGCGGCAATCCCGGCGGCTTGTTGGTTTCAGCGGTCGAAGTAGTCGATCGCTTCGTGGAACGCGGCGTGATCGTTTCGACACACGGCCGCAGCGCCCAAGAAGACTTCACCTATTCAGCGCATGAACAAAGCAAGTGGAAGATCCCCTTGGTGGTATTGATCGATCAAGACAGCGCCAGCGCGGCCGAAATCTTCGCAGGCGCGATCCGCGATCACCGCCGGGGCACGATCGTCGGCGTTCGGAGCTTCGGCAAAGGCTCGGTTCAAGGGATTTTCCCCTTGGAAGATTCGACGGCCGGCGTGCGTTTGACCACGGCCAAATTTTTCTCGCCGAACGGACGTCCGTATAGCCAAGTTGGCGTCGAACCGGATGTCATGGTCCGTTCCGCTGCCCGGCCGGTCAACGGCCAGATCATGGGGAACGGCGATACCATGCTGAATGCCGCCATGCAGGTCGCCCGAGGGGTGACGCAGACGTTGCAAGCCCGAAATTCGCCGTAATTTAGCCGACCTTGCAGCACCGGCCTCCAGGCTGCATAATTGGGGTATATGGCGGATAATTTCGATCCCTATCTTCAGTGGCTTGGCATCCGCGAACCCGAGCGGCCGCCAAACCATTATCGGCTGTTGGGAGTTGCCCTGTTCGAGAGCGACCCCGAGATCTTGGTCAATGCGGCCGATCGGCAGATGTCGCACGTTCGGACGTTTCAGACCGGCGTGCATTTGTCCCAATCGCAAAAGCTGCTCAATGAGCTGGCCTCGGCCAAGATCTGCCTTTTGAATGCCGAAAAAAAAGCGGCCTACGATGCCCAATTGCGCGTCGAGGAAAGCCAGAAGGCCATGCCAATGGCGGCAGCCGCGGTTGCATCGGAAACTGGTAATGCTTCTTCGGTTGAAGAATCGGCGACGGCGCCGGCTTCCGAACCGGCTGCGGGCTCGATGTCAGAGCCTGACTTCATGCCGGAGCCGCCGCTATTGGAGGCAGAGCTTTCGGAAGAACCAACAAATCTTTGGTTTCCCATTGTTGCCCTGAGTATCATTGCGTTGTTATTGCTGGGGATTATCTTTGCGGTTCTCCACGCAAAAAGTTTGAAAGAACAAGAAGCCGAAATTATCGAAGACGCCATTGCCTCTTCCCCGGCCGTATTGCCGCCGGTTACGGAAAAATCTGCGGGGGAGCCTGTCCCCAAAATAAGTGCGGCATCTGAAAAGCCGAAATTGCAATCTGGTATTCCATCGACGCCGGATAAAACCGCCAAGCCGGAGGCTTCGGGTTCTGAAAAGCCAAAACCCATTAAACCCAAAAAAGCCGTCCTCGCGGTAGATGAATCCGAAAAGAAAGAACCGAAGGAAGAGCCTCCGAAACCGCCGAAAGATTCGCGGCATCCCGTGCCGAATGCCAACGCTCAGGCCGCCGCACTGAAGGAAATTCGGGAATTGCTTAAGGATCGCTATTTGAATGCGAAAGATCGCGAGCAGAAGAGAAACTTGGCGCGGCTGCTAGCGCAACAGGCCGCTGACACCCGCGATAATCCAGCGGCTCGTTATATGCTTTACAGCGAAGCTCGCGACATGGCGTTGGCCGTAGGCGAAACCAATTTGCTGCCCGGCATTTTTGAAGCCCTGGGCAATGAGTTTCGATTGGATTCGCGCGAGGTGGCTATCGACACACTTGTGAAAGCAGCCAAGAAACCGCGCGATGCGGTAGCCAATCAGGCGATCGGCCGCATGGCGTTGGAAATGGCCAAATCGGCGGATAATCAAGAAGAATACTCCCAAGCAAAACTATTGACCGATGTCGCTCGCGATCTGGCGCGCAAAGCTCGCGATGCATCGACCATCAAGCAAACCACTGCTTTGTTGAAAGAGATTGAACATCGGAGGACGTTGCGACAGGGGCTTTTGGAGGCGGAAAAAAAACTGGCTACGGCCCCCGACGATCCAGAAGCAAATTATGCGGCCGCTCGTTACTATTGCTTGGTGAAGAATCACTGGTCACGAGGGCTTCCGCTTTTGATGAAGTGCAGCGATGCAGCATTACGGAATGCGGCCAAGATTGAACTTGATCACGAGCCAAGCACCCCGAGCGAAATGGTCGGCCTAGCCGATCTTTGGTGTGATGCGCGTAAAACGGCCAACGAAACCGGCCAATCTCTCGCACGCCACAGAGCCATCTATTGGTATCAGCGGGCTCTCCGCGACGCTAGCGGCTTGACACGCAGCAAAATCGAGCGAAGACTAGCGGAACTCAACGAGTAGTCCGCGATCATTGCATGATCGACGCTGCTTTCAAGGCACGTTCGGCCGCCAATTCACCGCTGTGAACGCAGTCGGGCAATCCGACGCCATGATAGGCGTTGCCCGCAAGATAGAGATGAGGCAAAGCCGCCGCCCGTGCTTCGATGCGCGCGACCAATTCTCGATGTCCCACGTAATACTGCGGCATCGTGCCGGGCCAATGAGCCACGTTGCAGTAGCATGGCTCGCCGCGAATGCGCAATAGCTTCGACAGTTCACGCAAGACCAGCGATTTTAGCGGCTCGTCGTCCATAGTGGCCAGTTCCGGCCTACTTGCGCCGCCGACAAAAACGCGCAACAATTCCTTTCCCTCCGGAGCTCGGTGGGGATATTTGCGGCTACTGAAACTACAGGCTAAAATCGGGCTGTTTTCGATCTTCGGAACAACGACGCCCATGCCGTCCATCGGATGACCAATCTGCTCGCTTGCAAAACCAAACGAGACAATGGCCGTGCCGGAATGGTTGATGGAAGCCAAATCATCGGCCAAAGCAGCGTCGAACGGCCGCAACAAGGCGGCGGTTGTCGGCGAAGGCGTGGCGAGGATCAGGGCATCGCAGGTAAATGAGGAATCGGTGGTTGGGGATTGGGAATTTGCGGCACTATGTAATTGCGACTTCTGATTTGCAACATGCGAACCGTCGCTTGCCCCGCTCCGTTCTTCACTCTCTGCCCTTTGCCCACAATCTTTCGTCCAGATTTGCCAGCTATTGCCATGACGTTCGATTTGTGTAACAGCGGTATTGAGATAAACGCTATTTGACGGCAACCGGGCGGTAATCGCATCGACGAGACTTGCCAGCCCATCCTCCAACGTGACGAACATGCTGTAGCGGGCTCCGCTTTCGGATCCTGCGCGAGGACGAGTCTTCATCTGATGCCGCATGGCTCGGATCAAGCTGCCATGATTACGTTCCATCTCGCGGAATCGCGACAATGTGGCCAATACGCTGAGCTTTTCCAGATCCGCGGCATAAACCGCACTAACAAGCGGTTCGACCAGACGGTCGAAAACCTCGCGGCCCAACCGGCGTCGAACAAAACCGGCCATACTTTCGTCGGCGTCATCTTCCGACGGAGGTATAAAATACTCCAAAGCTGCCCGCAGTTTCCCCAGTGGACTCAGAATCGGCGTTACCGCCAAAGGCCAAAGGCGCGTAGGGGCCATCATCAGAAAGCCGTCTGGCAACCGATGTAAACGGCCACGACGTACTACAAACGTGCGGCGGTAAGCCGGGTTCGTTTGCACAAGTCGGTCGGCCAGCCCTAGGCGTTTGCAAAGATCAATTCCCCAGGGAACGGTCGTGATAAAGTTGTCAACGCTCTGCTCGACCTCGAAGCCCTGTTCATGAACGGTGCTTAAAACGCCGCCCAGCCGAGGCCTTGCCTCGATCAGGATCATTTGACCCTGGGGATGCAATTCTTGCAAGCGATGCGCAGCCGCCAAGCCGGCAATGCCTCCGCCGATTACTGCCACACGATGGATGGGTGAGGATTGTATTGTCATCTCCCCCATTGTATCGGCAGATCGACTTGTTGGGCAGGGAATGGGACACAAGGATATTCGGGGCTTAGGTCAGAAAAGTCGGATAGTGCTGGGCCAAAGAATCCTTGTTTGCCGTGTTTTTGGCGACCAAACTCGATCGGTATCGCACTCTCCCGACATTACTTAATGAGGCCAATCGATTGCTTTTCTACATAAATTCATGCGATTTGCCCTACCTCGTGGCGATTTCGAGATTAGGCGACAATGTCAACTCCAAAGTATCGCGGCAAGAAGGTACATTCTGCCGAACAGATCCCCTTTTTTCGGTAGTCATTGAAAGCTCAATCATAAATAGCTATATTGGACAAACAGAAAGTATGCTAACCGCACTTACTGATCGTAAGCTGTTGACATATATGCGTTTGCGTCCCCGTAGCTCAATTGGATAGAGCGTCGGCCTCCGAAGCCGAAGGTTACAAGTTCGAACCTTGTCGGGGATACTTCTTCTCTCTTCTGCCGTTTCGATGCCACTCGTGACGGTTCGTGCCAATTGGTAACGATAAGGTGCCGTATCTCCCGAGTCCGTCGCGGCTTACGTCTACTTCTTTGGCAGCCATCATGCCACCTGATGGTAGGCCTTTCGGTGCAAACAGTGCCGATTCGTGCCGCTGAGCGGCAGCCAGTATGACACCAGGGCGCTCACCTGGCTCAAATTCAGAGCACCAAGTGAAGCACCTTTTCATGCTCGGATTTCGGCGGAGTCCGATGGTCAATGTCGGCGTTGAGAACGTAGTTGCCATGCAACCAGTCTAGCAAGCCGAAGGCCACGACTGAAGATGAGAATCCGTCATGCTGTCAAGTCTCTTGTTGCTTGGCATGCAGTCGCCTTTCGGCCCGTATGTCGGGCCATCGGGCCCCGCTTGGATGTCGAACTCATCATGTGTTAAATCCCGATGGAGCGGCGTCTTCGCCCGTGTCCCTTTCGGTCGCCACGTTTGTGAGTGTTGCAACGGTCTGGAAAGCCGGAAGTGTTCCGCGGCTTCCGTAACCAACGCCACGTGTGGCCAACACGGGGCCCACGTTGAGCTTCATGGTCGTGGTCGACGAGACGCACGGCCGCATAGAGCGGAGCGGTGGTGGCAACTTCCAATAAGAACCGTCGTGTGAGCTTCATGACCACAGGCGCAGCGATCACCAAGCTTCCAAAAAGACAGGAAGTCGAGTGCTTCCTTCTTGGGCGTCCCACATCTGATGTCTCCCCAAATTCAAGACATCTTGCCCACTTGTCAACTCAAGGGAACTTTCCTAAACTGACGAACAATTAGCGTGGAACGGCCGAAGGCGATGAATGATGGCCATACGAAGACACTTTGATAAGATAGAAAAACGCCGATCGACGTCGGTTATCGGTGCCGCATGGTATCGTTCGGATCAGTGGGATCGGCTCAAAGAGGTTTCTGAAGATCGGGCCGACCTGGAGGAAACTTGGGAGGAGTGGAGCCGCGAGGCAGAAAAGACGCTGCAAGGTATTCGGGCCAAAGGGCTCGACGTAACAAAAGTGGATGTCGACGTTGAGGAACTGGTGCGCTGGTGCCAGGCGAATCGGCGGCCGATCAATGCGGCATCCCGGTCGGCTTTTGCGGCCGAAAAGCTGCTGAAAGGTAGTGGGAAGTAGACTTCAAGGATCTTTCGACGGACTCTGCCCGCCGCAAGGAGTTACATTCGGTCGAGGAACGGACTCGTGACCACCCATATTGCTCAATCAGGCTCTTCTTCCGCAGTGCATCAGGCCGGCGATGGTTTTTGCACCACTGCTGGGATACCCATTACGTTTCGTGTCCTGCCTCCACCCGATGGGCTTGTGACCGGCGATCCGGCACCTCTGCGTCTGCACCTGGAATACTGGCAACTTCATCTGTTGCGTGATTTTGTCCAGTTGCTTTGCCTGGAGGGGCTGACCGGGGTCGTACATCTGCCCCACCAAATTGAGACGGTCCGCAAGGTTCTGC
>CAYWGR010000024.1:0-21114 GCA_964458015.1 uncultured Planctomycetaceae bacterium
CCGCGAAGTAATGCTTCGAGGATCGCCGTTCCGAAGCCGGAGCTTCGGAACGAGTAAAAAGTTTTGAACGAGTGAATGTTTACCCTCGTTCCCAAGCTCCGGCTTGGGAACGCAATTTCAAGAAGCTCCGCTTCGATAATCGGTTATTCCTCGACAATCCACGAAGCAAAGCTTCGGGGATTGCCGTTCCGAAGCCGGAGCTTCGGAACGAGTAAAATGACCTCCAATGAGAAATTAGAAATCATAAATTATAAATCTATTTTCGCTTCCGCCAGGCGTAGGCCAATAGTCCCAAAATGCCTGTACTAAATAAAACAATGGCGGATGGTTCGGGAACAATATCCAGCCGGATATTGTCTACGCCGAAGTTCGCGCCAGGGCCATTGGTTGGGATTGCAATTTCGATGCCGATTTTTTTACCGACTGCGCCAGCGGTGGCAATCGCATCGCTTGTAATGGTAACGGAATAGTCCGTCATTGCTGATGTGCTGAGAGAGCCGATTTGTTGTTCAATAGTGCCCACGGTATTAGCAGCCATTGTGCTGGGCTCTTCCGAATCGCCGTAAAAAAGCCTTACCGCCACAGTGGCTGTCGTATTGCTGTGATCGGAGCTCGATGCGCATAAGCTTGCCGTGAGTTTGTAGGTCTTCCCAGCTTCAAAGGTATCCGACAATATCTGGTCTACGGCAGTCGCCCAAGAAGAAATTCCGAGGTATTGACTCTCGTCCACGCCAGTATAGGCAGCGCCGTGTGGTGATTCGGCAGTATTGTAGATGGTAGCGATCCAATACCCGTTGGTTGTCCAATGGGCCGCGCTATTCGCGACATAATAGGGTGAAGCAGATGCATCCGTGTCTTCAAAGGATGCATTTTGAATGGTAATGGGTTCCGCGTGTGCATAACTTTGTCCGAGCGACATTGCTGCAATCACGCATAATGGGGCGATTCTACTCTTCCACATGGGTAAGTCTCCAACAAAATGTAGATGGGAATAAACACTGATCCGACAATGGACGCGATTCACATTTATGCTTTCGTCGAGCTAGCTCCTAATCGAAAAAGGGAGAAAGACGCATTTTCGTTACCTTATTTTTTCGGTTTGAGTTCATGCGACAGCAGTTCGAGTTGCGGATCACCAAACATGGTCCAGCAGCAAGGGATGCCCGTTCCGCTGTCGGTGGCCGCAAGCGTGAGGAAGCGTTCGCTATCGCCCAGGGGGATAATCGCGGGAAACGCACCGTTCGACGCCGTCACATCCCGCCGCCGGAAACGTAGATGGCCATCGACGAGTATCCATATTTCAGCTTTTGACGCGCCTGTGTTCCCGGCTATGGTGCGAAGACCCGTGACTTTCCAACCGGGGTTCGCCTGACGGATAGCTTCCAGATCAAAGGTGATTCCTTTGTTGGCATGCATGCCGAGAACGGTGTGATTGGGGGAAGAATAATCGATGTCGTTCAGCTTGGCCGGCACTTGAAACCATTTGCGTTGATCTTCGCCCGGCAATATGCCGCCGGCCCAGATATGTCCGGCCGTGGCATTCGTGGTTTTGCCGAAGAGTGCAAACGTATCGCCGGCGGAATCGACTTGCACCGGTTCGGTATCTCCATTGGGAATGAATACGCCGTCGACGAACGGCAGCCCTTGGGCACGATGATACTTCCCGTCACCGATGAAACTCGATGCCGTTAAAGGAGGTGGCGTTTCCGTGGGAGCGCCTGTGGTCGGATCGATGCCTGCGTTTCGCCGGCCGGAAAAACCATCTCCACCGGCCACCACATCAACCAGATCCAACATCTTGATCAATGGTTTGGGGATCGAACGCACAAAACGGGTTACTTTGGCGGGCGTGGCAAATACCTTTATTTGATCGGCTTTGTCCTGTTGATCCATGTTCTTTCCCACGCGGGCCGATTGGTTCTCATGCAAGATTTCCCCTGGGCTATCCGCCATTCCATTGCCGGAGACCGCTTGGAATCGAACCGTGCCGCGAAACACATGTGCCGTGGTTACGCCCGATTCTTGCACTTCAACGCCGAACTCCGTGCCAAGGTCGGTGACCGTAGCGGTGGGCGTTCGCACGGCGAAGATGGAGGCGGGGGATTGGGGATTGGAAATTTGGGATTTCGGGATTGCGGGATTTTGGGATTTGGGATTTGTTGCACTGGCCACTGACCACTGACCACTGGCCACTTTTTCTGACCCCTGACTCCTGACCCCTGACCCCTTCTTCTCTAATCTCGCCGTCAGCTTGCCAATCGACAAATACCCTCCGTCGCGGGAGTCAACCTCGTAGGTCGCAGGCCCTTGCAGGATCACCTTCGCACCGGTGTCGTAGGTGATTTCCATCAGCCCCGAGGCCATCGCATACTTGCGGCCCAGAGGAACGCCGTTGCCGCGTTCGGTCGAGGTGTCGATGTCCGACCATCGCACATCAACCATTCCGGTTACCCGGCCGACGAATTCAATGTCGGCTTTTCTCGTAGACCATGCGGACGGAGACGCCGAAACGTCCTCGGCAATCTGCTGATGGTGCGTCACGTAGATCATCGAACCGACCAACAGGCCTAAACTCATCACTATGGTCGCCATCAATAATGCAAAGGGAATTTCCTGCGAGAAGAAGCTGACCGTACCATGATAGGTAGCCGAAAAAAGGGAGAAAATCGGCGTATGGAAACGCGGAGACGGCTCTGCCGGGCGTCGGCCCGCCCCAAGCTCGAATTCGAGCATCGCCTCTAGAAGAACGTAGCGGGCGTAGATGTCGCACGCCGAGGGATCGTCGATCAACCGGGCGTTCAACTGCGACGCTTGCTCAGGCGTGCAACGATCCTCGCGCACCGCCGCACTCAGCTCGCTTAGTTCTTCGAATTGGTCGCCTGGCAATGTCATGCTTTAATTCTTGCTGGAAATCGTTTTTTCGATGCACTTGAACAGTTCGTCATGGATCCGCTGAAGCGACTTATAGACGGCCGACTCGGTCCGGCCGAGATTTTCCGCGATTTCAGTGACGCTCTGGTTCAACTGGTAGCGAAGTTTTAAGATTTCGCGGTCCCGGTCGGAAAGTCGCCTGCTGCATTCTGCTAACGCTTCGGCACGAAAAACGACCGAGTCGCTCAATTCCAAAACTTTCGCGCTAAGTACGTCGGCCGCTTCGTCGCTGAAGATCGAAAGCCAACGTTTATGGTGACGGTGATAGGCGAGCACTTCGAGTCGAGCGATGCGGCATGCCCAACGGACGAAGTCGGTCCCCAGCCGAAACTCATCGAACTTGCGCCAGAGAATGGCGCTGGTTTCTTGGAGAATGTCATCGGCGTCGATAGGACTCAAAACCTGGGAACGGATATAGGCGTAGATCTGCCGCTGGCTATTGGTATACAAAGCCACGAACTCGTCGGTTTTCGAGTTATTGCTCATCGCCAGACCCCTTGAATCCCAAGGGCCACCAAACCGCCCTTATTGCGTCCTACATTGCTAATGAACCGTTCCACGGCCAATTAGGCAGCAAACTCGGCTGGAACAGCCGTGTTTGCGGTTGAAACTGAAACATTGGCAATGTCGGTATCCATAGTTCCATCGTAATCCGACAAGATACGTCGTTGGGGGCCAAAAATTGGAATTCTTTCTTCGGCACCCATCGAGCAGTTGTTTGGACACACCCCAATCGTTGTGCTGGCCAATTGGCTAGCCAATACGCTGCAACTTCATGCCAGGCAATGGGATACGGCATCCGCCGAACATTTTCATCCGGAATGCGCGTTAGTTTTTCCGCCAAGCGTACATGAATAAGAAGAGGGAATGAGGAAACGACCGAAACCGCTGTGAAAACGCAGCCTGAATGTTTCCTCCGATTTTGGTAATCGTGCGTGCCCCAATTAACATGGGAAGAAGCGACTGCCAAGGCGTCTTTCACGAATAATGGTTGTTGCAACCCCTCTGAAAGTCTTGTTATGACCGCACCAACGGATGACCGCAGCGAGGAGTTTGCCCGGCTGTTGGCAGGGTGCGAAAAGGAGTTGTTTTCCTACATTCTCGCATTGGTTTGGAACCTGCAAGACGCCGAGGATCTCTACCAGCAAACCGCGATGACTCTATGGACGAAATTCGAGGAGTATGAGCAACGGACCGAATTCTCGCATTGGGCATTCGCCACGGCGCGGCTTCTGACTTTGAATTTCCAACGCACGCAGCGACGCTATAAAAAGTTCCTGACATCGGATACCGCCGCAATGCTGGCCGAAAAACAGGCGAATTTGCCTCGGGCGGCCATTGTGGAGCTGCCCGACGCACTCATCCAATGCATGGAGCGTTTGAGCCAATCCGACCGGCGTCTCGTGCAACTGTGCTACGGCGAGGAGCAAGCGATTAAACTCGTTGCCGAGGAAATCGGGCGGACGGTTCAGAGCACCTACAATTCGTTGTCGCGCATTCGGCGTTCTCTTTTCGATTGCATCCGGCGGGCCATGGATCGGGGGACGGACGCATGACAATCGAACAAACTCCCCATTCTGAAGTTTGGACGCTTTTCGAGGCCGCCTGCAACGGCACGATCGATACCGAGCAAGCCGAGCAGTTAGACGCGATTCTGCACGAGGACGAGCAGACCTGTGATGCTTACCTTTTGTATATGCGGATGCACGCCCAGCTTTTTAGGACGTTTTGCCTAGAACGATGCCGCGACAAGGTGTTGCAATCCATTCAAGCTCCGCATTCAACGGCGTCTCCTGCAATTAGCGATGAGGAAAACAAACGGCACGCCGGCTCGGATTCCGAGATTATGCCGCCGCCTGCTTTCGGCGTCTTTTCCCATATTCTGCACGGCACCGTCGGCTTTTTCTCGCAGGAAATTCCGTTTTCATTGTTGATAGCCACGGTGATCACAGCCCTAGGTCTCTTGGCCGGTTCGTTGGTTTACGTAACGCACCATCAACAGCTTGCGCACGATGCGTCGCGGTCGTCCGGCGTTTTTCCCAGCCACACGACGGTCCCCTCGGACCTCAAATATGTCGGGCGCGTCACGGGCATGGCCGACGTTCAATGGGCCGACATCAACACTTCGACCGAGAAGGGGAACGGAGTGCCGCTGGGCCGCAAGTATGCGATCGCCTCCGGTTTGATGGAAATCACCTACGACACCGGAGCAACCGTCATCCTCCAAGGACCAGTGACCTACGAGGTTGACTCCCACGACGGAGGTTTTTTGTCGATTGGCAAGCTGACGGCGAGATTAGAGAAGAGAGGGGAGGGGAGAGGGGAGAGTAAGAGGTCAGGGATCATGGGTCAGCAGACAGTGGCCAGTGGTCAGTGGTCAGTGGCTAGTGAAATAAATCCCGAAATCCCGAAATCCCCAACCTCTAGTCCCCAACCCGCCCTCACCCTAACCCTCTCCCAAAGGGAGAGGGGACCAGACACTAATCCCCAATCCCTAATCCCTAATCCCTCACTATCCACCATCCACTATCCGCTATTCACTATAAAAACTCCCATCGCCACGGTGACCGATCTGGGCACGGAGTTCGGCGTGGCTGTCAACGGTGAGGGAAATACCGAAACAGAGGTGTTTGTCGGAGAAGTCAGTGTGGCTTTGGCGGATATGCAGAATAAAGGCAGCAACGGGGCAACGGTTGTGCGACAGGGGCATATCGCCCACGTTGATAGGAATGCAATACGATTGTCGGTTCCTAAGCATCATGGATCGGGCAATAGTGGTTTCGTTCGTGTCATGCCGCTGTCGACCGATTCTCGTCAAACAGTATCCGATGCCTATGCCGCTCTCATCCTATCGCTGCAACCGGCAGCCTATTATCGCATGGAGCGGCCCATACATCACAAAGATCAACTCGTTGTACTGGATTCGGCTGCACAAAACCGGCATGGAACGATTCATTTGGGGACGAACACCGGTATGTTATGGCTGAATGGCCGTTTTGGCAGCGCTCTCCATCTGCGCGGCATCATGGTAGGCGATTACGCAGTGATTGCAGAGTATCCACAATCGCAAAACAGCCAACTAACAGTTGCGGCCTGGGTTTATGCAGAGAGTCGATCCTCCTGGGCAACCATTGCCAAGAACTGGGGTAATGGAATGCTAGGACAATTTCATTTTGGCTTGTCAGAAGATGGTGAAGATTTACATGTCTTTCTTTGCGAAGCTGATGGGACGCGGATCGAACTGCGAGAGGGGCCGGCATGCCCGTTGCCGATCAATGTCTGGCAACACGTAGCGTTGATCGTCGATAGGACTAGGGCACGATTGTATCGCAATGGAAAAGAGGTTGGTGCGGTTCCATGCCGGGGGCTGGTGTATCCATCGCCAGTGAGAAAGTTAGCTATCGGATGCAAGCTTAGCGATGATGGCGTTACTCCTGATCCCGTCAACCCAGGCTATTGGCGAGGGCGGATCGACGAATTGGTCATCTTCCACCATGCACTGCCACCTGCCGCTATTCAAAAGCTTTATCTATTTCCTTCAACTGAAAAGAAGACGAACCGTGGCAATAAAGCCACCGATTGAAAGGAGGCGAAAGTTCATCAAGCGTAATACCTTGGGCTAAATACGCTCATGCAAATTCCTGTGTGGGGCTCAAGATTGCGATGTCAGGTTGCGCACATCACGCTACAAAACACAAGCTCGATAAGATCGCGTAGTTCTGAGCATCGTCACAGGAGTGGCCGAACACAACGGAAGAGTGCAAAGGTTATTGTGGTTGCTGTTATCTTACAAATTTATTTTCCTAGGAGATCAAGTTATGTCGCGTAGAATGAATCATGTCGCATGTGTTGCGGTAGTCGTTGCGGTTGTGTTATCAGTCCATGCGTTGAAGGCCGACCCCATCAACATCACACAAGCGGGTGATCCGATTTATGCAATCTGGAATACGACGGCCGGCGGCAACAGCACCGCTTCAAACTCAGATCAGACCGGAGGTGCCTACGGCCTTCTACCTGCAAACGCAATTGACAATAGTATCTACTCTAAGTATTTGAACTTTGGGAATGGCTCCGAAAGCGAATCGTCCGCAACCAAGGGCGTCGGAACCGGCTTTTACGTTACCCCCTCTATGGGCGCATCCATCTTGACCGGGCTCTATATTGGCACAGCGGAGGACGCTCCCGAACGCGACCCAATGTCGATCACGATCGAAGGTTCGAATGCCACGGAAGATGCCCTGACCTTGGGAAGCAGTTGGACGTTGATCTATTCAGGAACGAGTGGCGTAGCCACTGATCCAGGCCGGAATGCCTGGGGTAGTCTTGTGTCCCTCGCGTCGAATTCAACCAGCTATACGAGCTACCGATTGCTCATCACGGGACAGCGTGACGTTAGCAATTGCATGCAGTACGGTGAAGTGGCGTTCAAGGGCAATGCCATACCAGAACCAACATCATTATTCATGCTGTTGATAGGCCTAATTGGTCTGCTAGCCTATGCATGGCGAAAGCGGTAGTAATAAGCGACGTTATTGCGTCCTGCATTGCTCATGAACCGTTCGGCGGCCAATCAGGCAGGCAAATTCGGCTAAAACAGTCGCGTTTGCGGTTGAATCTGGAACATTGGCAATGTCGGTATCAATAATTCCACGGGGAAGCAGAGGTGCATACAGAAATCCGTAATTGTGTTTCTCTGTGACCTCTGCATCCTCTGTGGTGATTTATGGATTCAGAACGGTGATGCAATGAAACGAATATCATACAGAACCGCATTTACCTTGGTGGAGCTATTAGTGGTGATAACCATCATTGGCATTCTTATCTCACTATTGCTTCCGGCTGTTCAATCGGCGCGAGAGGCAGCGAGAAGGCTGCAATGTTCGAACAACCTCAAACAGGTCGGACTGGCATGCCTGAACCATGAACAACAGCATGGTCACATGCCGACCGGCGGTTGGGGCGGCACCTGGATCGGCGATCCGGATCGAGGATTTGGCGTTCAGCAGCCCGGCGGTTGGATTTTCAACATCCTGCCGTTTCTGGAGCAGCAATCACTTCACGATCTGCCAAGTGGGAAATCAGCATCAACCACACCCACGCGCACGGCAGCCTCGGCAACAATGATCACCACCCCGCTTGCCGCAATGATTTGCCCCTCACGGAGGACCAGCATCGCCTATCCGAATATTTACGGTTTCACCACGAAGAATGCTGATAAGACTGCGTTCTTTGCCAAGAACGATTACGCCATTTCAATCGGCAATCCCAATTTCGTCGAGGACAGTCAGATTGACGGCCCTGAATCAACGACTGTTGTTGACAACAATACATTCCAATGGCTTCCGACCACTGCGTACAATGGAATCGCCTACCGTCGAAGCATCGTTACCATGGCTGACATCAGGGACGGCACAAGCAACACTTATCTCGCCGGCGAGAAATACATCAATCCGGACTACTACACGACCGGTCAAGACGGCGGAGATGACTGGAGCCCTTATACTGGCTCGCAAAATGACGTGGGACGATCATGTTATTATAATGCCGACAATGTGGAGCTATCGTGGACGCCGTTGCAAGACACTCCCGCGGTTACCAACTCCAACCGGTTTGGCAGCGCCCATGCGGCGGGCTGCAATTTTGTCTTTTGCGATGGATCGATACACACAATCAGTTATTCAATCGATGCATTAACCCACTCCCACCTGGGAGCCCGCAACGATGGCTGTGCAATTAATAGCAGCGTATACTAAGATTTTGCCTCGATCCTCTCCGATATTTGGAGCGGATTGATAGCAGGTTGCCACTTACTAACCGACAACTATCGTCGCCCGGCGACGGCGACGCCTTCGATCTCCACGAGAAGTTCGGGACGGCAGACGTCGGCCGTCACGTAGACGGTGGGCAACTCGCCGAGACGTTTTTGACAGACCGCCCGAACGGCGGCGAAATCTTCGGACCGCTTGATGTAGACGCGGACCATCGCCAGTGATTCGAGCGAGATATCCAAGCCCGGCAATCCGTGGTGGGCAAGATTTTCCTCGGAAATCAGCGCGGCGATGTTGTCCAGGGTTTCGCGCGTCTGGGCGACCGCGTCATCCATGTGCCGCGTCTCTTCGCCGACGATGCTGGCCGTGCCGGAGATGAAGACCGTCGCATAATCGCCGCACGAGAGCGCCATTGCCCGCGAGAATTTGGGACTGATGGGGCTGGAAATGCGCGAATAGTCGTAGGCGGATATCTGACGCGGATTTTCCAACGGCACAGCGACGATATCTTGCCGATCGGTTGCCAAGGCGATCGCACTAAGCACGATGCCTTGCCCTTCGGCGCCGATGCCCGTGCTTGACGGATAGACCACGCCGCAACGCTCCTGGGGCAAGCGTCCTTCAAGAAAACGGATGTTTTGGAAAAACTCGCTCCGTGCCTGATTCAGCTCTTGGTAACGCGGCAACTCGGTATCGCGCCGACCGATGGCACCGCAGTAAAGCCACGTGCGAATCACTTGGCCGAAACGGATATCGACGCGGTCGAGAAGCGATTTCACCTGGTCGAAACTGTTCAACAGGCCCTTGTGAACGCCGTCGATGTGTGGCGGTGGAACGGCCTGGGCGCAATGTGCCCAGGCGATGCCGTTATGCCGGGCCACGACGAGTTGCTCGCTGACGCGCTCGATCTCGACGCGGCCGCGCTCTTGCCCGACGCCCAAGCACTCGATTGCCAGAAGCTTCCCTTCGCACGGCGGTTGCGGCACGTAGCTGGTAGCGGGCAGATCCCGGCCATAAAAATCGCGGATGATGCGGCGGCATTCGTCGGTATCTTCATCGTTGGCCAGAAAAACGGTTTGATGGATGATGGCTCCGCGGCTGCCCTCTTCGCGTGCGACCGCCTCGATGGTGCCCAGGGCGTCGGCCGCCTGTTCGCGCAGCGTATTGCCGCTGCGCGGGACGGCCGTCGCAAAGACATGACGAACGTCGTTCAGATCGACTACGGAATAGCCGATGCCTTCGTTCGATGCTTTGCGAATTGAAAAAGCAGCCATGATGATTCCAGATACTTCTTAGAGTGACAATACAAATTCGACTAAATCGTTGATTTCCTGTTCGGAAAGCTTATCAAATTCGCCCTTGCCCGCCACGTGCTTGCCTTGGACGATCAATTCCTTGATGGTCAGGTGTCGGCCGTCGTGCAGATAGGGGGCCGTGCGCCAAGTTTCCAACAAACTGGGCGTGGTGAACTTGCTGCCGGGCCGATCGTTGGGACCGGCACTGCCGACATCGTGCATTTTGCCATCGGCATACCCCGGTTCCGCATGGCACGAGGCACAGCCTGCTCGCCGGTCGAAAAAGACTTGCTTACCGCGTTCCGCGGCGGGGCTGAGTTTTCCCTCGATCAAATATGGACTGGGGACGGGGCGAATGGATTTCAGGTAGGCATCGATCGCCTGGGCTTCTTCCTCGGGTCGCACGGCGAATTGAATATGGGCGATGCCGGCACGCACCGCCGACTCGGTATTTTCGCGCACTCCCAAGGCCATCACGGGTCCGCCGGGCGCGCCGCGGAACATACTGCGCGTGTTCTTTGGATTCCCGATGCCATCGTTCATAAGATCCCAATTCAGGCTGTCGGCCCGGCCGTCGGGATGACAACTCTCGCAGCTCTGCCAATGCTGAAAGCAAAGGTCGGCATTTTGGAAGAGCATCTGCCCGCGGCGTGCGGGAGAAAGTTGCGGCTTCGGCCCCAATGCGATCTGGCCAACCGCGTCGGACTGCAAATCCACGGTCGCCAAGGTGTCGGTGAAAAATTCCGTCACAAAAGCCGTTGAACCGATTACAGCAACACCTTTAGGGCCAATGCCCGGCAGATGAACCCTTCGCCGCAATCCCACGAGAAACGAAAGATCGTTCGGCACGTCGGCCGATGTCGTTGAACCAGGCGAACCGTAGTTGCCGGCTGCCGGCTGGGCCGTTTTGGAGCCATCCGCAATCTTTTGCAGTTTTTCAAACATGCCGGCTGCATTGATAATGCTCAGCTCTTGCGTGCCCTCGTGGGCAATACAGATGGTGCGGCCGTCGGAAGTGACGCCGACGCCCCACGGATTGGCCGCGCCGCGGTCGATATCGTCTAAAAGTACAGTATTGAGGTATTTCTTCGCCTGCACATCGATAATGCTCAGGGCATTCGTGTTCATCCAGCCGCGATCCAATTGCGTGGTCGGCATTTGGTAGCGTGCGAGAATATGGGCGACAAAAAGCAGCTTGCCGTCAGGCGAAAGGCACAGGCCTCGAGCGCCGGAACTGCCATTCGGCAAGGGAATCGGCGTCACGGCGGCTGTTTTATTCGGCCCTGCTTGCTCCGCGGCGGCCGCGTCGATCACACTGACCACGGCGGCGATATCGCCCGTATCCGCGCGTGCCAGCGGCAAATGGTTGATTACGAAAATCGCACGGCCGTCGGGCGCTACCGCCGCTCCCACGGGTTCGCGCAGGACCGGCACCCGGGCAATCTCGCGGGCCGCTGCCATGTCGATCACCGAGACATCGTTGTTGAAGCGGTTACAAACGTACATCCGCTTGCCGTCGGGCGAGAGCGCAAGCCCCGCGGCCGTATGCCCCGCGGGTATCGAGCCGACGATTTTTCGGGCCGCCGTATCCACGATGCAAACCGTGCTTTTCGGTGCGGCGCAAGCAACGTAGAGCCGCTGCCCGTCGGCCGACAACGCAAGGGCCGTCGGTTCGGCGGGCATTTCCATCGTGGCGACGACTTTTCGCTCGGCGGTCGAAACCACGACGATTTGTCGCCCCTCGGCATTGGCCACGAACAGCCAAGCGCCGTCACGCGAGGGCACGGCAACAACCGGCCCCAATAAATCGGCTGCTTCGACGACCATCGAACATGCCGCGATCGTGCAAAAAAACAACAGCAGACTCATTGAAACAAGGAACGGATTCTTCATCGGGCAACTCCAGGCTGCAAAGCTGTCGTGTTGATGGGAGCCGTCGGCGAAGGGGTATGCCAAAAGGATCGCCAATAGGCTTGGTCCGTCGCAAACACGTCGATCGGGTCTTTCGCAATATCAAACGAGGCCGGTAAAATGCCGTATTTTTTCATTTCGCGGACGTATTCTCGATTGGGTTTGAAGCCCGGCATTCCGTAGGGCGGTACGGCTTCGAAGATTGTTTTGCTTTTCTGGGCCGCTTCGAGAAGTTGCTTGTAATCGGGATCGTTTTTATCCTTGAAAACATCGCCGCAACTGCCGAAACCGCCCGCAGCTTTGGCCAGTGGCCCCAGCAGCAAAGGCGAAAACTCCGGCCGCGTGAAATTCACCAAAATCACTGGGCTCCGTCTTCCAATGGGATCGTTTTCATAGATAATCCGCTCGTAGTACCCTGTCGGACGTTTGCTTCGCGCTTCGGCGCTTGCTTTCGAGAAATCACGATGGTAGGGCATGGCGGTCTCGGTGTTTGCCTTATGGCAGTTGCCGCAACGGCGTTGCAAAATTTCGTTTTTCCCGCCCAAAACCTCCCCAAGCGCTCTTGCAGCAACGTCGCGCTGCGGGGGATTTCGCAGCACGGAGTACGAACCGGCATAGGTCGCTCCGCTTTCGATCCACATCCACAAGGTGCGCCATTCCTGGGGCGAAAGTTTGCTGTCGTAGTGGGTGCCGTCCGCTTTTTTCAGAAGCGCGCTGGCCGAACTGCCCAACGTGCGCGGCGGCTGATTGCCCACGCCGTTCCGACCGTCGGCCACTTGCCGATGCGCAAAAAGGTTGAAATAGCCGTGCGACCATTCATGCCCGCGATCGCTCGTAAGAATCAACCGGCCTTCGCGCTTCGTATAATCGTGACATTTCACGCAATGGCGGTCGAAAATGGGCTGCACGTCGCGATTGTAGTCCACAACGTCGGGCAGACCGACAAACGGCTCGATCTTGCTCGGCTTGCGTCGCAGCGCCAATAGCGTGGCGCCCTGCGATTGGTTTCGCGGAGTCTGAACTCGCTGCTCATGGCATCCGACGCATCCGATCGTTTCGCCGGGCATGACGCCGCACCAACTTTGCATGCGTTTGACCGAGAGGTCTTTCTCGTCGAGTGCCACGAAAAACACCTGGCGATTCGCCGGCACCTCGAAGTAGGCCGAGCCATCGGCCTCGACGGGAACCGTGCCCAACACTCTTTCGAGCGTGAACGTACCGAGCCAAGTCAACATATCGGGGCCGCCGCTGAAGTTGACCGGCTTGGGCAGCGATTCCAGTACCAAAAGCTTTCGGATATCGCCGCGTTTAATGCCTTCCATATTCCGGCCCCGGTAGACATCGGAAAGAACCATGCGGCCCACGGGTTCGCTTGGCTCAACGCGCGAGGGAATCACGACTTCGCGCGGACGCGCCTGAATCGGACGCGGCTCATGCACGTTGCCCTCGCCCACATACGAGTAGATCACTTCTTCTCCGCCCTGGGCGTTCATCAGCACGATCTGCTTATCGCGCGCCATGAGGAAACAATGCTCGGAAAGCGGATAGGGATCGCGGGTATCGGGATGCTGATGCAAACCCTTCGGAACGGAAGCAGCGTCGGGACCAAGCTCCGGCGAAAGCACGGTCGCAACGCCTGCATGTTCGTTGATGCCGTGGCCGGGCGAAAAGGAAGAGACGATCTTGCGCGTGCCCGGAATCGGTTTGGCATCGATCATTACGAGCCACGAATGCATGTTGCCGAAATAGACCGACTGCTCCGTCCCGTCCGGATTCATCGTCCAAAGGTGGTGATATTCTACTTGGCTTCGATCCACATACTCCCATCGGGTATAAAGCAAGCGGCCGTCGGGCAGCACCCAGGGAGTATTGTCGTGTTCCGTGTTGCCGGAAATCGGATGGATGCCGCCGCCGTTGGCGTCACAGCGATAGATCGTTCCCACCTGGGTCATCCAGCAGTTGACCCAACGCTTGCAACGCGTGGATACGAAAACCATGTCGCCGTCGGGCAAATAACACGGCTCGAAGTCGTCGAAATCGCCCGAGGTCAGTTGCTTCATCCCCGAACCGTCGATATTGATTTCATACAGGTGATAGAAATCCGTGCCTGCGGGACGATGCGAAAACAGGATCTTTCGACCGTCGTAATGCAACTGCGGATCGCGGATCGACCCGCCGCGGGCGTCGAACAGGACATTAATCGCCTTGGTCCGCAAATTGAGTTTGCAAAGTTTGCCGTCGTCCGGCTTGCCGTTGCCGGCATAGGCTTTATGGTTCTCGTCTTCGCAATAATAACCGATGTTGGCATACCAATGGCCGTCGTCATAACGCGAGCGCGTGCAGAAGACGATCTCTTCCACATCTTTCCAAGGGCCGGCCAAGGCCTCGGTCAGCAGCGCGGGAGCGGCGGCGCAAGCTGCATGGGCCGTCATCGCTTCAGCCATTACAACGCAGGAGAAAACGACTAACCACCGAAACATGACGGCTCTCCTTCGATGGGTAAGACTATTTCCTAACGAGGACAGAGGATGTCCGCGAAGCTGACTTCATACGACCGCTTGGCGGGCTCCCGAGGCGGTTTTTGCGGTAGGCGGGCAACACCACAACAAATACCAGTATGCCATACTCATCTCCATGAAGTCAAGCGGAATCCTCCGCTGAGCCGTCTTCTCCCTTCAACCCCATTTCACACATTACTTTTATGAAAAACGTCCATCAATCGGCTTAAATCTTGCCGGACTTGTTGAAAAAATGGCAACAAACGGCGATAGACGGCCACATGCTCCGATTGAGGGCGTGCCGTTGACTCAATTCGGTGTGCCTGAGCGATGGGGCCGAAGTCGGGCCAAAGTCCGCTGCCGACGGCCGCGACGGCTGCCGCGCCCAAGGAGCCGGCCTCTTGGCCGACGTTCGTTCGTAGGATCTCCATTTCCAAAGCGTCTGCAAAAATCTGTCGCCAAAGCGTGCTGCGGCTGCCGCCCCCCACGACAATCATTTCGCTGCCTACGTTACCCAGCTTCCGCAGTTCGTCCAATGCAATGCGCAGATTCATGGCAATGCCTTCGAGCGTTGCGCGGATCAAATCGCCTTGGGTGTGGCGCAAATCCAACCCCAAAAAACCGCCGCGTATCGCGCTGCTGGGTTCCAGCGAAGATCCACCGGCCAGGCTGGGATTGAACAGCAGTCGATTCGCGCCGACCGGTGAACATTCGGCCAATGCGGTCATCAACTCGTAGGGATCGCGATTTTCACGGCGCGCATGTTCGACCAAATTGACGCATATTTGATCGCGCAGCCAGCGAAGCGACGATCCGCCGGAAAAAATCGACACGGCGGAATTGAACATGCCCGGTATTACGTGGGTGAACACATAGGGTTTGACCGAATCCTCGAGCAACGGCTTGGCCGAAGTGACGGCGATCCACATCGAGGAACCCAACGAGGCATAGACTTGGCCTTCGGCGACATTGCGAGCCCCCAGGGCCATGCACGAATTATCGACCCCGCCGCAAACCACTTGAACGCTTTTCGGCAAGCCCAGCAACGCGGCAGCCTCGGCCGTCAAGGCGCCGAGTATTTCGGTCGATGGCGTGATATCCGGCAGCAAGGAACGCGGCAAATCAGCGGCCGCTAAAAGTTCGTCCGAATAATTCCAAGCCATAAGATCATAAACGCCGCTGCCCGAGGCATAGGAATAATCCGTGGCGATTCGGCCCGTCAAACGATAATTGATATAATCCTTCGTGCCGATGACCTTGGCGATCCGGCGATACATCTCCGGTTCGGCGTTGCGATACCAGAGGATTTTGAACGCCGTGTAGTGGGGCGGCGGAAAACCATTGCCCGTGGTACGATACCATCGGATCGGATCAACCTTTTCAAAAAAACGCGATGCCTCGTCCACGGGCCTAGCATCGGACCAAATGGGCGTCGAGGCTCGCAGCAGGCGGCCGGCGGAATCCAACGGCACGCATCCCAAACTGTGCCCCGATATGGCCAACGCCCGGATGCTTTGCGGATCAACAGTACTGTCGGCCAAGAGTTGCCGCGTGCTTTGAACGACGGAGTCCCACCATGCCTCGGGACGCTGCTCATGCCATCCGGCGCGGGGATATTCGGTTTCATAAGGCGTGAAAACACCCGCCAACAATCGCCCCTGGGCGTCGTACAGCGAAGCCTTATTGCCGCCGGTTCCCAGATCGTAAGCGAGAATCATCTCAGGCATGGTCATTAGGACATCGAAAAACAGGATTTGGAACCTGCCGCTCGCGGGATTTCGATTCCCTCGGGCATCGCAGCGCATTGTTCGAGGATTTCTACGCCCGAGCGAAGCCCCAAGCCGAAACGGCTGACGCCCAGCCCGATCATCGCGGCCACAGTTCCAAGATCACGGACGCCGCCGGCCGCTTTCACTTGGGCGGAATTGCCCACCGCCGATTTCATCAGCGCAACATTGTGAGGCGTAGCGCCGCTCGGGGCCCAACCGGTGCCGGTTTTGACGAACGCCGCCCCCGCACGAACGGCAAGCCGGCAGCCGCGGACAATCTCTTCGTCGGTCAGATAATGGGCTTCCAAAATCACTTTGACCGGCGTTCCCTCGGCGGCTTCGACCACGGCGCGGATATCGTCTTCAACATACCGATCGCGTCCCGACCGCAACATGCCAACGTTGATGACCATATCCAGTTCGGTCGCCCCTTGAAGGCGCTGCTCGCGAGCCTCAGCCGCTTTATTGCTCGTGCTATGCGCGCCCGACGGAAATCCAACGACAGCCCCCACGCCCACCTCCGGCGCGTCGGCCAACAACGCGGCAAGTTCGGGCAGATGCGACGGCAGCACGAACGCACAAATGCATTGATACTTTTTCGCCGTTTCCGCCAACCGCTGCACTTCGGCCGCGTCCACTTCCGCGCGGACGGCGCTCAGGTCGATCATGCGTGCTAATTCTTGAGCGGTGATTTTCATGATGCCTTTATTCTTTAATTCCAAAAGCCGCGCGAAAGGCGTTGGCCACCTCGGGATGTAAACCGGAATTCACGCCGTCGGCGTCGTAGGCGATCTCCAAGGCGTCGAGATCATGCTTCAATTGCACGGTCTCTTGCTGCGGACTCACACGCGGCGGCACGCTTCTGCCAAGTGGCGTCAGCCATGCGTTCAGCGTGTGGCCGCCATCGACCATCAGATCGTGTCCCGTCACGTAATTCGCGGCCTCGGACGCTAAAAAGTTCACCGCGCCCCAAAGATCCTCGGGCCGTTCGACGTAGCCCAACGGCGTCAGTTCGCGGATTCGCTGCCGCACGACGACGGGCGTTGAGGCGTGCATCGGCGTCAACACATAACTGGGGCTGATGCAATTCACATTGATATTGTAACGCCCCCACTCGGCGGCCAGCGTTTTGGTCATGTGGACCACGGCAGCCTTCGTGGCGTCGTAAGAGGCGTTGCAATTGGCGATGGTCGCCGACATCGAGGCGATGTTGATGATCTTGCCTTCGGTCGGATTCTGCCGAATCATCTGCTGGGCCGCGGCCTGGGCACAAAAGAACACGCCGGTCAAATTGACCGCCACCACCTTGTTCCAATCCTCGGGCGTAACTTCCTCGTCCGCACCCAAGATGGCGATGCCGACATTATTGACGGCGATGTCGAGCCGGCCGAATTTTGCAACGACCCGGGCCGTCATCTGCTGGATCTGATCCCGCTGCGTAACATCGCATCGGAGGAATTCGGAGCGACAACCCATCGCTTCGATCTCGGCGGCGGTCTTTCGACCGGCCTTTTCGTTGAGATCGACGACGGCCACATTCGCCCCGGCCCGCGCCAGCCCGATTGCGCAGGCTCGGCCGATGCCGACGGCCGCCCCCGTCACAAAGGCATTCTTCCCCGTTAAATCGAATTGCGATAAATCAGCCATGACATGCTATTGGGGTTAGAGTTTCGCTTTTGGGTTCGAAAAACGCAGGCCGTCCATGTCGTGGAACGTGCCGTATTCCGTGACCAGCGCGCCTTCCGGTCCGGCGACCATGAAATGCCACGCTTCAAGGCGATTCAGGTCGGCCAGTTCGTCGATCTTCAGCGGCTTGCAATGCCGGCACTTGACCAGATTGCGCTGACTCGCCGGAATTTTCTCCAACAATGCCGGGGTCGGCTCGCCTTCGCCGAAGGTATAAATCATTCCGCGGCGCGGTTGCCACGATTCCATCTTTGCCGGGCCCTCCGAAGTCGGCACATGCGCGTGTTCGGCGATCATCTGGCCGGGCAATAGAAAAATCTCGTGGCCAAAATAACCGTAATCTCGCCGGTTCAGCCAGAAGATGCCGGCCATGCCCACATTGGCAAAATCGCCTAGCCCGAAATCGAGTATCCACATTTCCTTCTTCAATTTCTCGGAAATCGGATAACCGAAACGGCGGAACATGTCGAAATAGGCCTCCCGGGCCTTGTCCTTCAGGAATTTGCCGTCGGTATCATAGAAATCCGCGCTGGCATAGGTTTTTACCTCGCCTGTCTTCTCCGTTTCGTCCGCACGAGAGTTTCTGATATTGCTTATTGTTGCGCCGGCGGCAAGGGCGGCGGTTCCAGTGAGTAGAGATCGCCTCGTTAGAGCATGGTTTTGCGAGTGGTTCATCATGGCATGGTTCCTTGGTTCCTTCGTTGTTCGTTGACGCTGGTCAGTAACCGGTATTCGTTCGCTTCTTTTCGTTGCGCAAAATGGCCGCTCGGGCCTCGGTTTCGGCCTTTCGCAGGGCATCGTATTTGCATTGCCGATTCACCTCGTCCGGGTCGGATAATTGGAAGCCCGCCATGTCGGGTCGCGGATTTTGAGCAAGCTTCTCCTTGCCGGCCTGGATGATTTTGAGTGCCTCGGCATAACGCGGATCGTTGCGGTCGGCAATCCGGCCGAGACAAGGACTCAGTTCAGGCCGCGAGAAGTTGAATGCCGTGATCAGATCATCCCGTTCGTGCCGCAGGCCGGTCAACTGCTCGATCCGCTTGAGCATTCCGTCATCCAAGGGGCAACGTCCGAAAAAGTTCGCCCGATACGCCCCCCCGGCATACTCCGGATAATAGGGAGCGTTAAGGTTGATCCACGTGATGATGCGGTCGATGTCCTCCGGCGTCAGTTTCACTTGGCGGTCCAACTCGCGATTGGCGTGCCCTTCGAGCAGCACCCTAGCAAGCCGACTGGCATGAGGCCCCCACGATTTCGGCATCTGCACTTCAGGCGGCCCGGCATCGACCACATGGACGAAGTCTTTCGCGCGGAGATCAACGTAGGAGGTGTTGAACAATGCCCCCAGATCGCCGGCAAGATTCAGTTTTTTGCCCGCATCCTTTCCATAATCGTGGCAAGAGACGCACTGCCGGTCGAAAACCGGCTGGACCTCGGCCAGATAGCTGAAATTACGCGTCGGCGTCAGCCACTTGGGCAATTCCAACTTGCTCGGCGGACGGCGCATGGCCGCCATGCGGTTTCCGGTCGGAATGGTCTGCTGCCGGCTTTCGTGACAGCCGACGCATCCGGTTGTTTCACCGGGGCGCACCATCGTGCCGCTCCGCATCGACTGAACCATTCTTCCCTTCTCGTCGAGCAACTGAAAGTAGACGAATCGGTCGGCCGGAACGGTGAAATACGCGCTGCCGTCGGCCTCGACCGGCACGCTGCCCAATACGCGCTTGTTGTTGAAATCTTTCCACGCCATGCCAGGCGCTTGATCGCCGACGGGGCTCAAGTAGGAGGGGCCCGTCCAGAAACGCTTCTCCGGCGACTCGACGACGGCCAGCCGCTTGATCGTGCCGCGCGGAATCCGCTCCATGCCCGATCCCTGATAAACGTCGGCCACGTAAAAGAAGCCTTCGTCTTTGCTAAGATCGACGCGCGAGGGAATGACGACCGGTCGAGGTCGCGGTCCAAGCGGCATCGGATCAAAGCACCCGGCTCCTTCAACGTGCAGCAACACGTCGTCGCCTTGCGCGTCCAACAGATAGAGGCCCATCTGTTCGTTTTGGCCCGTCATCCGAGAACAAAGAAAATAACGTTCGGAGAGCGGATAGGGGTCTTCGTATTTCGGACGGATGCCGGAACACCCGTCAAAGTTGCCATCGCGGCCCACAAGATCCGCCACATTGGCCGGCCATGTGCGCACGACCGGCTCTCGGCCTTCGGTGCCGCGGTTGCGGTCGAGAATCGCCAATGCTCCCCAAGGGCGATCGTGGCAGGCGGCCAACGTGCAGATCACCTTCTCCGTGCCTGGAATGGGGCGGGCTTCCAGCTTGCCGCCGCCCGGCGAAGCGGTCATGTTGCCGTAAAAAAGCACATGATTCGTGCCGTCGGGATTGCAGGTCCAAAGCCCTTGGGCGTTGCCGAAATTGCGGTCTACATACTCCCAGCGATCATAAATCACCCGGCCGTCGGGCAGCAGGGCGGGATGTCCCTCGAACAGCGTGCTGTGGCCGATCTGCTGGATGTTCGCCCCGTCAGCCTCCATTGTAAACAGATTGCACATGATGTGCCTGTTGCACATGCAGTATTTCGGCTCACGGGTTGAACTGAATAAGATGCGGCCGTCGGGCAGATAGATCGGGTCGATATCGGAAATGCCTGACCCCTTGGTGATCTGACGCGGCGCGCCGCCCGTTGCGTCGATTTCATAGATATGATAGTCGTCGGCCTTGTTGCGACGCATCGAAACGAGAATTTTGCGGCCGTCGAAGCTGACATCGGGATCGCGCACGATGCCCTCGGGCAATTCGAGCAGTGTTTTTACTTGGCCTGTCGCAAGATCCAGCGTTTTCAAAGCGCCGCCGCCAACGAAACTGTTGGTGTTGCACTCGCCATTCTGAAACATCGTCTCCGTGTTGTGGTGGTCGGGCCGATACTGCTGCCGCACGACAAACAACAGCGGCCGACCTTCCACCAGACGATTCAGACCCGGCCGATCAAGCGACGCGGCAACGGCCGCTTGTGCCGATATCGCAATCGCAACGCCTACCATCGCGAGGCAAAATGTTCGTTGCATTTCGATTTCTCCCAAAGTTCTCGATATCGCCCTCTTCATTCGCATCGCGGGAGAGGGGCTCGGTGGGTAGGGGCGGCAAGCATGAATGCATAGGTGGGCATTGCTCGCTAATCGTGTCCTCCGCCTGCCGTATTACCTTCCATTCTATCTAGTGGAAGACCACAAAGCTATACAAAAGACCTGATAGAT
>CAYWGR010000024.1:21124-41272 GCA_964458015.1 uncultured Planctomycetaceae bacterium
CTTTTGGTATAGGCATGACTTCTTCAGCCGATCGTCGACGCCGTTTCGTGCCGCCCCGCCGCAAGCAAGTTTTGATGGCGCTGGCGTATAACGAGCATCGCATGAACCTGGGCGTCGCGCAATTCGCCCGGCAAGCACATTGGATCGTGGACAATACGATGACACATTACGGCATGTTGCCTGACTACTGGCGCGGCGACGGAATCTTAACCTTGGTGATCCCCGATCGCCCCGACTTGATCGAATTTTTGCAGAAGGCGAAGGTGCCGACGGTCGCCCTGACCGGGGATGGCATCGGCATTGCCACGGCCTGCGTGTGTTTGGATAACCAGCGGATCGGGCGCATCGCCGCTGAACATCTGTTGGAACGCGGCTTCAAGAATCTTGCCTTTCTAAAATGCAGCGACTATGCCGATATCCGCGGGCGTGAAAGGGGATTTGTCGCGGCGGTCCAAGAGGCCGGGCTTCCGTGCCATTCTCTAAACTGGGATGAAGCCTCGCGCAAAAAACCGCGATGGGAGTTTCATGCTTGGCTCAAACGTCGACTATCGGAGTTGCCGCAGCCGTTGGGCGTCTTGGCTCAAAGCGCCCGACGTGCGTATAGCTTGACCGTTGCGTGTCAGCTTGCGGGGATTTCGGTGCCGGAACAAATCGCTGTCGTGGGCGTCGATAATGATGAATACACCTGTGAATTCGGCCCCGTGACCATCACTACGGTCGATACGAATCGGCAAGAGTTGGCCTACCAAGGGGCCCAGTTGCTCGACCGGCTTATGCAGGGTGAAAAGCCGCCCTCCGAGCCGATTCTTGTTCCGCCCGGCGGAGTCATTCTACGGCAAAGCAGCGATATCCTGGCCGTGGAACACACGGAAGTGGCCAAGGCCCTGAGCTTTGTTTGGCGCTATTACAACCAACGGATCGGCGTCGATGATGTCGTGGCTGCTACGTCGATGAGCCGTTGCGGTTTGTACCGTTCGTTTGAAAAATTCGTCGGCAGAACTATTCGGCAGGAATTGGAGCGAACGCGAATCGAACACAGCCGGCGGCTTCTATTGACGACCAATGACAAGGTCAGCCGCATCGCTCGACTGTGCGGCTTCGGCAGCGGCGAACAGTTTTGCCGCGTCTTCACCGCGTTCAACGGAACGACGCCCAGCGACTTTCGCCGGAAGCATGGAAGGGCAACGTCTTTTTGATGCCGGCATCGTCCATGTCCAAAATTCAACCGCAACCACGGCTGGGCATTTTTCCGTGATAGACTAGAATAACGTCCGTACGTCACCGCTGAGTAATGTCGTTCGGCTCCGTTCTTTCCTTCTTAGGAATAAGGAGAAGGTTCATGAAATCGCGGCCATGGCTTACCGGAATCCTTTTGACCGTGGCGATCTTGGGCGCAATCAAGAACGCCGAGGCCCAACGTGTTCATCTGCTAGCCGTCGGCGATACAGCCGATCGGACTATCGGCAAATCCGTCGAGCACGATCTCGACAACATCGTCGTTGCCTTTTTTATCTTGCTTCGAGAAGGTCAGCTCGATTTTCAACGGTTGGAAGGGGGCGAGGTTTCCGCCGAAAAAATCCTAACCGCGATCGAGAAAATCTCCGTAAAACCGGACGAAACGCTTGTCCTTTACTGGGCAGGGCATGGGGCCTTTGATAGCCAGGGCCAGTATCTGCAAATGCCCCGGGGCGGTAATCTTTATCGCACGACTTTATTGGGGGCCATGAAACGAAAACATGCCAGGCTCATGGTGTTGTTGACCGACTGCTGTAACGAATACTGGGATTCGACGGCCGGCAAACCGCCCGTGGCGCCGTCCTCGCCCGATCCGCATCGTAAAACATCGCCGCTTTTTGAAGAACTGTTCTTGAAACAGCAAGGCACGGTCGATATCAATGCCGCGGCCCAGGGTGAAATCGCCTTGGGAACGAAGGAAGGTGGTCTATTCTCCCTGTCGCTGGCTTACATGATGCCCGGCCGAAAATTGGCCGACAACGAGGCACACGGCCTTGAAAATGCCTTTGGAGTGCTTTGGCGGAATTCCGAAAAACGCATCTCCTGGCAAACGCTGCTCCAAGAATGCCGCACCCAAGTGCAAGAACTATTTCAACAGATCAATCCTGACGGTTTGACCAGCCAAGATGGCAAGCTCTACCGCAAGCAGACGGTCACGGCTTGGACTTTGCCGGAGCCGGTTAAAGCGCAACCGGCCGTTGATCGTGGCAGTCGTTTCGGCGTGGAAGCCGTCGACAACAATGGCGAGGGTGTGCGCGTGGTGCGAGTCTGGGCCGGGTATCCCGGCATGAAAGTCAAAGCGACTGGCAGCAAGGACGTTTTCCGCCTCCAGCCCGGCGATGTTATTCTTTCGATCAACGGCCAGAAGATACGCAACACGAAAGACTACTGGGATGCCGTCAAAAGCTCGGCGTCCGTCATGGAATTCACCGTGCGCGATGTTCGCGATGGACAGAAGCGAAACCTCCGGGCGCAGTTACGGTATTAACCGTTCTTGAGGCTCATCTGTTGCCGCGAATCCCATACGACCCAGCCGAGAAAGATATTCGCCCCGATCGAGGCGAACAACCCGAGCAAGGCAAAGGTCAGTGGGAGCCAGGGCTTGGCCGGCTCCTGCGGCTGCGATTCCGAAATGGTTTTGGGCGACGGTTTCGTTTCCCTGGTTGTGTTGAACGGTTCCGTGTGCATGGCCGACCGTTCGACAATCGGTTTGCCGCCGGGATCCGCAGGCAAGGCAAGAGGCGGCGGCAGTTTGGGCACGTTTGGAGCTGCCGACTTGCGCGGAGGCAGCGTTTGCGTTCCCGAGATAATGCGGTACGAGCGGACATTGCCGGCCTCGGCAGGAATGTAGCTTTCGAGAGGCATCCCCGATCGCAATAGATCGATCGACTGGGAATCGAGCTGGATGATATACTCAACCCCCCCTTCCGGCAAAGGCTGCCAACTGACATTTAAGCCCAAAGTCGCCACGGCGACGCCGATCATCCATAGATTCATGGTTTTTCTCCGAATAGCTCGATTATCCCCATCCGACCGATCCCTGCAAGCATTGCAGGCCGTATTGTTCCACCCTTCCTTGGTCAACTTCGCCTCGCGGCACGTTTACCGGCATCTCGGAACGGCTGGATGCTTGTTTACCCCCCCGCGAAGTGCTAGAATGCCGCCACATGGTCTTGTTCAATACGCTATGCTTGGAAGTGCGGTTTCCGTAAAAAAACAGTACTTTCAGCACCAATATTCGCCTTCGGAATACGAATAACCGGGGCGGAGGCGTCGTCACTACTCGCAAATTCTGCGCAAAGAAAAGGAGATTCCCATGGTCGCGCGGCTTTCTGGTTTTCGTCGTATTCAAATCACCATCGCGGCGGTTGCTTTGGTCGCCGTCGGCTTGACGGCCTTGCCGGCGACGGCGGCGAGTCCGTTGGACAAGCTCGATACATCGCTCAAGCTGATCCCCGAGGATGCCGCATTCTATTCGAGCATGTTGCGCAACCGGGAACAATTCGAGATACTGCGGAAAAGCAATGCATGGACGAAAATCCAGCAGATGCCCGTCGTTCAGATGGGACTTTCGCTCTATCGTGCCCAGATGACCGATCCGAACAGCGGTCCCGCGAAGGTTGAAGTTGCGTTGCAAAATCCCGAGACCCGCAAGATCGTCGATCTGCTGGCCGGCATGGTTTCCGAGGAAGTTTTCGTTTATGGCGACGACACCAGCGTTAATTTCTTCGAGCTTGTGCAGAATATCGCAGGCGCCATGCGTTATGGACCGACCATCATGCAGGTGACCGGTCAGACCGAAGGACACGATCCCAGTCAACTCCAAGCGATCCTGCTGCTGTCGGCGCTGGCCGAACATGCCGACTTGATCGACGTGCCGAACTTGGTCATGGGCTTTAAGGTGAAGAACAAGGATCTGGCCAAAGAGCAACTCATCAAGTTGGAAACACTCGGCAATATCTTGCTTGAAGGCAACGAAAAAACCAAGGGGCATTTCAAAAAATCAAAAGTCAACAACTATGATTATCTCGTTCTGGAGCTCGATGGCGGCATGGTGCCCTGGGACCAGGTTCCGGTCGACAAGCTCGCGGAGATGGAGGCCGAAGAGGGGGATGCTCAAAAAGTGATCGATCGGCTCAAGGAGCTGAAATTGGTCGTTGCCTTGGGCATTCGCGAGGATTATCTGATTGTCTCGATCGGTTCGTCGCTCGACGCACTGGAAAATTTGGGCGACAGCGATCGGCTGATCGACCGGCCCGAGTTCAAGCCCCTGGAAAAACTGGCCGACAAACGGATTACATCGCTCGGATATCTCAGCAAGGAACTGAGCGAACAGATCAATAATCAGGACGAACAGATCGACGATCTTGTCGAGTTGGTCGAGAAAGTGCTGCCGGCGGCCCATCTGAGCAATGAGCAAAACGAACGAATCCAGAAGGATGTTGCGGGCCTGGCCGACGATATCAAAGCCATGATTCCCGAAAGCGGCGCTGCCGTGAGCGTCAGCTTTTTGACCGACCGCGGTTTGGAAGGCTATCAGTACGATTGGAGCGAACATGGCCGGATCGACGGCTCGAAATCGCTCAGCCTGCTGGAACACGTCGGCGGCAATCCGTTGTTGGCCGTCGTGGCCCGGGCGAAAGTGCAAGCCGAGGATTATGATCTGTTGGTTAAGTGGATCGGCACGGCTTACGGTTACGTCGATGATTTGCTGTTGCCGAACATGCACGAAGGCGAACGCGAAAAGGCCAGGAAGTTCCTGACGGCGGCCGTGCCGTTGCTCAAACGGCTCGACAAAGCCAACCGCGAAATGCTCATTCCGGCGCTGGCCGACGGTCAATCGGCCTTGGTGATCGATGGGAAGCTGACGAGCAAGCAGTTCATCGCATCGTTGCCGGCTACCGAAAAGCCGATGCCGATGGTTGAGCTTGCCGTTGTTGTCGGCGTCAGCGACGCCAAGCTGCTGAAAAAAGCTCTGAGCGAGTATCGTGCGGTCATCAACGGCTTGATTGACGCCGCGCAACAGCTTGAAGGTTGTCGTCTGCCCAAAGGCATCCAGATTTCCGAGCCGCAGTCTGGAAAGGGTTCTTCGGGCGAGATTTTCAGCTATGTGTTGCCGAAAGAATGGGGCGTCGACGAAAAGATCGTCCCGAACTTCGGACTGTCGGAGCATGTGGCTGTGTTCTCTCTCTCGCGCGACCACACCGAGCGTCTTCTGAATAAGACGGCGCCGACCGTGGGTGGAGTCATCGAGAAAACCGATCGGCAGCGCGCCGCCGCCTGCTGGTTTAATTGGGCTGCGTTTTTAGATACGGCTTCGCCTTGGATCGACGTGGCTGCCGAACAGGCGATGAATGCCAAGAATGTCGAGGCGGACCAACGCAAAGCCATTGTCGAACAGGTTCATACTGCCGTGGAAGTTTTGAAAACGGTGCGCGGCATCACCAGCGAAAGCTACACGGAAGGCGAAGCGATGGTGAAACATACGCAGATTGAAATTCGTGATGTTGCAAACTAGCGGTGCATCATTATTCCGTTAAATCGTTTCTTCGAAGGAGCCTACTGATGTCGTTGTTACGCGGTCTTGCTTTCGTAGGTGGGGTATTGTCGTGTGTTTCCGCGGCTTTCGGCCAAAAGATGCCCAACGGCATGCCGCCGATTTCTCCGGCTGCGGCCGCCGCGGCAATGCAAATGCTCTCCGGCCCGCCGCCGTTGGTCTATCTTGTTACCCAGAAGCCGGTGCAGCAGGACATCAAGCTCGACAAGGCCCAGATGCAAAAGCTGCAAGCCAGCCAAGCGAAATTCGCGGCCGTTGGGCTGAATCTGTTGCAAGCCAAATCGCCCGACGATATCAAAAAGCCGCTCGAGGATGTTGATAAGGAAGTACTTGGCGTTCTCAAGGAAGAGCAAGTCAGCCGCTTGCAAGAGATCTCCTTGCGTGTCCAAGGCCCGCCGGGCTTGCTGTCGACGGAAGTCTCGAAAAAACTCGATTTGACCGAGGAGCAAACGGAGAAGCTCAAGGAATTATCGAGCAAGGACGGTAAGAAGGTGCCCGACATCCTGACCGAGGAGCAGATGGAAAAGCTGCACGAACTGCTTGGTAAAACCTTCAAAGGCAAGGTTGATTGGCCGCCGACCAATCTGCCGGGCTTGCCGGGCGGCATGACGATGCCGAAAAAATAGTCGATCTATCGCGACACAATAAAAAAGGGCGACCGAGGCGAGTGTTGCTTGCCTTCGGTCGCCCTTTTGTTTTGTCAGAACAGATCAGCCGTTTACCCGTTGGGCGGCCCATTGCTTTTCCATCGCTTTGCCCAAGGCTTCTTCGGCCTCGGCAATTCGCCCCGATCGCTGACAGATCAAGCTCATTGCCATGAAGCTGAACGGATCTTCGGGATCGAGTTCACAGACCCGTTTGGCATGTTCGACGGCCTCGTCCGGCCGCCCTAGCTTGCCGTAAAAAACGCCCAAGGCGGCGTGCGCGAGAGTGAAATCAGGATTGGAAACCAGAATATCTTCTAATTTGCTGACGGCTTCTTCTAGTTTTCCGTCTTGTTGCAGTCCGATCGCCTCATCATATAGTTGGTCGGCCGTGGCCATAAAAAAACTCCAAGGATGGGGGAATGCTGTCTAAGGCTCTTTATTTTATACGAAGAGAAGGCCAAAGAAAAGGACGCCTGCCGGGCTGCCGTGAGGGAACTTCCAAACCTTTTCAAACGGTTATTTTGGCGATGAAAACAACCTTTTCTCCTTCCCTTGGGCTTTATGCCCTCCTGGCCCCTTGTTCAATGTGCTTTTCTCGGACAAAATCAAAATAGATGTCCATCAACCATTGTCGGCGGCATATTTATCCCTCCTTGGCAATGTCGAACGCAACAGGAAATCATCAAGATCGGAGATTCATCCATGCAAATCGTGGTTCTCGACGGCTATGCACTGAATCCGGGCGACATGAGCTGGGACGATCTCAAGGCTCTGGGACAAACCACGATTCACGACCGAACGCGGACGACCGAAACCGCAGCCAGGGCCGCGGATTGTGAAATCGTGCTGACGAACAAGACCGTGCTTACACGCGAAATTCTCGAACGATTGCCGCATCTGCGTTATGTGGGCGTTTTGGCCACGGGTTACAACATCGTTGACGTCGTCGAGGCGCGCCGGCGCGGCATCGTCGTGACCAATGTGCCTGATTATGCGACGATGTCGGTCGTGCAAATGGTGTTCGCCCATCTGCTGAACCTCACGTTGCGCGTGGCGGATCACGGTCGGGGCGTTTCGGCCGGCCGGTGGACGCAAAACAAGGATTTCGCCTACTGGGACTACCCGTTGGTTGAACTGGCCGGGCTGACGCTGGGCATCGTCGGTTTCGGGCGGATCGGCCGCGCCGTGGCAACGGCCGCTCAGGCGTTCGGCATGAACGTGCTGGTCTATACGTCGCATCCGCCGCGTGAAACGGAGGGACGCATCCAGTTCGTCGGGCTCGACGAACTTTTCCGGCAAAGCGACGCAATTTCGCTGCATTGCCCTCTGACGCCGACCACCCAAAAATTGATCAATGCGAAACATCTGGCGATGATGAAACCATCGGCCTACTTGATCAACACGGGGCGCGGTCCGCTTGTGGACGAAGCGGCATTGGCCGCCGCGCTCAATGCAGGCCGCCTTGCGGGGGCGGGGCTCGATGTGCTATCGACCGAGCCGCCGCCGGCCTCGAACCCTTTGCTGACGGCCAAGAATTGCTGCATAACGCCGCACATCGGTTGGGCGACCAAGGCGGCCCGGCAACGGCTGCTCGACGTGGCCGTTGAGAATGTGCGAGCCTTTCTTGCCGGTCGGCCGCAGAATGTGGTCAACGGGTGATCCGCATTTCTTACAAAAATGCGCGGGGCCAAGCAAACCGAGTCTTGAATTTCCGATCGCGTCTTTCCATTATTCCTCGGGATTTTCCAACGCGGCTTGAAGCTTCTGAATCGCCCGCATCCAGAGCATTTGCACCGCGGGCCGGGAACGGCTCATCCGTTCGGCCACTTCGTTGAACGGCAACCGCTGTAGATTCCGCAACATGATGACTTCCTGGTAGTCGGGCGGAAGCTCGCTTAGCGCGGCAGTCACGCGAAGTTCCGTATCAAGCTGCAAAAACTCCTGGCTCGGCGTAAGCTGCGGAGCGGCCGGTTCGGGCGCACCCGGCGAACGGCTGTCGGCGGGATCTTGAAACGGCACTTCACGTCCCACGGCCCGTTTGGCCGTACCCCGATAGCGCCGCACGAAATCGGCCGCGTTGTGCGACAGAATTTTCCGCAGCCAAGCAAGCCATTCCTGCTCGGTCCGGCCGTCAAACCGCTCGAAGTCGCGGCAGGCTTCCAGCATCGTCTCCTGCACCAAGTCGGAGGCATCGACCTTGCGACGCAGCCACGTCTCGACCTGCGTTCGTGCTACAATCCCCAAATACGACCGGCACAACGCAAAAAGACGCTCTCGGCACTCGCCATCGCCTTGCCGGGCGCGTTCTATCATCGTGGAAAATTGAACCGACTTGCCGTCACTCATGGGGGTACAGTCTACCGCGCAACGGCGTGCCCTGGCAAGCGGTCCATCAACCAGAATGCCCTGACTCGGATAATTTACGCAGCGGGCGAGTCACCGGCGTCGAGAATGACGGTGAAGGTAGTGCCGACGTTGGGTTGGCTTTCGACCTTCACGGAGCCGTTGTAAAGCTGAGCAAGCTTTTTAACGATGGAAAGCCCAAGGCCGCTCCCCTCGATTTGTGCGGTATTTTCGTTCTTAACCCGGGCAAATTCGCTGAAAATATGCGAGGTTTCCTCGGGGGTCATACCGATTCCCGTGTCGGTTACAACGACCGAGATTTCGCCTTCGTGCTTGGCAAGCACGACATCGACCGTGCCGCCGTCACGGTTGTATTTCACGGCATTGGAAATCAAGTTGCGCAGCAACATGGCGATTTCCTCGGCATCGGCCAAGATCGAAAAGGCGTCGTCGGCATGAAGGCGAATCGAAACATTTTTCTGGCGGGCGTCCGCCTCGTAGACCTCGATCACGCCCATTGCCGCGGCTCGCAAATCGACCGTTGCAAGCTGCCGATTCTTGCGGCCCGACTCGATTTGCGTCAGATCGAGCAAGTCGTGGATCAACTTATGCATTCCGCCGATGCGGATGAGGCATCGGTCGATCATCGAGTCGTATGATGCCAGATCGTCGCCCAACTCGCGCGTTTTGAGGATGTCTAAATAGCCGGCCACGGCGCCCAGGGGCGATTTCAACTCGTGGGCCAGCACGCTGATGAACTCGAAGCGAACCTGACGCTTCTCCTCGGTCAGCTTGCGGGCTTGCTTGGCCAAGATCAAGCGGGCGGCCGTTTTGCGGATCGTGTTTTTCAACTCGTCCGGCGTGAACGGCTTGGCCAGAAAATCATACGCTCCGCGCTTGGTCGCCTTGACCGCCGTTTCGATGGACGCGTAGGCCGTAATCATCACGGTCAGCGTGTCGATCCGCATGTCGGCCAGACGATCGAGAACCTCCAGACCGCTGATGCCGGGCATCTTGTGGTCTAAAAGCAGAATGTCGGGCGGTTGCCGCGTGATCTTTTCCAGGGCTTCCTCTCCGGATTCCGCCTGCTCGACCTCGAACGCCACATCCACGTTGACGTCGGGCACGTGGACGGTGAAATCGCGCAGCGTTCGGGCCACGCCGAGCCGCATCCCCATTTCGTCGTCGGTGACTAGAACGCGCAACGTTTCCATGGGCAATGGTTTCTCTTGTTTCCCCGAATCCGTGATCCCCAACGCAGCGAAGAGTCTCGGACGCAATGCCATCCCAGGCGGGATAAAAACGCTTGGGATGACGATTGCCTCGTATGGAATTATACTATTTTTTCACCGCCAAGAGCCGGTCGATTTCGCTGAGCAACTGCTCGAAACGAATCGGTTTCGAAAGCAATGCGTCGGCGTTGATCCAATCGCGGTCTTCCTCGGAAGCCAGATCGAAATCGAGGTTCGTTTCGCTGTTGACCGCCGTGACCAAGATCACGGGGATCGAAGGATCTTTCTTGCGGATATGATGGCAAAGCACGAAGCCGGCGTCGGGGTGTTCCATCATGACATCGACGACGGCCACGTCGGGCCGGCGATTGCTAAGAATCTCTTCGGCCTGCTCGCTCCCGCCGGCGGCGATTACTTCAAAGCCTGCGTTTTCCAGCCGTAGCCGCTGTTGGAAGAGAAAATCTTCGTCATCGTCCACCAACAGCACGGCGGGTTTGTAGTCCTGTGCGGTCATTATGTACTCCTCGATTCTATTATGGCGTCGTTCTTGACGCAGTTCAAGCGTGCAACAAATCATTCTTTTCGGGGAAGCGTGACGGTGAACGTGGCGCCGGTCGGCCCGCGCGAGGGGTCCGCCTGCGACTCGACCCTGATGTCGCCCGAGTGCATCTTGACGATGCCGTAGGTGACGGCCAGCCCCAGGCCCGTGCCTTTGCCCATCTGCTTCGTGGTGAAAAACGGGTCAAATATCTTTTTAATGTTCTCCGGCGGAATTCCGACGCCGGTATCGCTGACGGCGATGCGCACCCAATTCTCGTCGCCCGAGGCCTTGATCGTAAGCGTGCCTTCTTGATTCATCGCGGCCACGGCGTTGCTCACCAGATTGGTCAACACCTGCACGATTTGATCGCGATCGATTTCCGCGGTCGGATCCGTCAGTTCGTACTTGCATTGCAGGTTGATCTTTTCCGGCAAGGTAATCGCGCGCATCGCGTGTTCGACCAACTCGTGGATATCGCAGGGCGTGCGGCATACCTTGTTTTGCCGGGCGAAATGCAACAAACCGGCGACGATCTTTTTGCATCGGTCGGCCTGTTCCGCAATCATCGTCAGATCGTCGCGGATCTTGGCCTCCGGAGGGCATTCGTCGAGCATCAAATGCGAGTACATCAGCACGACGCCCAGCGGATTGTTGACCTCGTGGGCGATGCCCGCCGCTAGTTGGCCCATGCTGGCTAATTTTTCCGACTGTAAAAGAGCCTCTTGCGTGGTGGCCAGTTGGGCGTGCGATGCTTCGAGTTCCTTCAAAGCGCAGCGAAGCTGGTCGATCGTATTCGGCAGGCACATCTCGCATTCCGCGAGATTCTTATAAATCGCCACGGCATGTTCGATGCATGTGTCATAGCCGCAGGCGCCGCAGTTCAACTCGTCGGAGGGCATGAATTTGCCCATGCGATGCATGATCGCCGTGAGATCGCTCTTCGCCGGCGTGGCAATGCGCTGATCGTTGGCGTGGTACGTGCGTCGCAGATCGAGCGAAGCCATTTGCTCCATATTGCTCGACCATTGTTCTTTGTCCAAATGGGCCATGCGATGGCAGACGTAGTTGCGGATATGGCGGCGGCGGTGGAACGGCGGCAGATCGTTGGTAATGCCCGGCCCGGCGATGCAACCTTCGCAGCACAAGACTTCCAGCAGTTGCGCGGCCAAGTCGCCCTCGGAAAACTCGCGTACCGCCTCGAGCATTTGGCTGCGCCCCTGGGTGACGACGATCTCGCCGGTCATCAGGTCTTCCTTCAAGCCGGCCGCCTGAAGCAATCCGCGCGTGACGGGATACAGCCCGCCCACGGCGCCGTGCGGAGGATCGAAATCGCTCGCCTGGGCGCCGTCGGCAAAAACGCCCTCTTCCTCGCACATACGCCGCAATTCGGGGAATGTCAAAACTGCATTGACTTCACCCGCGATCTCGACTTCCTGCGATTCAACCTTCTTGGCGATGCAAGGGCCGATGAAGACGATTTTCATATCGTCGCCATGAATGTGCCGCATGACGCGGGCCATGGCCACCATCGGAGAGACGATCGGCGCCAGCGACCCGATCAAGTCGGGATAATAACGCTCGACGTAACCGACAATGGCGGGGCAGTTAGTCGAAATATAGCGGTGGCCGTTGCGGTTTTCCAGCAGTTTTACATATTCCTTCGCTACAAGATCCGCCCCGAAGGAAACCTCGACGACCTGTTGGAACCCCAACGCGCGAATCATGCCGACGAGTTGGGTATAATGAATCTCCGCAAATTCGGCCGGAAAACTCGGAGCCAAACAGGCCGCAATACGTCCACCGGAGCGAAGCATGGTGCGCACTTCATCGATCGTGCTGCGCAGAAGCTTGGCGTGCTGCGAGCAAATGCGCACACAATTGCCGCAGGCAATGCAACGATCTCCGATGACCTGGGCTTGGCCTTCGGCGATGCGGATTGCCTTGACCGGACACTCCCGCACGCACGTGTAGCACATGCGGCAGCGCTCGGTGACGGTGGTGATGAATGCCGAACTCATGCGACGCCTTTGGAGCGACAATAGGGCAACTTGGAATCAATATCGCAAAGGCCGGCAGCCGACGGCTTCCGGCATCCGCGTTTATCCACGATTTCTCTCCGAGAACGGTTGGTTCCCGGCCGCTGTCTCCATGACACCAATGCTCCGACGGCTGTTAAATCAGCACATCCCGAGGTGCATAATGCGTATGGAGCAAGTGGTGGCTCTTTTCTCCCAGGGGTTCACCCAAAAATTCGGCATAAAGGCGTTTGACCGCCTCGTTGTGATGCGAAACGCGAACCAGCTCGTGCGCGTCGATGGAATACAGCGCCTTCATGCGCGCCCGCACCGCGTCGGTGTTGGCGCCGATGGGCTGGCCGCCGCCGGCGATGCAACCGCCGGGGCAAGTCATCACTTCGATAAAATGCAAATCGTTGCGGCCGGCGCGGATCTGGTCGAGCAAGCGGCTGGCGTTGCCCAATCCGCTGACCACGGCGATGCCCAAGTCCAGCCCGTCGATCGAAACGCGGGCTTCCTTGACGCCTTCCAGGCCGCGGACGGCTTCGACTTCCAGCTTATCCAGCTCTTTGCCGGTAACGAGGAAGTAGGCCGAGCGAATGGCCGCTTCCATAACGCCGCCTGAAGCGCCGAACAACTTGCCGGCCGTCGTGCGTTCGCCGAACGGGGTGTCGGCCGTGTCGGTCGCCATGTCGAGCAGATTCAGCCCGCGCATCCGAATGATTTGTGCCAATTCCCGGGTCGTCAGCACGGCGTCGATGTCGGCCAAGCCGTCGGAACCCATCTCGGGACGCACCGCCTCGAACTTCTTCGCCGTGCAAGGCATCACGCTGACGCTGTAGATCCGCGACGGATTGATCCCTTCGCGCTGGGCGAAGTGGCTCTTGATGATCGCGCCCATCATCTGCTGCGGACTCTTGCAGGTCGATAGATTGCCGATGAAATCAGGATAATACGTTTCGACGAACTTGATCCAGCCGGGCGAACAACTGGTGAGCATCGGCAACTTGCCGCCGGACTTCAGCCGGTGGACCAATTCCGAGCCTTCTTCCATGATCGTCAAGTCGGCCGAGAAACCGGTGTCGAAAACGCGGTCGAAGCCGAGCCGTCGCATGGCGGCGGTCATCGTGCCGGCCACGTCGGCGCCGGGCGGAAGATTGAACTCTTCGCCCAACGTCACCGAAACGGCGGGCGCGTGTTGCACGACAACGACTTTGTCGGGATCGTTCAGGGCGTTGAGCACTTCCTTGACGTGGCTTTGCTCGGTCAGCGCGCCGGTGGGGCAAACGGTGATGCATTGCCCGCAATTGATGCAGCTCGACACGTTCAAACCTTCGTCGAAGGCAGTGCCGACTTTCGCGCGGGAGCCGCGGCCGATGAAGTCGATGGCCGCGACGTGCTGGATTTCCTCGCATACGCGAACGCACTTGCCGCACAGGATGCACTTGGCCGGATCGCGGACGATCGAGGGGCTCGACGAGTCGAGCGTATGGCGCGTGCGATCGCCGGCGAATCGCCGTTGGCGAACGCCCAATTCCTCGGCCAGCGTTTGAAGTTGGCAGTTGCCGTTGCGCGAGCAGTAAAGGCAATCATCGGGATGATTGGCCAGCAAAAGCTCGATGATGGTTTTCCGTGCTTTGATGGCGCGGGGCGAATGCGTGCGCACCTTCATGCCGTCGGCGGCGGGAAAGGCGCAACTCGGAACCAAACCGCGCTGCCCTTCGACTTCGACGACGCACATGCGGCAAGCGCCCGTGGCGGACAAACCCTCCACGTGACACAATGTCGGCACGCGAACGCCCGCCCGGCGAATCGCGGTCAAGAGCATCTCGCCTTTCTCGGCGGGGACCGGTCGTCCGTTGACTTCTATCGTAATCATGAAATCGGTTCTCTCATTTCTTGGTTATGGCGTCGAAGCGACAGGAATCCAGGCACGAGCCGCAGCCGATGCACTTATCGATGACGATATGGTGCGGCGACTTGGCGGCGCCCAAAATTGCCCCGGTCGGGCATTTCTTCGCGCACAAGGTGCAACCCTTGCATTTTTCCGCGTCGATCGAGTAAGTGACCAGTTCCGTGCAAGCGGCGGCGGGACAACGACGATCGTAGATGTGGGCCTCGTATTCGTCGCGGAACCATCGCAACGTGCTAAGCACGGGGTTGGGAGCGGTCTGCCCCAGGCCGCACAAGCTCGTATCCCGAATCGTTTCGGCTAAACTTTGCATGTGCAGCACGCTCTTGAATCGTTCCAGGGCCTCGATGCCTCGTTCTCGTTTCCGGCCCCGGCTGATGCGCGTGAGAATTTCCAACATGCGGCGCGTGCCTTCACGGCACGGGATGCACTTGCCGCAGCTTTCGCGTTGGATGAAATCCATGAAGAACTTGGCCATATCGACCATGCAGGTATCTTCATCCATCACGACCAAACCGCCGGAGCCCATCATGGCCCCGACCGTCTTGAGCGACTCGTAGTCGATGTCGATGTCGAGGTGTTGCGTCGGAATGCACCCGCCCGACGGACCGCCGATTTGCACGGCCTTATAGGCTTTTCCGTTGGGAATGCCGCCGCCGATGTCGAAAACGATCTTGCGGACGGGGGTGCCCATCGCCACTTCGACCAAACCCGTGCGGCTGACCTTGCCCGACAGGGCGAACACTTTCGTGCCCTTGCTGGTTTGGGTGCCCAGGGCGTTGAACCACTCGGCGCCGTTATCGACCAACAAAGGCAGGTTGGCCAGCGTTTCGACGTTATTGATGATCGTCGGCTTGCCGAACGCGCCGCTGATGGCGGGGAACGGCGGCCGAGGACGCGGCATGCCGCGTTTGCCCTCGACGCTGTGAATCAGGGCTGTTTCTTCGCCGCAAACGAACGCGCCGGCGCCCATCTTGATAATCACATGCAGATGAACGTCGGTGCCCAGGATGTTGTCGCCGATCAGGCCGGCGGCTTCGGCTTGGGCCAAGGCGGCCTTCAAGCGTTTGATGGCCAGCGGATACTCGGCCCGGATGTAAACATACGCCTTGGTTGCGCCGATGGCATAGGCGGCCAGCGCCATGCCTTCGACCAAGCGGTGCGGATCGCTTTCGATGACGGCCCGGTCCATGAACGCGCCGGGATCGCCTTCGTCGGCGTTGCAAATCAAGTATTTCTGATCGCCCTTGGCCGCGCGGGCGAATTTCCATTTCTTGCCGGTGGGGAATCCTCCGCCGCCTCGGCCTCGCAAACCGCTGAGCTCGACCATATCGCAAACGGCGTCCGGTGAATATTGCCGTAACGCCTTGACCAGTGCGCGATAACCGCCGCGGGCAATGTACTCGTCGATCTGCGAGGGATCAATCAGACCGCAGTTGGCCAATACCCAGCGGGTTTGCGGGGCGAAGAAGGGATGTTCGTCGAGATAGGGAACGTCGGGCCAAGCTTTGAGCTTTACGTTGCGATGCTGGCCCAGGGTAAAATCGTCGGGAATGGAGCCCGAGAGAACCGCATCCAACAATGCGGGAACCCTGGCTCCCGTGATTTGCTTAAAACTGACGCGGGCGTGATCCGGCAGTTGGATATCGACGATCGGCTCCATCGAGCAGAGCCCGATGCAACCGACCTTGATGACGTCGGCCTTGATTTCGCGTTTGTCGAGATAATCGTGGATGGCGGCCAGCGTCTCTTGCGCGCCGGCGCCTAGGCCGCATGTGCCCGCGCCCACGTAAATCGTGGGGCGAACGACGCGGTCGCGCCGCAGTTCGGCCAAGCGTTGTTGATGTTGTTCGGCGGCGTCACGATTGGCCGTTTCTCCGTCAACGATCCAAGAAAGCAGTTCAGGCAGCTTCGTTGCCGTCATGATCCGTCGCCTTTCTACGGTAAGAATCCAGAATTTTGTCTAGCGACTTGGTCGTCACGCCGGCGTGAAATTCGCCGTTGATACAGATGACCGGCGCCAATCCGCACGCTCCGATGCAGGCGACCACTTCGAGGCTGAATTCGCCGTCGCGGGTGGTTTGGCCCGGCTCGATCTTCAATTGCCGCTTCACTGCTTCGAGCAATGACAACGAGCCTTTAACATGGCATGCCGTGCCGCGGCACAACTGGATATGGTTTCGTCCCTGCGGTTGGAAGCGAAACTGGTTATAAAATGTTGCGACGCCGTAGATTTTGCTGGCCGGCAGCCGCAAGTGTTTACCGATCTGAACAACGGCTTCTCGGGAGAGATAGCCTTGTTCTTCCTGAACATCCTGGAGGATGGGAATAAGTGCGTCGCGCGAAGCGTTGGGGTAACGTTCGAGCAATGCCCCGAGGTCTGTGGTCACCATGTACCTTCCTTTGAAACGTCAGCCTATGGAATGGGCCCGCCTCCTCAAGCTGCAAGAAACATGCCAGAGTCGAGGAACTCCGACGCGATCATCGCCGATGCCGAATGATGCGCGTTGCAAAACAATAGCTAACTCATTTACAGGAATAGGATTATGTTTCTTTCGACCTCGTGGGAAAGAAAGAGAAATATTGTATTCTCGACAGGCCCCCCGTTGCTTCAGAATCGCCGCGAGTGTATAGTTCAGCAATACAGTGTACGAGGCGCAGCGATCAATTCCGTAGGCGACGCGGGGGATGGCTCCCCTCGTAATGTCTGACATTTCAGGTGGCCGCATGACCATTCGTTTCAAACTGACAATGGGCGCCATCGCGGCCATTCTTGCGGCCAATTCGTTGCTTGTTTTGGCCAATGTCCGCTATTTCCAGCAAACTTGGCAGGAAGATCTTCAGACGCGCGTTCGCCTGGATCTGAATTCCGCAAGAACGGCTTACAATAATCATGTGGAGCTGGTGGCGCGATCACTCGGCACCGCATCGCTCGATCGCTCCCTGGCGGCCGCACTGGCCGAGGGCCGCCGCAAGGATTATGCCACTTGGGCCAATCGCTTCTACAAGGCCAAGGGGATGGATTTCTTCCTCCTCCTCGATTCCCAGGGCAAAACCCTTTATCGTGCTCAATACTCCAAACAATCCGGCGACGATCTTGCCGGCAATCCGCTGGTCGCCGAGGCAATCCAGAAAAAGCGATCTTCCTCGGGCAGTATTCTTCTTTCAGCCCGGGAACTTCAAAACGAAGGCCCTGAGTTGGTGGAAAGGGCGCAATTTTCACTTCCGGACACTTCCTCCACGCAACGGGTTCCGGAAAAAGCTCCCTTAAAGGGGATGTGTCTTGCCGCTGCCGTGCCTCTGCTGGGCGAGCAGGGACAAATTCTCGGCATTCTTTATGGCGGCAACCTGCTGAATCGCCGCTATGAACTGGTCGATTCGATTAAAAAAGACGTTTTTGCAGCCGGCCTCCGCGAGGGCAGGGAAATCGGCACCGTCACCATTTTTCTGGGCGATTTACGCATCGCCACGAATGTCGTGGGCGAAGACGGCCGCCGCGCGGTGGGCACGCGAATGAGCGAAGCGGTGGCCGCGGCCGTTTTGGGACGCGGCGAAACCTGGGATGCCCCGGCCCAGGTGATCAACGATTGGTATTTCACCGCCTACGAACCAATCCGCGATCCCAGACGGCAAATCATTGGCGCACTTTATGTGGGTCTGCTCGAAGCCCCGTTTGCCGATGCCTGGTCAACGGTAATATGGCGTTTTGTGATTCTAACCGGCGTCGCCACGGCCATCAGTTTGGTCCTTGTTTTTCTGCTGACCTTTTTCATGATGCAGCCGATCGAGCGGATCGTGGCCATGGCCCGAAAGATCGCCGCCGGCGACCTGACGGCTCGGGTCGGCATTCGGCCCTCGGGCGAAATGGGGATTTTATGCACCGCCGTCGATGGCATGGCCGATGCCGTGACGGAGCGCGAAACACAGCTAAAAATGGCCGTTCGCCAACAAGTGAGCCGCGCGGAGAAGTTGGCTTCCATCGGACGTTTGGCGGCAGGCGTGGCCCATGAAATCAACAATCCCTTGACCGGCGTGCTGACGTTCGCCCATCTGTTGCACGACAAGCCCAACATGGATGACCAAGATCGGGAAGATCTCGATTTGATTATCCATGAAACCACCCGAGCCGCCGACATCGTGCGCGGGCTATTGGATTTCGCTCGCGAAAGGCCTCCGCTGATGGAGCCTTTGGACATGAACGACGTGGTTCATCGCACCGTCCGGCTGATCGCCAACCAGCAGAAGTTCGAGCATATTGATATCGACGAGGTCTTGCAGGAAGATTTGCCCGCCGTGCAAGGCGATATGAACCAGCTCCAACAGGTGCTGCTGAATCTGTCATTGAACGCCTGCGCCGCCATGCCCAAGGGCGGAACGCTTACGATCCGCACGGCCGTTGACGACGATCGGGTCATCATCAAGGTTCACGATACGGGTTGCGGCATTAAAGAGGAGCATCTCGACCGCATCTTCGAGCCGTTTTTCACCACGCAAGAGGTCGGCAAGGGAACCGGCCTCGGCCTGAGCGTAACCTACGGACTTGTGGAGCAGCACGGCGGCAAGTTGGAAGTAGAAAGCAAAGAGGGGGAAGGAAGCACGTTTACCATATATTTCCCGGCAATTTTGTAGAACGATTGCGAGTTCGAAGGCAAATGTCGTAAAAAAGGCCAATAGCATAAAAAGGTGAATGTCCTAGAAAAATAGCCGGGAGCTAACAGCTCCCGGAGGAGAACTGCAAAGTCGCCAAAAACAAAGTCATTCTGAGCATAGCGAAGAATCTCCGTGAGCCTATACAAGTCCAATAGGCCAACGAGATCCTTCGCTTCGCTCAGGATGACGGTTCCTCCGTGGCCAAGGACTTTGCCGTTCTCCCGACAGCTCCCGGAGGACAACTGCAAATTTTCACAATTTTCGGGAGCTTTTTGCTCCCAACCATTACGACATTACTTTCCAGAAAAGATAGTGCAACGCATCATGAGCATCGACCCCACCGACGAAAAAAACGATAAACTGACCTTGCGGATCCTCGTCATCGACGACGAGTTGGTGATCGGCAAAAGCTGCCAAAGGATCTTGGGCACCGAAGGGTACGAGGTCGAGTATTATCAGGATTCGCAAGCGGGATTGCAGGCGGCGCTATCGGGCGATTGGGACGTCGTTTTTGTCGATCTGATGATGCCGGTGATTGGAGGAATCGAAATTCTCCAACATCTCCGAGCCGGGGGCGTTCCCTCGGAAGTCATTATTATTACGGGCCATGCGACCGTGGAATCGGCCGTGGAAGCCATCAAGCTCGGCGCCCACGATTATATCAGCAAGCCGTTTTCGCCCGCGCAATTGAAGCTGGCCGTGCAAAAGGCATGGGAACATTCCAGCTTGATCCGCGAGAACGTGGCCCTGCGGCAGGAGCTGGAGATCAACCAAGGATTCGAGGGCATCGTGGGCGAAAGCCGCCCGATGGAGCGGGTTTTTGCTCTCGCGCGGCGCGTCGCCCCCACCGATGGCACCGTTCTTTTGATTGGTGAAAGCGGTACGGGCAAGGAAATGTTCGTCCGAGCCATCCATCGACTCAGCCGACGCAAGGACCACCCTCTGTTGGCCTGCGATTGCAGCGCATTGGCCCCCACATTGCTGGAAAGCGAATTGTTCGGCCACGTGAAAGGTTCGTTCAGCGGGGCCATCGCCACGAAGCACGGTCTGTTCGAGGCCGCCGACAAAGGCACCCTGTTTCTCGACGAAATCGGCAACCTCAGCATGGAAACCCAGGGCAAGTTGTTGCGAGCCCTGGAAACTCGGCATGTCAAAAAGGTGGGCGATACGACGGAACGCGAAGTCGATATCCGGTTGATCTCGGCCACCAACCGCGACCTGTCGGAAATGGTGCGC
>CAYWGR010000025.1:0-41250 GCA_964458015.1 uncultured Planctomycetaceae bacterium
TCCGTATCGGATCATGCGGCGGCACGACGAAGACCATTCGCCGAACGATTTGTTGGATTTCGCCGCGTATCGAAGCATGGCCGAACGTCTGGCGGCGGACCTAAAGAAATTCAGCATGGATAATCTGTATCCCTTCCCGGAAGACTTGATCTTCGCCAGCGAACGGATGCACGCCCGGCATCGAACGATCGGCTATAACGCTATCCGTGCAAATCCTCGGCTTTGCGGCTACAGTCTAACGGGCATCATCGACCAGCCGGCCGGCGAAGGCTTGATGACCGAATGGCGAGAGTTGAAGCAAGGAATCATGGATGCCATGAACGATTGTCTGGCGCCGCTGCGTTGGTGCTTGTTCATCGAACCGATGCATGCCTACGCCGGCAGGCCGTTCAAGATTGAAGCCGTGATGGCTAACGACGGCGTTTTGGCCTCGGGTGAATATCCCGCTCGGCTGAAAATCTTCGGACCGACGGGCGTTGTTTGGGAGAAATCGACCAAGGTGGTCATTCCGGCGGCCGATTCGCCCGACAAAATTCCGCTGGTTACGCCGGTTCTCACCGAAAGCGTGACATTGAATGGTCCGGCCGGCGTTTACACCTTCGCGGCTGAACTTGAACGCGGCGGCGTGGCGCGCGGCGAACGTGTCGAGTTTTATCTGTCCAAGGCCGAAGAATTGCCGCGTTTGAACGATACGATTACCGTGCTCGGCATCGCTGAAGATGCTCGAAAATGGCTGAAGGATCACGGAGTTTCCACGGTCGATTTCAACGATGCCGCCGGAAAACCGTGCCGTGTGATTGTGGTTGGCGATGGTCCCAATGCCCAGCAAGCACCGGCGACATGGCGAGAACTCGTTCGCCGGATGGTCACGGGCGATGCCGTGATTTTCCTCAAGCCCACGACATTCGCCGAGGGTCAAAACACGACGCGATGGCTGCCTTTGAAAAACAAGGGCGTCTGCCGCGGCAAGAACAACTGGGTGTATCACTGCGAGGATGTTGCCAAACAGCATCCCATGTTCGACGGATTGCCCGCCGGTGGAATGTTGAATTGGTACTATTATCTCCAGGTCGTGCCCAATATGCTCTTCGAGGGCCAAGACGTGCCGGAAGAGGCCGTGGCGGCTGCTTTCGGACCCGGGGATTGCGTAGGCAATGGTTACAACTCAGGACTGCTCGTTGGATCCTATCGTTTCGGTGCAGGACGGTTTTACTTGAATACGTTGCGTATTCTTGAAAACCTGAATGCGAACCCCGCCGCGGATCGGCTGCTGCTCAACATGATCCGCACGGCCGCTGAAATTGGCAAGACTCCGAAAGCCGAACTTCCGCCCGACTTCGAGGCCAAGCTCAAGGAGATCGGGTACTGATTGTTCATGAGTGGGTAGGACCACTCAATTATTGAATTGTGAGAATTGCGCAAGGCGGGTCGATCAAAGCGAAGGCCCGCCCTACCGAACTACATCTGCAAGAAATTTCTATAACACAATTTCAGATCAGGAACACAACATGACCATCAAAAGCTTTACGATCTTTAGTTTTCTATTGGCGTTGGCCATCGGCACAACCACAGCGGCGGAGAATCCGGCAATTCCAACCGACGCACCACAAGATGCCGTGATGGCTGCCGGGGCCGAAGTGCAAGCCGCCGCGGATTGGCTATCCGCCGCGATGCTCGGCAAACAATCGGATACCGCACAGAAGTATTTTCTCGATACCGTTGTGCCTTTTTCTTTCCGCTTGGGCGGGGCCGATTCCAAAACGTTTCTGAAATCCTGGAAGCAGGAAAGTTCGACAAAAGACACTGCCGATCGCGTCGTGCATCAAATCTCTTGGACCGATCCGGCCACGGGCCTGCGAGTGACGGCCGAGGCGACGACATTCAAGCGATATCCGGCTGTTGATTGGGTTCTTTATTTTGAAAACCAAGGCCAAAAGGATACGCCGATTCTCGAAGATATTCGAGCTCTGGATGCAATCGTGAAAACGGCCGACGCCAAGCAGCCGGCCGTCTTGCATCGTTTGAACGGCGACAATTGCAACGAACAATCGTTCTTGCCGACCGAAACTCCCTTGTCGGCAGGACAAAACATCGGCATGGCGCCCTGCGGCGGTCGGCCCTCGAATGCCACGGCATTCCCGTTCTTCAATTTCGAGTTTGCCGGACAAGGCCTTTTGACGGCCATCGGATGGTCGGGCCAATGGTCCGCACAACTCGATCGCACGGCGGAAGGCCCCACCCGTCTGCGCGCCGGCATGGAGAAAACGCACCTGCTGCTTCACCCGGGCGAAAAGATCCGAAGCCCGCGCATCTTGCTGATGCCCTGGCAAGGCAGCCGACAGGCGGCCCACCAGCGGTTCCGCCGACTGTTGATGTTCAGCTATGCCCCGCGTCCGACAGGCGTTCGGCCTTTACAACTTCCATTTGCTTCGCAATGTTTCGACCGCTATAACAGCCGACCGGGTTGGGCCACCGAGGCGGGCCAAATCGCCGCCGCGAAGCTTTCGGCGCAATACGGCGCCGACCATTTCTGGTTCGATGCCGGTTGGTTCCCTGGCAACTTTCCGAACGGCGTCGGCAATTGGTTCTGCAAGCCGCAAGAGTTTCCTCACGGTCTGAAGCCTGTCAGCGACGTTTGCCATCAAGAGGGCATGAAGTACATCGTGTGGTTCGAGCCCGAGCGCGTTGCCAAGGATACGCAAATCGCGCGCGAGCATCCCGAATTCGTGTTGGGCGGCAAAGAAGGCGGGCTTTACAATCTTGGCAATCCGGCCGCTCGGCGATGGCTGACCGATCTGCTCTCGCAACGCATCACCGAGTTCGGCATGGATGTCTATCGCAACGATTTCAACATCGACCCGCTCGATTTCTGGCGTCGGAATGATACACCCGACCGCCAGGGCATCAGTGAAATTCGTTATGTTGAAGGCCACTACGCCATGTGGGACGAATTGATCGCCAAGCATCCTGGCCTGTGGATCGACAACTGCGCCAGCGGCGGCCGACGCATCGATTTGGAAAGCATCCGGCGTTCGGTGCCCTTGTGGCGCAGCGACACCAGTTGCTGGGGCGGTCATCCCGAGTGGGATCAACGGCAATCACAAGGTTTGAGCCTTTACATTCCGCTGTTCACGGCTTGTGATTGGGCAACAGACGCCTACACGACCCGCAGCACGGCCGCCGGCGGCATGATCTGCCAGTTCGACTATTTGAACGAGCAGTTTTCCGTCGAACAAGCCAAGCGAGCCTTGGCTGAAGTGAAAGAGAACCAGCAGTTCTGGTACGGCGACTATTATCCGCTAACGAATGTTTCGCTGGGCAATGACGTTTGGGCCGCTTGGCAACTTCATCGCGCCGATCTCGATGCCGGCATTGCGTTGGCGTTCCGGCGCGGCGATTCACCCTATCCGGCAATCACCGTGAAACTCGGCGGCATCGATGCGGCGAAAGATTATGCCGTGGAATTTATTGACGAATCATATCAGAAGGTCAACAAAACCATTCCCGGGCGCGAACTGGCCACGGAATTGGAATTGCGGCTGCCCAAGAAACAAAGCAGCCTGTTGGTGCGGTATAAACCGGTAGCACAGAAATAGTTTCTACCGAAAAAATAGCCATCGACTCCTGTCATCCTGAGCGTAGCGAAAGATCTCCACGGTCTGGCAGATCCTTCACTGCGTTCAGGATGACACGATGGTTTTTTGCAACAAGAATTTGATGGCGGACTATTTCGCAAGATACTTCTTGCGGCCCTCGACCATGTAATCCCAAACGGCTTTGCGGAACAGGGCTACGCGTTGTTTTTCAATCGCAGTGACGTTCGCCTGCTCGGCCTCGGCCATCAACTTGCCGAGTTCCGCCATACGGGCTTCGGTGCCAAGATACTTCCAGGCGATTTCCTCGTTCTGGTGATATTGCTTCTGCAAGTTTTTCCGAACTTCTTCGGGATAGTTGTTCGGATCCGAGTAGATCCGTTCAACCTGGAGGTAAAACTTTTTCAGCGAAGCGCCGGCCATGCCATAGTAGCGGGCGAAGAACTCATCGAGCACGGAATCCATGTTGAGCGAAGGATCGTCCAATAGTTTCATCGTTACATAGATGTCCACCTGCTCGCCCATGTTGTTGAAGAACGCCCCGCAAATGCCGTCGCGGGCAAACCGCTTGAATTGTGCATCCAGACTATGCGCGCTGAAGCCGGGGAAGCAATGGTAGTTTCCGCCCTCGCAGAACAGCTCGGGGAAACAGTAGTAGAGCCAAAGATACATCCGTCGGCCATTCTTATGGCTTACCCAATCGTTGTAAAAGTTCAAGTCGTTGGCCATCATGCCAGGCGCCCACTGATGCCTAGCATGGAGGCACAACTGCACGGAAATGTTCGGCTCAAGCTGAACTTTTAGCGGGTAATAGGCATATTCAAAATAGGCCAACGTAGCCAGCGTTTTATTGGGATGCGTCTTGGCTACTTCCCGCGCCACTTTGTTGGCGAAAGTGAAGAAGTAATCGCTGGCCACGCCATTGCTGAATTCCTGTTGCGTGCGATCGCGGGTTAATTGTGCTTGGCAAGCCGCACATTTGCACCAGCTATTATTATCCATCGGGACCAAGCCGAAGAATTCTCCCTCGGCCGCCGCGCCCGAGAGAGCTTGCTTGCCATCGAAGAATTCTCTCGCATCCTTCACGACCTGGTCGATGAATCCTTGGTTCGAGAAACACATTTGCGGCGGTTGCCCGCCCATGTTCTTTAGCTCGGCTTCGGTGTAGCCCTGTGCAAACCAATCGGGATGGGCCGCAACGAAACGCTCGGGACACTGCGGATTCTTTTTCCAAAAACGATCGTAATAACCATAGAACGAGTGGTTGCAAGCATAGGGCTCGCCGCCAAGGCGCTGCCGAGCATTAAACAGATTGATTTCATCACCGCTTGCATGGTTCCATTGATTGGTCAGGATTTCCATCGGTCCCCACGGTAGCCGATAGTCGAAGGCCGGCCGGCGTTGAATGTCTTTGGTTGTAACTGCCAATGTGGCGGTCTTTGGCAGAACCATTTCCAGCTCGCCCGGACCGTACCAACGCACATCGCAAAAGCGTTCGAGAAAATCATGGACGGCATACGAAGTAGCCTGCTTTTCAAAAATTGCGGGCGTGGCTGGCCGATTGCCCTTGGTTCGCTTGGGCGAATCCTTGCCCAGAAGCACGAGGGCATCGCCGACAAAGCGGATGACATATTCCTGATCCTTGAGCTCGTCCGGCTTCACGCCAAGTTGAGCAGTGGCCGCACTGGGACCAACCAAAATCCGAACGCCTTCCACCTTGTCAGCGTCGGTCTTGATGGGCAACGTTGCACCGGTGATTTTTTGAACGTGGTATTGCAGTTCAAAAGCGGAAAACGCCGCCACATCGGTTGGATCGGCCGCCGTGATGATCGTGGCGACCGGTTTACCGTCGCGCACCAGCACGAAATCGCCGGCCTGGGCCGGGATAATCAAGCTGCCGACAAAAGCAAGCACCATAACGGCGAACACAATGCAAGACACACCTTTTCGGCATAACATGGACTTACCTCCTGGCGTGAAGCAAATGGGCGGGAAAACACTCGGACAAAGGCAGGAACGCCATTGATGGTATCACCAAACCAACGGGTGGTCAACCATTGGCCCCCGCGAGCATCACCTTAGCCCAAAGGGGCGCCAACTGCCGGGCAAAGGTGCTTCAAACTCCAAGCGAACGTCGGTTGTCGGGTGCGAAACGACCAATCGCCGCGAATGCAAGGCAATGCCGGCCGAAAACTGCACGCGGTTGCCGTACTTCCGATCGCCGACGATCGGATATCCCGCGTGGGAAAGCTGCACGCGGATTTGATGCTTTCGGCCCGTCTCCAGTTGCACTTCCAGCAAAGAATAGTTTTTGACCATCTTCAGCAAACGATAACCAAGGCGTGCCTCTTGAGCGCCGGGCATCGTCGGCCCGACAATGTTCACACGCCGATGGTGGTCGTCGTGCCGCAGCCAATCCGTGAGTTGGCCTTCCCGCGGATCCAAAACACCTTCGATCAGGGCCCAATAGATCTTCTCGACTGAATGGGTGCGGAACTGTTCCGTTAATCGTGCGGCAGCCTTTGAGGTTCGCGCGAGCAGCACGACGCCCGTAACGGGCGCATCCAACCGGCTGACGACGCCCAGATACACATTGCCCGGCTTCTGGTAACGTTCCTTCACGTATTCCTTGGCCAAGGTCAACAGCGTCGGCTGTCCCGCGGGCGTGCCCATCGTGGGCAATCCGGCCGGTTTGTCCACCACCAGCAGATGATTGTCTTCGTAAAGAACGTTGAAAGGGGGATTCATGGGATGCGGAAAATGGAATAAATTAGACAGACAACCCTTTTAATGTACCAAACCCCGTTTCCTCCGGCGAGTTGCATGACCGAGCATTATTCGAATTTGATTCTGGCAAGTCGTTCTCCGCGTCGACGTGAGCTATTGACCGATGCAGGCTATACGTTTGAGGTTCATCCTGCGTCCGAATCGGCGGAATCCGGGGTTTGCGAGTGCGAGTCGCCCGAACAGCTTGTCACAAGGTTAGCCTATCAGAAGGCGGCCGATGTCGCCCGACGATTTCAAAATGGCTTGATCCTCGGTTGTGATACGGTCGTCGAATGCCGCGGCCAAATTCTCGGCAAACCCGAAGATCGCCAACATGCCCGGGCAATGCTGGAATCGCTCAGCGGCCAAGAACACAGGGTCTACAGCGGGCTATGCCTGTGGCTTTTGCCCGATCACACACACCAAGTTCGCACGGCAATGACGCTCCTTCGGATGGACGACCTTTCTCCCCAGCAACTCGATGATTATTTGGCCGGCGATCAATGGGAAGGGAAAGCCGGGGCATTCGGTTACCAGGACGGGCTCGACTGGGTCCACATCGTCGAGGGCAGCCCCTCGAACGTGGTCGGGCTGCCGATGGAACTCTTGGCGGAAATGCTGCAGGAACTAAGGCAATAAACACGAAAAGGCGGCCTAACAGTGCTGCTAGACCGCCTCTCCGATATTTTGCATGGTCTGTTATTTACTTAGCCATGTCCTTGGCGCCGCGGAGCGCACGAACCTTGATCTTGCTGTAGGCCGGCTTCGCGGGACGGTCTTGCAGTTCGCCGGTGAAGGGGTTCTTGACGCCCTTTTGAGCCGGACGAGCCGGAACCTTCTTTTTCTCGAACTTAACCAGACCGGGAAGCGTGAAGACGCCGGCGCCACGGGAGCTCAGGCTCTTACGGATCTCTTCCGTCAGGGCATCCAAAACCGCCGAAACCTGCTTCTTGGTCAGGTCGGTGGCATTGGCAATGCTCTGCAGAATTTCGGTCTTCGTCGGTGCTTTCTTGGCTGCTTTGGCTGCTTTGGCCATAATCAATTACCCTCCATGCGAGGTCCTAGGGGTGGAAAGTTTGTCCGTCCGTTAAAGTGGACGTGATGATTAAAGTCTCTTCATCGAAAAAAGCAACCCGAAAAACGCGAAAAAAAGCCAAATAACCCCGATATTTTGAATATTTTCACAATTTTCGCGCGATTTTACCCTGTTTTCGGGTGATTCGGGGCTAGAACACTTGCAAAATCCCTCAAAAACAGCTTATTGCAAACAATCCCGACGCGACCGTCGTAAAGACAGTAAAGGGATCCCTTTGCAATAATGACTGCTCACGAAAACGATGTCTTTAAGGGGCAGATGGGACGGTGCGCATTGCGCGACATCGCCCACCCGCCCAACAGTTTCTTGTCTCCCAATCCCTACAAACCCTTAACACGTCAAATAGCCCCGGAAACTTGCCATCCAACCACTAATCATCTAGGATATGTAGTTGCACACTCTCTCTATTGCGCATAATTCAACAGGGTTACCGCCGATCGGGAACTTTCGGCCTGCATTCACCCTCCAACACGAAACGGCGAGAATGTGCCAGGAACCAGAGAACCCAATAATGGCTCGAAATCCGGGGAAAAGGACACTCCTGGAGAGGGGTCTTTGCTTGGCTGTATTGTTGGCCCTGAGCATGACAGCTCAGGTGAAGGGTCAGATTGTCGCGCTGGATGACCAAGAAAAAACGGCCGAGGATGCCACGGAGAATGTGTTCCTGCCGGCCGACCGTCAAACGCTTCAGAAGCTGGCCGACGCCAAAAAACTGCTCCTCGAAGGTCGCTTCGGCGAGGCCGTCCGTTGCTTGGGGATTATTCTTGAAGGCCCGGAAGATTTCTTCTTCCAACCCGACAAAAACGCTCCGATCCACCGCAGCTTGAAGGCGGAAGCTCAACGGCTGGTTGGCCAGATGCCTCGGCAAGGCCGGGAACTCTACGAATTACAATATGGCGCCCGCGCGCGCCGGATGCTGGCCGATGCTCTGGAGTCGGGCGATCTGACCGCCTTGGCCGAGGTTTCCCACCGATTCTTTCACACCCAAAGCGGATATCAGGCCACGTATCTGCTTGGCCTGAATCACTTCGACCACGGCCGCCCTCGGGCCGGAGCGATGACGCTCCAGCGTCTCCGAGAACCGGGCGTTAATGCCGAGGAGCTTGAACCGGGGCTGTCGCTTACGCTTGCCGCGTGTTGGCTTCAGGCAGGGATGCGCGACAAGGCACAAGAGGTTCTCGTCGCGCTGCGTCAGCGTCAACCGACTCTGCGCATGGCCGTCGGCGGTCGCGAAGTAACCATCTTCAGCAACGATGCGGACGCCATCAACTGGCTGACCGGTTTGATCGGAGCAACGGCGGCAGCCGGGCCGGTCGAAGCTGATCGCTGGCTCATGTTTCGCGGCGATCCCGCTCGGAATGCCATTTCGTCGGGAAGCGTGCCCTTGCTCAACATGCAATGGCGCGTGCCCGTGACCGACGATCCCCTGGTAGAAACCTTTCTCGAACAGTTCCAGCGTCAATCCATCGAACAAGCGACCCCGTTGATACCGACTTTGCATCCGCTGGCGGTCGCCGACGTTCTGTTGATGCGAACGGCAAAGAATCTGCTGGCGGTCGATTTCGCAACCGGCAAACGTCTTTGGGAAGTGCCTGAGGAAGATGTTACCGAAACCACGCCGGGCATGTCGTCGATCGACGCCCCGATGCGGCAATCGTTGATGGTCTCGGGCACGGGCCAACGCCTTTGGGGTGATTTGACTTACGGCACCCTGAGCAGCGACGGCCGGCTGGTCTTCTCGGTCGAAGATTTGGACATCGCCTCGAACGGGGGCGGAGCCTCGGTGATTCGGATCGGCGGCGGCATCCGCGTGGGAGGCATCATCAACGGCGAGCAAACGACGGCCCTATGCAATCGCTTGGCTGCCTACGATATCCGCACAGGCAAACTGAAATGGCACATTGGCGGCCGGGCCGGCCCACATGCCTTGCCGTTGGCCGACGCCTACTTCCTCGGCCCTCCGCTGCCTTTGCAAGGCCAGATCTACGTCCTTGCCGAAATCAAGGGAGAGGTTCGTCTTATAGCGCTCGACGGAACGTCGGGCAATCAACTTTGGTCGCAACAGTTGGCCGTCGTCGAACAAGGTCTTGCCCAAGATCTTTTGCGGCGCGGCGCAGGCGTGTCGCCCTCGTGCAACGACGGCATCCTCGTCTGCCCCACCGCAACCGGCGCTATCGTCGGCGTGGAACTGGCCAACCGCTCGCTTTTATGGGGATACCGTTACAACCAAGGCCGCAACAACCGCGGCAATATGATGGGCATTCCCCCATTCGTCGGCGGCATCAACCAACAACGCTGGGCCGATGGCAACGTATTGATCGTCGACGGCCGCGTGTTGGCCACGCCCACGGAATCCGAGTCGCTTTATTGCTTGAACTTGATCGACGGCAAGGAGCTTTGGAAGTCGCCGCGACGGAACGATTTGTACGTAGCTTGCGCCGACCGTGAGCGCGTCGTATTGGTCGGGCGTCGCGCGGTTCATGCCCTGAACATGACCGACGGCAAACCGGCATGGAACGGCCGTTCCATCGAACTGCCCGAGAACAGCACACCAAGCGGCCGGGGGTTTCTCGCCGCGAATCGCTATTATCTGCCGCTTAGCAATGCCCAAGTGGCCGGCATCGACATTAGCGAAGGGAAAATCGCACATATCTCGAAGTCACGCAAAGGCGACATCCCCGGCAATCTGATTTGCTACAAAGGAAAGGTCATCTCACAAGGCTCCGAAGGGGTCGATGCCTTCTTCCAGTTGGACGCCGTGACGGCCGACGTAAAACGCCGTCTGGCCGCGAATCCCAACGACGCCGAGGCGCTGTCGCTTTTAGGCGAGACCCAGTTAGACGCCGGCAATCGCTCGGAAGCGGTCGCCTCGTTCCGCCGCGCTTACGACCTTGTTCCCACCCCGCGCACCCGCGAGTTATTACGCGACGCTCTGCTGGACGGTCTTCGGACGGAATTCGCCGCATACCGCAACCGTATCGGCGAAGTGGAACAACTGGCCGACAACGCCGAGCAAAAGGCGGACTATATGCGGCTCATGGCCGGCGGGCTGCGTCAGGCCGGCGAGTTGGTCTCGGCCTTCGATTATTATCAGAAGCTGATGAATCTCGAACCGAATCGCCTGGTGTTCGATCGGATCGACCCAACGCTCTCGGTTCGGCGCGACCGCTGGTTCCAATCACAATTGGCGTTGCTCCGCAGCGAGGCCAAGGAAGACGACGCGGCCAAAATCGACGCCGCCGTAAAAACGCAGCTCGACGCCGCGCTGGCCGCCGGTTCGATCGAAGGTTTGCAACGATTTCTCGACTATTACGGTAACCAGCCTTCGGCCGTTTCAGCGAAAGGCGAACTATCTCGGAAACTCCGCAGCGCTAACCGTTTGATCGAAGCGGAACTGACCCAGAGTTCCGAAGACGCGAAGCATTTTCACAACGGCGACGACGCTCGACCGCATCGGAAAGATCAGGACGCCTCTTGGCCGGTCGGCAAAGCCCAGATAACAACCATCACATAGAGCAGCGCCTCGGCTAACGCCTATAGCCGTTATGCCATCGACATCCGGGGCAAAGTCGAGACGTACTTCTCCGACACAACGCTCCATTTCGACGACGCCCGCCACTTGATCTTCGGAAACGACGGTTGGGGCCGGCAGCAATGGCAAATTTCCTTGGCCGCGGAAGGACAACACCAGAACTTCGCTTACAATCGGGCCTGGACCCATGCACGGGCCGAAGGCCACCTTCTGCTGGTTATGCTCGGCACGAAAATCATCGCCATCGACACCTTGGGCCAAGGACGCAACGGACCGGCTCGATTGCTCTGGGCGCAAGATTTGATGGGCACCGACCAAACGGGCCTGCGTTCTTCCCTGTTTGGCGGCATCCTGCCCTGGCAGTTGCAAAATCAGATAACGCAACTTAACGACCGCATCAATTTGATCGGGCCGATCACCAGCAGGTATGTCTGCTTCCAACGGTTCCGCAATCTGATCGCCGTTGACCCCGCCGATGGATCGCAGCTTTGGATCCGGCAAAACATAACGCCCGGCAGCGACCTGTTCGGCGACGATCAGTATTTGTTCGTTCTTTCGCCCGATCGCGAAGACGCCCTGCTGCTCAGGGCCTCGGACGGCGAGATGCTGGGAACCCGGAAGGTGCCTCGTACCAGCAGCCGGCAAGTGCTTCCGACGGGTGAGGAAAAAACCGTCTACACCCATCTCGAAGAATCGTACCTGGCCGTGCTCGGCCGCCAATTGTTGTTGTGGTGGCAGGAAGGCACGGGCCGCACCCTGACGCTGATCGATCCGCTCGAAGGCCGCGACCTTTGGCCGGGTCACAAGTTTTCCAGTGCCGCGCGCGCCTGCGTCATTCGCGATGAAGCCGTGGGAGTTTTCGAGCCGGACGGCCGGTTCGTTTTGCTGGGGTTGCCCGACGGCCGCACCATCGCCGACGTGAAACTTCAAGCGGAACCCCGCTTGATCGACATCTCGATCGAAGCCGACGACAGCCGCTATTACCTGATCACGCGCAGTTCCGGATCCGAAAGAAACGGCGTCAACATCCAACCTTTGATCGGCAGTGATCCCAAGCCCATCAACTTCGGGCGGCTTTACGCCTTCGACAAACAAGGCAAAACGCTTTGGGCCGAGCCGGCGGTCGTGCAAAACCAATTTTTATATTCCGACCAGCCCGTGCGGCTTCCGATCCTGACGTTCGCCGGTCAAGTCTACGAACAAAACGGGAACGGGGGCCGCCAAAAGCTGGCCGTACAGTGCATCGACAAACGAAACGGCCGCACAGCATTCAAAGCCGAATATCCCAATCAAAACAACATCTTTGATATCACCGGCAACATCGATAAAAAGACCGTCGATGTGGTTTTGCAACGCCAAACCATCCGGCTGACATTTACCGACCAACCGCTCCCTCCGCCGTCGCCTTCGGACGGCGAGATCACCAAAAAACCGTCAACAACCAAAGCTTCCAGCGATTTCTGGAATTCGGTACAAAAGGCATTCGGCGGTTTGTTGGGCGGAGCAGAGCAAAAAAAGCAATAACAAGTTAACCGATATGTTTCCTGACGCCAAAATTCGATTCGCCGCGATCCTCGTCTTCGTGACGTTTTGGCCGGCTGTTGCCGCGGCCGCAACGTCGAACAGCGACGTGGATCGGGCGATTTCACGCGGCCTGGATTGGCTGGCCGCCCATCAATCGCGGCTGGGGCATTGGACCGCCAGCGGCGACCGCTATCCTACTGCGATGACCGCCCTGGCGGGCACCGCCTTATTGTGCGAAGGCTCGACTACCACGCAAGGCAAGTACGCGGCGAATATCAACAAGGCCGTCGAATATCTTGTGAATCGCAGCCGCTCGAACGGCTTGATCGGCGATCCCACGCGCGACGACCGTTACACCTACGGCCACGGTTTCGCCATGCTTTTTCTTTCGCAAGTGCTGGGCGAGGAAGAAGACGCCGAACGCCGCGAACAGTTGATCGACGTATTGACCCGCGCCGTCGTGTTCACCGGCCGCGCCCAGACCGAGGGCGGCGGTTGGGGATACGTCAGCGCGAAAGACGGCAACGGATTCGATGAAGGTTCGACCACCATTACGCAAGTCCAAGGTCTGCGCGGTTGCCGCAACGCCGGCATCCCGGTTCCCAAGGAAATCGTCGATAAGGCCGTGGCCTATATCCGCAAATGCACCGGCCCCGACGGAGGCGTTCGCTACAATTTGGCCGGCGCAGGCGGGGGCGGACGTCCGCCCATCACCGCTGCGGCCATCGCCTGTCTCTATAACGCCGGCGATTACGACAGCGAATATGTTCCGAAGCTGTTGAAGTACTGCAAGAAAAACTTGGACAACATCACCAACCAAGGTTTCGGCCACTGGCACTACGCCCATTATTACTATGCCCAAGTCTTGTATCGCGAAGGCGGCAAGGAATGGGAAACGTATCGCGATAAAATCTTTCCGCGAATCGTCTCCGAAGCCGGCGCCGACGGCTCGTGGAACCAAGGCTACATCGGCACCGTCTACACAACCGCCAGCAACTTAATCATCCTGCAACTCCCCAAAGCAACCCTACCTATTTACCAGCGATAACTTCCATGACCGACCACAAACTCAACTTGGACGACGGCGCCGCCGTCGAGCGGCTCGGCAACGCCCGGCAAAAAATCATCGACCAATTGTCGCACGTCATCGTCGGCCAGGCCGATGTGATCGAGGAGCTGTTGATTTGTTTGTTCAGCCGAGGCCACTGCCTGTTGGAGGGCGTGCCCGGATTAGCCAAGACGTTGATGATCAGCACGCTCAGCCGCTCGCTCAACCTTACGTTCAGCCGCATTCAATTCACGCCCGACCTTATGCCGGCCGACATCACCGGCACCGATGTGATCGAAGAAAACCGCACCACCGGCGTGCGCGACTTCCGATTCCTTGAAGGTCCGCTGTTCTCCAACGTGGTGCTTGCCGACGAAATCAACCGCACACCGCCGAAAACCCAGGCGGCTCTGCTCGAAGCCATGCAAGAGCGCCAAGTGACCGTCGGGCGGATCCGCCACGGGCTGGCCGATCCGTTCTTTGTCTTGGCCACGCAAAACCCCATCGAGCAGGAAGGCACCTATCCGCTGCCCGAGGCCCAGCAAGACCGCTTCATGTTCAAGGTGTTCGTCCGCTACCCCAGTTTCACGGAAGAATTGGAGGTTGCCCGGCGAACCACCGCCGCGCAAACCGATTTGGTTTCGCCGGTTCTGAAAGCGGACGAAATTTTGGATCTTCAGCGTCTCGTTCGCCAGGTGCCGGTTTCCGACCATATCATCCGATACGCTCTGGCGTTGGTCCGCCAAACTCGCGTACATGAACCCGGCGTGCCTGATTTCATCGAGGAGCAACTCAGTTGGGGCGCTGGCCCGCGTGCCGTGCAATTTTTGATCCTCGGCTCGAAAGCCCGGGCGTTGCTGCAAGGGCGAACCTACGTTACGTGCGAGGATATCCAAGCGTTGGCCAAGCCGGTGCTGCGGCATCGTTTGGTGTTAAGCTTCACGGCCGAAAGCGAAGGCATCGCCCCAGACGACATCATCCAGCGGTTGTTGACGATCACCCCGGCCCGCGAGGATGAATTGACAAATGACGCAAGATTCCAAAAAATGTTCGCCTCCTAAATGATCGCGGAAAGTCGTTTTGTTTTCCTGAGCGAAACGGATGATTTTGGAACACCTGGGGGAACTTCGTTTCACTTGGAATGACCAATCATTGACGACTTTCGCCGCGACTGAAACCTGATTAACAGCCGATGCACGACGCCAAGAAATTCCTGGATCCCGAAGCGATCAAACGAATCGCCCGGCTCGACTTGCGCGCACGGCACATCGTCGAAGGATTTCTGTCGGGCATGCACCGCAGCCCCTACTTCGGCCAGTCGATCGAGTTTCGCCAGCATCGCGAATACACCTACGGCGACGATCCCCGCTACGTGGATTGGAAAGTTTGGGCGAAACAAGATCGCTATTACGTCAAACAGTTCGAGGAAGACACGAACCTTCGCTGCACGCTGTTGTGCGACGTATCCGGCAGCATGCGTTACGGCCGGGGAGCCCTGAACAAATACGAATACGGCTGCACGGTGGCCGTCAGCCTGGCCTATCTGCTTTTGCGGCAGCAAGACGCCGTCGGCTGCGTGGCTTTCGACGAATCGATCCGCATGACGGTGCCGCAACGCACCAAGCGAAACCATCTCGACTCGATCATCCAAGCGTTGGAATTAAGCGATCCCAAGCAAAAAACCGACATCTACCAGATCCTCCGCAATGTCACCGAAAGCAATCCGCGCCGCGGGCTGATGGTTTTAGTATCAGATTTGTTGGTCGATCGTCCTGCGTTGTTTCGCGGCCTGCGGTTGTTGCGAAGCCGCGGACACGATGTCATGGTTTTCCATGTTCTGGATGACGACGAGCTTGATTTTCCATTCAACGGTCCCACGCGGTTTGAAGGCCTTGAATTGCCCGACCAATTGCGATGCAATCCCCGCGCCTTGCGCGAAGGATACATGGCTTCGCTGAGCGTTTATTTGGAAGAAATCCGCCGCGGCTGCACGAATCACGGCGTTGACTATGCGTTGCTCCGCACCAGTCAACCGTTGGATGCCGCCCTGGCCGCCTATTTAAGCAACCGATTAGGAATGCACCATAAGAATAGTGGCTAGTGAATAGTGGTTAGTGGATAGTGAAGACAGACAAATGATATAAGAGACTTTTTTTACAAATATCGATTTACTTTCGCCATACATCAACCGTTCTTCATTAACTACTAGTATATCGTTGCAATGGATTTTGAGAGTGACCCGTTTGACGGCTGGGCGACACATTACCCTCATACAAAACTATTCAGGCCGACGTACCGTCGGCCGCTAAACTGAAATACTCGACTGCAATTGGGTACTAGCCACTATCCACTATCCACTAGCCACTATCCACTAGCCACTATCCACTAGCCACTAACCACTAGTTCATGCCATCCTTCCTTCATCCAGCCCTGTTCTGGACAGTAGGCCTGCCGAGCCTCGGCGTGGTGGCGCTGCCGGTGTTGATCCATCTGATCAACATGATGCGTCACAAGCGGGTGGAATGGGCGGCGATGGAGTTTTTGCTGGTCAGCCAGAAGAAAAACCGCACCTGGGTGTTGCTCAAGCAGTTTCTACTGCTGCTGCTTCGGATGATCGCCGTTGCGGCCGTCGTTTTGCTGGTGGCGCAGCCGGTTCTGCAAAATCGCTGGGGAAATCTGCTGGGCGGCATACGCACCCACCATATCGTCCTGCTCGACGATAGTTTTTCCATGTCGGATCGCTGGGAAGACACCAGCGCCTTTGCCGAGGCGAAACGCGTGGTCGAACGCATCGCAACCGATGCCGTGCGCGAAGTGAATCCACAAACGTTCACGCTTCTGCGTTTTTCCCACGTCGGTCGTGCCCAACGATCGGCCGCATCCGACTTCACCAAACAGCCCGTCAATGCGCAATTCGCCGACCAGTTGAGCGAACTGTTGGGCAAAATCAAAGTAACCCAAACCTCGGCTGAACCCAAGCCGGCGATCCAGGCCGTCGCCCAATTGCTTGGAGAAAACGACGGCGAGCGCCGCATCGTCTATGTGATTTCCGATTTTCGCACGCGCCAATGGGAACACCCCACGGATCTGCGAGCGGAACTGCTTCGACTTGATGAAGCAGGCGCGGATATCCGCTTGGTCAACTGCGTCGATCGCATAAGGCCCAATCTCGCGATTGTTTCGCTTGCTCCCACCGAGGGCATCCGTGCCGCGGGCGTTCCCTGGTTCATGGAAGCGGCCGTGCAGAACTTCGGCGACGCCCCGGCTCGTGACGTAACGGTCGTCCTTAGTGAAGACGGCCATGGCCGGCCGTCGATCACGATGGCCGAAATTCCGCCGGGCAAAGTCGTGAAGGAACGATTCCTTGTCAATTTTCCACAAGCGGGCCATCACGAAATCACCGCGCGGCTCGAAAGCGACGCCGTGGCGGCCGACAATTTCCGCTATTACTCGCTCGAATTGCCCTCGGATGTGCCGGTGCTTCTTGTCGATGGCGATCCCGACGCTCTCGACGGACGCTACCTAAGCTGGGCGCTCGCGCCCGGTTCGCCGGTGAAAACGGGCCTTCGGCCGCAAATCGAAACGCCGCGTTTCCTGAGCCAAAAACCGCTCGGAGGCTACGCCGTCATCAATTTGTTGAACGTCGATCGGCTCGACTCGTCGGCCGTTGAGGCTTTAGAGAAATACGTCGCCGCCGGCGGCGGTCTTACGTTTTTCCTCGGCGAGCGTTCACAGGCGAAATACTTCAACGATGTCCTGTACCGCGACGGCAAGGGGCTTTTCCCCGTGCCCTTGGCTCGGCAAGCCGAGTTAGTGGTCGATCGTCTCGAACCCGCGCCCGACGTGCAGGTGGGCGATCATTTTATCTTCCGGATTTTTACGACGAAGAGGAACACATTCCTGCAAACGGTCACCGTCGAGCGGTATTTTGCCGTGCCGGAAGGATGGCGTCCACCGACGGATTCGACTGTCCGCGTGGCGGCACATCTGCGCAACGGCGCGCCGTTGATGGTCGAGCGCCGTTTCGGCAAGGGCCGTGTCGCGGCGTTTTTGACGACGGCCGCCCCCACTTGGAATAATTGGGCCCGGAACCCAAGCTTCGTCGTCGTTCTTCAAGATTTGCAGGCCTATTTATCGGAGCGTCCCGCGACCGATCAAACACGGCTGGTGGGTTCGCCGCTCGATATCACGTTGGACCGGGCCGCTTATCAACCGCAAGTGCGTTTCACTTCGCCGGCCGAAGGCGAGACGTCGACGAATGCGGCCAACGCCGTGCCGACGGCCGACGGCCTCATGATCGCCTCGCTTGCCGACACCGATCAAAGCGGTTTCTACGAAGTTCGGCTGACGCGCAACGATGGCGCGATCGAAACCCGCCGTTATGCCGTCAACGTCGATCCGGCCGAAGGTGATTTATCGGCCCTGAACGCCGAACAACTGGCATCGCGTCTCGAAGGCGTCCGATACAAATACGAGCAGGCCTCGGCCTTCCAGTCGAGTACGAGCGAGATTTCCGGCTATAACCTTTCCGAAGCTCTGCTATACGGTCTGATTCTGCTTCTGCTCGGCGAGCAGGCTCTTGCCTTGTCTGCCGGCTATCATACATCGGCACGGCGCAATCTCGCACCAGGAAGCGCCGCATGACAAACTTCACGTCGATACTATTGGCCGACGACAATTTCCGCACGACGTTTGAATGGGGACGCATTCAATCGAACGCCGATTGGATTCTGCCAGTCGTCGGCTGCCTCGCGATTCTGTTGTTCGTTCGCTATCTTTACCGGCGCGATGCGGTCGAACTGCATCCTCTGTTGGGATGGTTGCTAACAGCCCTGCGCACGGCCGTTTTTTTCGGCCTGCTGATCCTTTTCCTACAACCCCATTGGCGATCCGAACGTGAGGTGGTCAAAAATTCACGCGCATTGCTGCTGGTGGATACGAGTCTGAGCATGGGCTTGACCGACGGTGAATCGACTTCGTCGCCTGCTGCAATAAGCCGCTCCCGGCAAATCGCTTCCGCATTGGCCGAGACCGACTTTTTGGCCCGCCTTCGCAAAGTTCATGATGTCGTCGTGATCCCCTTCAGCGAAGACCTGAAACAAGACCGTGCCATAACGCTGGGCAAGCAAATCGTTCCATCGCCTGGTAACAAGGAAGGAGCGGGCGATGAGAGCGGCAAGACACCATCCCCAACCTCACAATCCAACACCAAGATTGAGGGGACCAAAGCACCTGATTGGCCCAAGCTCCTCGCGCCCACCGGCTCCGAAACCCGACTCGGACAAGCCCTGCGGCAATTAGTGCAACTGGAGCGCAGTTCGCCTGTCTCGGGCATTATCGTACTAAGCGACGGCGGCCAAAATGCCGGCGCTGCGCCCGATACCGCCGTTGAACTGGCAGCCGAAGCGAAAATCCCCGTTTTCACGGTCGGACTCGGTTCGGATAAGCAGCCTGCAAACGCGGCGGTATGCGATTTTGCCGTGCCCGCCCGAGCTTATCCCGGCGACCGTTACTCGGTAACCGGCTACATCCAAGCCCAAGGCATGGCCGGCAAAGTCGTGACGGTGCAACTACTTGCCCGATCCGCCGAAAACGGCAACAAAGGCGTGCATCAGGGAACCGGCGACATCGTCGAAACCCGGCAAATCACGCTCGGCGGCGACGGTGAAGTTTTGCCGGTCAAGTTCGAGCTAACGCCCGACTCGGCCGGACGCCGCACCCTTTGCTTCCGCATTCAACCTCCGCCCGGCGATCGCAACCTGGCTGATAACCTACGCGAGGCCGACATCGAAATCGTCAGCCGCAAAAACCATGTTCTGCTGCTGGCCGGCGGACCGACGCGCGAATATCAATTCCTACGAAGTCAACTATACCGCGATCGCGCCACCGCGGTCGATGTGTTGTTGCAATCGGCCAAGCCCGGGATTTCGCAAGAGGCCAAAAAAATCCTCGATGCCTTCCCCACCACGCGCGAAGAAATGTACGATTACGATTGCGTCGTGGGCTTCGACCCGAATTGGCAAGCCTTGAACGCAACGCAAATCGGGCTGTTGGAAAAATGGGTCGGCGAGCAAGGCGGCGGTCTGATCGTAGTGGCCGGTTCGGCCTATGCGGGCCGAGGCATCGGCGGATGGACCGACGACGCCGCGATGGCTCCCATTCGGAATTTGTATCCCGTCGAATTTCCCAACCGTCTGGCAGCCTTGGAAAACAACACCTACGCGGGCAAAGATCCTTGGCCGCTGGAATTCACGCGAGAAGGGGCCGAGGCCGATTTCCTTTGTCCCTGCGACACAGCGGCCGCCGGTCGTCAGGCTTGGGCCGGTTTTCCGGGCGTTTATGGTTTTTGCCCCGTTCGCGGCGCCAAGCCGGGCGCAACGGTTTATGCACGTTTCTCCGATCCACGCACCGCCCAAAGCGGTCGCCAACCGGTTTACTTCGCCGGTCAATTCTATGGATCGGGCAGCGTGTTTTACATGGGCAGCGGCGAAATGTGGCGGCTTCGCACGCTCGACGAATCCTATTTCGAACAATTCTATACCAAGCTGATCCGTCACGTTTCCCAGGGACGCCTGCTGCGCGGTTCGAGCCGCGGCGTACTGCTGGTCGGCCAAGATCGCTATCTTCTCGGCAATACGGTCGAAGTGCGAGCCCAACTAACCAATGCCCGGCTCGATCCGCTCGATTTGCCGAGCGTCAACTTGCAAGTCATTCAGCCCGACGGCGGCACCACGACGGTCGCGCTTCGAGCGGATAAATCGCGTGCTGGTTCTTACTCGGGCCAGTTCCCCGCACTGCAAGAGGGCACCTATCGCCTTGAGCTTCCCGTGCCGGAAAGCGGCAACGAGCGGCTCAGTCGCCGGATCCAAGTGAAAGTGCCGGACCTCGAACGCGAAAATCCGCGTCGTAACGATGCTCTGCTGAGTTCGATTGCGAAAAACACCGGAGGAAAATATTACGTAGGACTGCAAAACGCATTGATGGGCGACGGCCCTGATTCGCTGTCGCAACAATTGAAAGACCGAACCGCCACGACGATCCTTACGGCCGCTCCCAACCCCCAGTGGGAAGAAACTTGGATGCGGTGGATGATGATCGCCCTGTGCAGCTTGCTCTGCTTGGAGTGGCTCATTCGACGACTCATGAAATTGGCATGACCTTAACCCTTGAACATTAATCATTGAACATTTAGTTTCACGCATTCCCCCATGACCGACCTTGAGCGAAAGGACCGACCGACGCTTGCTCCCGCCGTTTCGACGGTGCTGGACGCGCTGCGCCGTCGCATTCGCCGCTACATTTGGCTGGAAGGCATCAGTGCGTCGATTGCCTGGTTGGGCGTTGCGTTTTGGACTACCTTGGCCGTCGATTGGTTCTTCGAACCGCCCACCGTGGTGCGCGGCATGATGTTGCTTGGGATTCTCGCCGGTCTGGCGGCCGTCGTCTTCCAACTGATCGGTCGTCGCATCTTTGTGCGCATCACCGACGGCAACGCCGCCACGGTGTTGGAGCGGCGTTTCCCCCAGCTCGACGATAGCCTGCTGACGGCCGTGCTGCTTTCGGAATGTCCGGCGGGAGAACTGGAAATCGACCCTCGAATGCTGGCCGAAACTCGCGAGAAAGCCGAAAATCGGATCGCCGGCATCGATCTCAAGCAAGCATTCAACCCGCTGCCGCTTCGAACCAAATGCATTGCGGCGGCAACGCTGGCTTTTAGCATCGCGATGTTCGCCGCTTTGTTTCCCGAAAGCGTCGAGGTATGGACTCGCCGCGTATTGGCGCTGTCGGAAGAACTTTGGCCGCGGAATACACGCCTATTGGTCGATGGGTTCCAAGAAGGCGTTCAAAAAGTCGCACGAGGTTCCGACTTGGAAGTGATCACCCGGGCCGATGCATCGATGCCGCAGGTGCCGCAATCGGTTGAAGTGCGATATCGCACCGACGGTGGCGGACGGGGCCGGGCCACGATGGATCGTCGCGGCATTGCACGCAACGCCGAGGACCAATACCAAGAATATGCCTACACGTTCCGAAGCATCTTGGCCGACGTCCATTTCGATGTCGTCGGGGGTGACGACCGCGTGGCCGATCGTTGGATTCAAGTGGTCGATAGTCCCGCGATACCGCCGATGACGCTTGAATGCGCGTTGCCGGATTACATCGGGCGGAAACCTCTCCTGCTTTCGGTCAGCGGAGCCATGCAGATCCCGCAGGGCAGCCGCGTAACGGTTCATGCCGCGGCCGCCAATAAAGAGTTGGTCCAGGTACAAGTCAACCGCATCGTCGATGAACGGCCGCTGCCGGTCAAAGTTCTCGAACAAAACGATTTATCCGAAGACCGCCGCGGTTTCTCGTTAAAATTAGATCCGCTCGAAAAAGACACAACCCTGCTGTTCACGTTGACCGACACCGACGGCATTCGCAGCCGCGACCCCGTTCGATTGGTGCTAACGCCCGTGGCCGATCAACCGCCGCAGATGGCCGTGCAGCTCGACGGGATCGGCGCCGCGATTACGGCCCTGGCCCGCATTCCGTTCGCCGGCCCAATTACCGACGACTACGGACTCGCCCGGACATGGTTTGAATATGCCGTGGATCAGCAAAAGCCCGGTGAAACCGTAATCCGCGATTTCAAAGACCGCCCGGCCGAGTTCAAATTGGCCAATGCGGCTTTGGAGATAAACGCATTGCAGCTTAAACCCGGCCAAAAGCTGGCCGTGTGCGTGAAGGCCGACGACCATTGCAACCTGGGACGCACGCCGAACGTGTCGAGCAGCGAACGCTGGACGCTCGACGTTGTCACGCCCGCCCAATTGCGTTCGATGTTGGAGTCGCGCGAGCTAGTGCTTCGGCAGCGGTTCGAAAGAATCGTGCAGGAAGTGACCGAGATGCGAGACGTTTTGGCCCACTTGGAATTTGGACCGCCGACGGCCGTTGACGCCAAAAAGCCGGCGACTTCCGCCTCGGCCGACGGCGATGAGCCGGACAACTCGCCCGAACGGCAACGCAACCTGCGATTGCTGCGCGTCGAAGGCGCGCTGAGCAACTGCCGTAAAAGCGTCCCGGAGATTCAGGGGGTCGCCGAATCGTTCGACGACATCCGAAAACAATTAATCAACAACCGCATCGACACCGAGGAGCTGAAAAACCGGCTGCAAAACGGGATTGCCGAACCGCTGCGCAAAATCGTCGATCCGATGTTCCCCGAGTTGGAACGACGGCTTGAAGAGCTTCAGGCGGCGTTGGAAAACATGGAAAAAGCCCCCGGTCTGCGCAATCGTGCCCAGCAGCAGACCGACGACATCCTGTTGGCCATGCGAAAAGTTCTCGACCGCATGATCGAATTGGAGAATTTCAACGAGGCGGTCGAATTGCTGCGCGGTATTATTTCTTCAGAGGAACAACTGCGCGAACAAACCCAGCAGCGTCACAAACAGAAAATCCGGGATTTATTAAAGGACTAACGGCATGTTTTTCCGCAAACGACTTCCGAGGATGCTCGTTTTAGCGGCTTTAACGCTGCTGCCGCGTCCCTGCGCGCTGTTGGCCCAGCCAAAACCGAACGCAACGCCCGCCGCGGAAAAAACCGCGAAGGATGCCGAATCCGGCTCGACCGACAAGCTTTCCCTCGAACAGCAACGCATTGCCGACAAATACAAGCATCTTGAAGACGTGCTGCTCCGCATGGCGGAACTCAACGCCGCGACCGATCCCCGCCGGGCCGCACTCTTGAAAAAAGCGGTGGCCCAAAGCAAAGACAAGCTGATCGCCGTCCAGTTGGACCGGCTGGTGGAAATGCTGGGCAAGGACCAGCTTTCCAAAGCCCTGGAAAACCAAAAAGACGTCGATCAAGACCTCCGTGCGATTCTAGAACTGTTGATGAGCGAAAATCGCGCAAAACGGATCGAAAGCGAAAAAGCCCGAATCCGCGAGTTTCTCAAACGCATCAACGGCATCATCAAACAAGAAAAAGACATCCAAGGCCGCACCGCCGGCGGCGACGATCCCAAGCGGCTGGCCGGTGAACAGCAAAAAGTCGCGGGCAAAACCGGTGAGTTGGCCAAGGACGTTCAGAAAAACGAAGAGCAGAAAGCGGAAGGAGAAAAAGGCGAACCGTCGAAGGAGCAAAACGATAAGAAGGACGGCGGCAAGGATCAAGGCAAGAATGACCAAGGCAAGAAGAATCAAGGCGACAAGGGGGAAGGCAGCAAGGGCCAAGGCAGCCCGGAAAAATCGGAAGACGCCAAAGGGCAAGAACAATCCAAGCCGTCGGCCACGCAAAGCTCCGTCCGCAAGCGACTCGAAGCCGCGGAACAGCGCATGAAAGAGGCCGACGCCAAGCTCAAGGAAGCGGAACGTCAGGGCGCCGTCGAGAAACAGGAAGAAGCAATTCGTCAGCTTCAGACCGCCAAGGCACAATTGGAAGAGATTTTGCGCCAGCTTCGCGAGGAAGAAATCGAGCGCGTTCTGGCCATGCTCGAAGCCCGCTTCCGCAAAATGCTCCAGATGCAGGAAGAAGTCTACGACGGCACCGTGCGGCTCGATAAAGTGCCGCAAGCCGAACGGACGCACAACCATGAAATCGAGGCTAGTCGCTTGAGCGGCAAGGAAACGCAAATCGTCGTTGAAATCGACAAGGCCCTGCTGCTATTGCGCGACGACGGCAGCGCCATGGCGTTTCTCGAAGCATCCGAGCAAATGCGCGACGACATGCAGCAGGTCGTCGAACGCCTGGCCCAGGTCAAATTGGGGAAAATGACGCAAAACCTTGAGGAAGACATCCTTGCCGCCCTCAAGGAAATGATCGAAGCCCTGAAAAAAGCCCAAAAAGATCAAGCCTCTCGAAAAACTCCGCCGGGGCAAGCACCATCGCCGGGGCAACCCCAGGACCCGCCCTTGGTCGATGTATTGTCAGAGTTAAAAATGATTCGTGCGTTGCAGATGCGCGTGAACACGCGCACGGCCCGCTTCACGAAAATGCTCGACGGCGAACAGGCCGACAACGCCGAGTTGGTCGGCGCGATCCGCACACTGGCCGAACGTCAACGACGGATTTTCCGAATTACCAGCGATCTTCAAATGGGGAAAAACCAATGACCGACGCTTCCTCATTGCAAACGATTATCTTAACAAGATGTTCCGACCGCGGGGCTTTATGCAACGGCTGGATATTTTCACCGCGTTTCTACTTCGTACAGACCGCATCAACGCTTATATTGGTATTGTTGAGCGCGGCATCCTTGTCGGCAACCGCTTGGCAGCCCCCGAAGGCCCTGGAGATTAAAAGCCAAGTTTTTGCTTGGCTGGACGCGAAGAAAATCGAGCCCGGCGTGCGCACGAAAATCGAGCCGATCTGGTCCGACTTGCCATCGTCCGTCTCCGAAGACGAACTGCTGGTGCGATTAGCGCGAACCTACGCCGCTTTCGACGCCAACGCGGCAAAGCTATTTGCGATATGTTCCGAACCGCGCAGTCAACTGGTCTTGCCAAGCCAGGCATGGCTGGCCGACAGTTCCGCGCCGCGGCTTTTCGCCGCGAACATGCGGTTGCTTTATGCCCGATGGCTTGTTCACGAATCCATGTTCGAGGAGGCTCAAGAACAGTTGGCCGGCCTTTCGCCCTCGGATGTCGTCGCTCCCGCATCGCTATTGTTCAATCAAAGCGTCGTCTCTCATGCCTTGCTGAACAAGGAGTCCGGTCTGAAGTCGATCGACGAGCTTCTGCAAGGATCCGAGGCCAGTCCCAGACGCTACATCGCCTTGGCCCGGCTGATGCAAGAAGATTTGAAAGGACTGCAAGAAGACACGCTCGACCACATCGCTCGGCGCATGGAAGACATCCGCCGCCGGCTCGATCTGGGCCGTGCCGGACCTAAAGTCCGGAAGGTCGAGGACGGCGTGATCGAGTCGCTCGATAAAATGATTAAAAAAATCGAAGACCAGCAACAACAGCAACAGCAGGCCGAGGGCAGCGCCGACAGCATCCAATCGAACAATCCCGCAAACGACAGCACACCGATGGGCGGCAAAGGCCGCGGCGATGTCACAAAGAAAAACATCGGTTCCGGCAGCGGTTGGGGCGATTTGCCGCCCAAGGAACGTGAAGAAGCCTTGCAACAGATTGGCCGCGAGCTTCCGGCCCATTACCGCGACGCCATCGAGCAGTATTTTCGACGCATGGCGGCAGAAAGCGGGAAGAAATAGGAGTTAGTGGTTAGTGGTTAGTGAAGAGAATCAGGCAAAAGATGTTTAATAAGCATGGTTCTACAAATGCCATTACCCGGCGATAAGCCGATATAAATACGACGGATATTTGCTATAATTATCAATAAGGCGATTTATGAACGTTTTTATGCTAGCCATACTGTTGACGACCGCCGCGCCGGCGTTTGAAATTCAAACGCTCGACGGCCAAACGCTCGTCGGCCCTTTGGTCGAACTTTCGGCCGATCGGGTTACCGTCGATGCGTCGGGCGGCCGCGTTTCCATCGAATCCGACAAACTTGTTTCCATCGCAGCCAAGGAAAAGCCGCAGGTTCCTGCAAACGCGCCCGGTCTTATCGTCGAACTTGCCGACGGTTCGACGATTTACGCACGTCAGTATACAGCCCAGGGTTCCCAGGGAAAAATCACATTGCACGACGGCCTTGTGCTGGAATCGCCGCTGACGGCCGTCCGCACTGTGCAATTCGAGCAGAAGCCGGGCACACTCTCGGCCGAATGGAACAGGCTCGTCAAGATGAACGCCGACAGCGACCTGCTCATGTTCCACAAAGGCGACAACCTCGATTATCAACAAGGCGTTTTACGCGACGTAACCGAGGACGCCGTCCAGTTCGACCTTGACGGCGAGTTACTGCCGGTCAAACGCACGAAAGTCTTCGGCATTGTTTATCGCCACCGCGTTGAAGCCGCCATGCCGGCGGCGGTATGCAAAATCACCGACGGCTCGGGCTCGCAATGGGCGGTGCGCAGTTTGTCTTCGTCCGACAAGATCGAATGGACCACGCCCTCGGGCATCCATGTTTCGCTGGCGACCGACAAGATTGCCCAAATCGACTTCTCCGGCGGCAAGATCGTTTTCCTTAGCGACCTGAAGCCCGAGAGCGCACGCTGGACGCCCTTTTTCGGCGCCGGCAAATCGTTGGGCGCCGTCGAGCGATTCTATGCCCCTCGGTACGATCGCAACTTCGACGGGGGCCCCCTGCTCTTGAGCGGCGTTTCCTATAAAAAAGGCTTGGCCCTGCACTGCCGTACCGAAACGGTCTACCGCCTGCCCGACCGATTCAGCCGATTCCTGGCCACGGCAGGCATCGACGACGCCGTGCGTCCCGGCGGCAAGGCACGGCTGATCGTCCGCGGCGACGACAATCTACTGCTCGATACGGTCATTACCGGCGCCGACTTGCCCAAAGCAGTCGATCTTGATTTAACAGGCGTTCGGCGATTGACGATCATCGTCGATTTCGGCGACACCTTGAACGCGGGCGATTATCTTTTGTTGTGCAACGCAAGGCTTCGCAAATGAAACGCATCTGGCCGATCCTCGCATTGCTGCTTTCATCCGTTTCGTTGGCGGCCGAGCCCGCCCCCGCGGTGCTTGACGCCCAGGCACGGCGCATTGCCGTGATGAACAAGGCCAAGGACTGCGTTTTGGCGGTTTTTCCCGCCAATGGGCAAGGCGGCGGTTCGGGCGTCGTGATAACGCGCGACGGCTATGCACTGAGCAACTTCCACGTCGTGCTGCCGTGCGGCGAAGCCATGCAGTGCGGCATGGCCGACGGACGCATCTACGACGCCGTGATCGTCAGCATCGACCCGACAGGCGATGTCGCCCTCATCAAACTTTTCGGCCGCGATGATTTCCCTTGCGCGGAACTCGGCAATAGCGATCAGTTGCGGGCCGGCGATTGGGTCTTTGCGATGGGCAATCCTTTTTTGCTGGCCACCGACTTGCAGCCGACCGTCACCTACGGCATCGTTTCGGGCACGCACCGTTATCAGTTTCCATCCGGCACGCTGTTGGAATACGCCGACTGCTTGCAGGTCGACGCCTCGATCAATCCGGGCAACTCGGGCGGACCGCTTTTCGACGCTGACGGCCGGTTGGTCGGCATCAACGGCCGCGCTTCGTTCGAAAAACGCGGCCGGGTCAACGTGGGAGTCGCCTACGCCATTTCGATCAATCAAATCAAAAACTTTTTGGGCACCTTGCATAGCGGCCGCATCGTCGATCATGCCACGTTTGGCGCTCGCGTCGGCTCGGATGCCGACGGCCGGCTCGTCGTGAGCGATATCCTGGAAAGCTCCGACGCTTACCGCCGCGGCCTGCGCTACGACGACGAAATCATCAGTTTCGCGGGTCGCCCTGTTTCCACCCCCAACGCATTTAAGAACGTCCTGGGAATTCTGCCCAAGGGATGGCGGGTGCCTTTAAGCTATCGCCGCGACGGAAAACGCCACGATATTCTCGTGCGACTCTCCGGCGTTCACCGGCAAGAGGAACTCATCGAAAAGGCAACCGGTCAGCAACCGGACGAGATGATTCCTATCCCTAAACCGGACGACGAACCGAAATCGAAAGACGGCAAGCCGAAGGACAAATCGAAAGACAAAGAGAAAAAACCGCTGTTGCCGAAAATTCTTACGAAAAAACAACCGCCGAAGCCCGAAATCCCAATCCCGGAAATCGTGAAACAACATTTCCAGGAAAAACGCGGCTATGCCAATTATTTTTTCAACGCGATCAACCAGCAACGTATCTGGAAAGCGTGGGAAGCCCGCTCGAAATTCGAGAATACGAAAGCTCCCTGGACTCTTTCCGGCCAACGGATTGCGAATGACGCTCCCTCGTCTGACAAAAAGGCCACGGCCGGCGCGGGCGGCAACTTCCGCTTCCAACTGACCGACGATGGAGCGACGCTTAAGCTGCCCTCGGGCGATATCGACTGGAAAGCCGGCAGCGAATTAGGCGTTTCGTTGCTGCCGGCCAACAGCGGCGGTTTGCTGAATGCGTTGTATCTCTGGCGTCGATTGGCCATCGAGGGCCTTGGCCGCTTCGGCGACGTTTATTACTACGGCACGTCGCCGCTCCGCGGGCGCGAGGGCATGATCGATGTCTTGATCGGCTCGCATAAAGGCGTCGAATGCCGTTTCTACTTCGATCCGGCCGACGGACGGCTTTTGGCCCTCGAAATGTTCACCGACGAAGAGGCCGACCCTTGTGAAATTTACTATTCCGACTATCGCAACTTCGACGGCCGCGATTGGCCGGGCCGGATCGACGTTCGCCATGGCGACGATGCCTTCGCCTCGTTCAAGATTAGCGAGGTGCATCTTGAGAAGTAATACAATAGGCCGTTGGCAATCTCTTCTGCTGCTTTGCCTTCTAACTTCCTCGGCACAGGCCTCGCTGGTCGAAACCATCGAACAGACGCAACCGAAAATCGTAAAAATCTACGGAGCCGGCGGATTCCACGACATGGAATCCTACCAAAGCGGAATGCTGATTTCCGCCGAGGGCCATATCCTTACCGCGTTCAGCTACGTGCTGGATACCGATTCGATCACGACCGTTTTGTCGGACGGCCGACGCTTCGAGGCGAAGCTGCTGGGCGCGGATCCACGTCTGGACGCAGCCGGGTTGAAAATCGACGCCGCAGGCCTGCCCTGTTTTGATCTTGCCAAAGCTCCCAAAGCCGAAGCAGGGACGCGCATTTTGGCCGTCAGCAATCTTTTCGGCGTGGCCGCGGGCAATGAACCCACTAGCGTTCAGAAGGGCACGATTGCCGTCGTCACGAGGCTCGACGCCCGGCGCGGCGCATTCGAAACGCCCTACCGAGGCCCCGTGTTTGTTTTGGATGTAACGACGAATAATCCCGGCGCCGCCGGCGGTGCATTGGTAAACCGTCAAGGCGAACTGCTGGGTATGCTAGGCAAGGAACTTCGCAACGCACAGAACAACACATGGCTGAACTACGCCGTGCCGATTGCCGAGATCCGGCCCTCGGTCGACGAAATCCGCGCCGGTCGATTCGTGGCGCGGCGTGAAAAAGAATCCGAGAAAAAGCCGGCCCATTCCCTCGACTTAGACTCGCTCGGCATCCGATTGATTCCCGATGTTTTGGAACGGACGCCGCCGTTTGTGGATTTCGTGATGCCCGGCTCGCCTGCCGAAAAAGCGGGGATTCGGCCCGATGATCTGATTCTCCTGCTGAGCGATCGACTGGTGCAGTCGTGCAAGATCTTGGTCTCCGACTTGGAATTCATCGACTACGAAGACACGATCAAGCTGACCCTGCAGCGCGGGCAAGACTTGATCGAAGTTTCGTTGCGTTCCGCGGCCGCCGCCAATCTTCCGAAGAAAGGGCAGCCATGAAACGTGTTTTAAAGACACTTGCGTTTCTTTTCCTTGCAACAACTGGGTTTGCCGCCGTCGATGATTTGGACTTGCAGGAGCAAGCCGCGTTGAATGCCGCCGTCGATCGCGTCGCGCCGGCGGTGGTGCGCATTGAAACCGTCGGCGGTCTCGACCACGTCGGCCGGATGCTCGTTGGTTCCGGCCCTACGACCGGTTTGATCATCAGTCCGGAAGGCTACATCATTTCCAGCGCATTCGGTTTGGCCAACAAACCGTCGTCGATCCTTGTCCGCCTGGCTGACGGGGCTCGGAAATCGGCAAAGATCGTAGCCACGGATCATTCCCGCATGTTGGTGCTGTTGAAGATCGACGCCGAAAAACCGCTGCCCTTTGTTGCATCGCATTTACCCGCCGAAAATGCCGTGTCGGACGCCGTTCCTCTTTCGGAAATGAAAGTCGGTCAGTGGACGGCAGCCCTGGGGCGCGGTTTCGACAGCGATCGGCCGAACATGGCCGTTGGAATTCTTAGCGCAACCAATCGCGTTTGGGGCAAAGCCGTACAGACCGACGCGGCCGTTTCGCCGAACAACTACGGCGGGCCGCTGGTCGATATCCGCGGCCGGGTGCTTGGCATTCTCGCTCCGCTTTCGCCCGAGGCGACCGATGAAGCGGCCGGGATCGAGTGGTACGATTCGGGCATCGGTTTCGCGGTTCCCTTGGAGCACGTTTTCGCCGTTTTACCTCGGCTGAAAAAAGGGGAAGATTTGCGCGCTGGTTTGGCAGGCGTCAACATGAAAGGCCCCAACATCTACACCGGCGAACCGATCGTGGCCGCCAGTCGCCCCAAGAGCCCCGCCGCCGAGGCCGGCATCAAAGCGGGTGATAAAATCATCGAAATCGACGGCCGAAAAGTCACGCGCACCGCCGAAGTCAAACAAGAAATCCTCCGCCGCTACGCCGGCGATGCAATGCACATCGCACTACTACGCGGCAAGGATCGGATCGAGTGCGATCTTCACTTGGCGGCGAAGCTCGATCCTTTCCAACCCGGTTTCCTCGGCATCTTGCCCATGCGTACCGGCGGAAAAGAAGGCGTGAGGGTTCGTTATGTGTTCCCAGAAAGCCCCGCGGCTAAGGCCGACATCGCGTCCGGCGACGTCATCGTTTCTCTGCAAGGCGAACCCGTCGGCAGCCGCATGGAACTCTTTCTCAAGGTCGGCATGATCGAGCCGTCTTCAGAAATCGAGTTGGAAGTGCGCCGCGGCGATGCCTTGCGCAAATTAAAGCTCGCCTTGTCCTCGCTCCCTGCGTCCTTGCCTCCCGGCGAACTTCCGCCGGCCCATCCTGCTGCGAAATCCGAAGAAAAAGATCGCCCCGCAACGGGTACAATCCGTTTGAAGATTCCCGAGTATCCGAACGAAGCTTGGGCTTATATCCCCGACGGCTACCATCGCGAAGTTCCGCAGGGAGCCGTTTTATGGCTGCATCCGGCGGGCGGTTTCGATTGGCCAGAGCTGCTGGCCCGCTGGAAACCGCTCTGCGATCGGTACGATTTCATCCTGATTGCTCCCAAGTCGGTTGATTCCTCGCGATGGTCGTCGAGCGATGCGAGCTTTGCCGTGCGACTGTTCGCAAAAGTCGCCGAGAGCTATGCCGTGGATCCGGCCAGGGTGGTGGTTCACGGTCAAGAGGCCGGCGGCGTTCAAGCCTTCCTGATGGCATTCCGCTATCGCGAACTGATTCGCGGCGTCGCGGTGGTCGAGGCTGTGCCGGCTGTTCAACCGCCGGAAAACGATCCGCTCAATCGGCAATCGGTTTATCTGGCCTCGGCGAATCGTTCGCCGGCAGCCCGAGCCCTGGAACAATCGCTGGCCGCGTTTCAAAAGCAAAAAACTCCCCTTACCTTGAAATCCTTGGGCGAAATGCCGCGTTCTCTCACTGCCGAGGAGTTGGCCGAGTTGGCGCGTTGGATCGACATGCTGGACCGAATTTAACTATGCGACGCAACATCCTGGCCGGCTCCGCGACTCTTTTGTTGGTTAGCGCGGTCGTTATTTATTTCTGGTGGCCCAACGCCGAAATTCCCTTGGCGTGCTGCTGGCGCGGCGGGGCGATTCTGGCCGCTGCATGGCTGGCTTTCGACGATGTGCAGCGTTTGCCCAACTGGCTGCTCCTGATGATGCCCGTGCTGTTTATCGTGCTGGTTCGCTGGGCTCGTTTGCTCTGGCTGATCATTCCCGCGTTGATTGTTTGGGCAATCGTGCGTCAAATTTTTTGGCCCGAAAGCAGCAAGGGCCGCCGCTGATCCTCGTTTTTCGCAATCCACGAGTTGAATCATCCTCTGGTGATCGTCAGGTTGCAGACTTGACCTCACCGGCTTCTATCTTGTTGCCAGGCAAGGGTTTACAACAAACTAAAAAACCTTCCGAAGAAGCTCGAAAGCCGCCGCCACGGAGGGGGGTTTTAAGTGGCTAATATCTCACTAGACGACCAAGCGGCAATCCAGGTAAAATAGCAGAGTATTGAATGACTAGTTATTAGCATCTGGGTTCAAAAGGCGGTTGCGGTTTATGTCGACGACAACCTTCCTCGAAGGAAGTGCAACACGAACGTGGGGAGGCCACCAGGCAACTCGCTGCTCTGACGAACTGCTAGGCCGTTATCAGCAGATCCTCGACGAACAACGTCTAAGCTGGACCGAACATCATCGGTTGATTCGGCTTCTGGGATCGGGCGGACAGGGCGTAGTGTATCTCAGCGAGCGTCGCGGCACCGACAGTTTCACGCTGCCGGTTGCGCTGAAAATATTTTCGCCCGAGCGCTACGAAGATGAGCGATCTTACGACGAGGCGATGGGCCGCATGGCCCAAGTCGCCGCTCGGGTGGCCCAGATCCAGCAAGACAATCTGCTCGACGTTCACAACTGGGTCGATCGCAGCCGCATCCGCATGATGGAGATGGAATGGGTCGATGGGTACGACCTTTCGCGATTGATCACGCGCAACATGCTCGAACGGCTCGAAACGCGCGTCAGCAATAAACGCTGGAATTACATCAACCAGGTGATCGTGACAGCGGGTCCGATGCAGCCGCGCATGAAGCCGGGCATCGCGATGGCCGTGGTGCGCGACTGTTTGGCCGCCCTGGCCGCGTTGCATCGCGAGGGCATCGTCCACGGCGACTTGAAGCCCTCGAACATCATGCTCAAGCGAACAGGCAATGCCAAGATCGTGGATCTCGGTTCGGCGTTCGACATGGAGCAGACGCCCACGCGGCGCACCTGCACGCCCACCTATGCCGCGCCAGAAGTTTTGGAAGGCGGCGAATGCACGCCTCGCAGCGACTTGGCCAGCCTGGGCTACGTGTTGATCGAGATGCTGGCCGGCACGCCGCCCTTCGCCGGGCTGTCGAATTTCCGCGATTTGTTGGAAGCCAAGCGTTTCATGGCCCAACGGCTGCCACACATTTTGCCCAGCGAAGTCGCTTGCAACGAATTGCTGATGAATTTCTGCCGCGGATTGGTCGCTCCCGACCCCATGCGTCGATTCCCCAGCGCCGAGGCTGCCGATTTGGTCAAAGAAGGCGCCGCCAGTTTCCATCGCCAACTTATCAAGGGCGATCTGGCCAGCGAATACGACAACGAAATCCGCCTCTGGCTCGAAGAACTCAAAGAGCCGGAATAATTTCGCTTGGATATCCCTTGGGCGCATAAAAAAATCCCCTCGCCTGCAAACAGACAAGGGGACGTTTTTTTCTACGAACGTACGATCTTACGGCAGACCTATCAGAAAAATGGCGGGCCATCGCTTCGCTTGACCCGCCCTACGCTTTTCCCAAATTCAACAATTGATTGGCCCTGCTTACGGCAGTTCCTTGACGCGGATGTTGCGGAACTCAACCGGATCGCCGTGACCGGCCCAGCCGATGTAACCCTTGGCATTATGCAAACCGGGGTGTGCTTGGCCATCGGGCGTTTTGTCGATCTTGCTGATATCGACATCGGTGATTACGGTGCCGTTCAGCGTCACTTTAATGTGGCCGCCGTCGGCCATGATCTCTTCGCTGTTCCACTGGCCCACGGGCTTCAGGAATCCACGTTTCGCCGCAGCGACGCCATATACCGACCCGTGGAATTGATACGCTTGCAGATCCTTGTAATTCGGATGCTCGCTGTCGAGAACCTGAATTTCCATGCCGCTATAGGCCGAAGGCAGAGGGCTGTTTAAAGGCGTGCGGATGCTGACGCCGTTGTTGCCGGCCGGAGGCAACTTGAACTCGAACCGGAAGACGAAGTTGGCATACTCTTTGCCCGTATAGAGATTTCCGCCAGGCTTGCAAATCATCGCACCATCAACAACGGTGTAACCCTTGACATCGCCTTGCCAGCCGTTGAGGGTTTTGCCGTCAAACAGACAAACGAAGCCGTCTTTCGCTTCTTCGGGCGTAAGGCCGGCGTTCTTGGCCTCTTGGGCGCATACCGCGGAAACGCTCAACAACAATACCGCAACCACGCTCGTGCAACGCATGTGAAACACTCCTGAAAACGGTGGGAAAAAAGGTGGGGAAAACCAAATTCGCGTTTGCTAACGCACACGTATGTCAAAAAATGCTCAGATACTCACTCTTCCCATCTTACCACACTTTATAGGGATCGTGAAGCCTAGGGAAAACCGTTTTTCAGGAGGATTTCGGGCTTTTGAAAAAGCGAACGCACAGAAGGGACCATGCCGCGCCGGCTCCTCCCGCACATACATATGCGACGGTCCAAAGAAAGTCACTATTTTCTTCTTTGGGCCCCAGAAGCCCCATAAATGTTGCTGCAACCAACATCGATGCAAACAGCAGTCGCCAAAATTCCTTGTTCGATTTCATGGGATCGAACAAATTCCATTGCAGCGATACCCCAACAATTTCCGGAATGATAAAAAACCAACCGAAAAAGGACAACAAAGGACTAGCGAATATCGCGAATGGGCCGGAGACTATTCCAAACAAGATAGCGCTGCCGAGAAAATGCATGGATACCACGATGGCAAAAATCGACAGCGCCATGCAACGCTCCGTGTTTCCAGCAGGAGATTTTCAATTGTCGGGCTTTTTCTGCATCAACTTCCGCAAATCCTCGGTCGTCTTCATCGAGCAAAATTTCGGCCCGCACATGCTGCAATAGTGCGAACTCTTGTGCTCGGCCTCGGGCAATAATTCATCGTGCATCCGGCGAGCTGTCTCGGGGTCCAACGCCAATCGAAATTGCTCTTCCCAATCGAAAGCAAAGCGAGCACGGCTCATGGCGTCGTCGCGTGTGCGGGCGTTGGGTCGATGTCTGGCCAAATCAGCGGCATGCGCGGCGATTTTGTAAGCAATGACGCCCTGCCGCACGTCGTCCAGATTCGGCAGCCCTAAATGCTCGCGCGGCGTTACATAACAAAGCATCGCCGCACCGTACCACGCCGCCATCGCCGCGCCGATCGCGCTGGTGATGTGGTCGTAACCGGGGGCAATGTCGGTCACAAGCGGGCCAAGCACATAAAACGGCGCTTCGTCGCACAGTTCCTGCTGAAGTTCGATATTCCGTTGGATCTGATCCATCGGCACATGGCCGGGGCCCTCGATCATGACCTGGCAATTGCGTTGTCTCGCACGTCGCCCCAATTCGCCCAGCACCCGAAGCTCGGCGAACTGGGCGTCGTCGCTGGCATCGGCAATGGATCCAGGCCGCAAACCGTCGCCCAAGCTCCACGTCACATCATGCGCATACATGATGTCGCAAAGATCGTCGAAGTGGGTGTAGAACGGATTCTCTTCTCCGTGGGCCAACATCCACTTGGCCGCCAACGAGCCGCCGCGGCTGACGATGCCCGTCAAACGCGACTCGGTGAGCGGCAGATGCTCTCGCAACAGACCGCAGTGGATCGTCATGTAATCGACGCCTTGCTTGGCCTGTGCCTCGACCACGTCGAGAAACTGCTGCGGCCGCATATCCACGATATCGTCAAGCTGTTGCACTGCCTGATAAATCGGAACCGTGCCGACGGGCACCGTCGAAGCATCGATGATCCTCGCACGCACCGCGTCGATCTGCTCGCCGGTCGAAAGATCCATGACGGTGTCCGCGCCACATCCGACCGCCAAAACCAATTTTTCCAACTCGCACCGCGAATCGCTTGAAACGGCCGAGTTGCCGATATTCGCATTGATCTTGGTTCGCGCCGCGACGCCTATGCCGACGGGCTCAAGACCCTTCTTGAGGTGGGCTTTATTGGCCGGGATCACCATGCGGCCGCGCGCTACTTCGTCTCGAACCAAGTCCGGATCGAGCTGCTCGGCACGGGCAACCGCCTCGATTTCGGGCGTAATTTGGCCAGCCCGGGCGCTTTCGATCTGGGTCATCAGTACTCTCCCCTAAGTCGCATCTTCTTCAACGAAACCGTTCAGTATAGGCATCCCAGCGGAAACGGTCAAATGTCATACAAAAGGGGGGCATTTGTGAATTCTCGAAAGCAAAACAATAGAATTATACGAAGCGTATCCGTGTCCTGGTGTACCGGAACGTCGATCTGTGCATTAGACGGTCTCGGGCTGCTTAAGTCGGCGCCTTTTCGGCAAAAGCCGCTATGGGGAAATGCAGCCTCGCATACATCCAGCGCCCGCCTTCATCGCGGAACGGAATGCCGATCATCCGCGTTGTTTCGCCTTCGATGCAATGTAATCGAGCGTGCGGGTCATCGCCGCACGACCAAGATCCTTCCAGATCCACCGTCGTCGGAAGCGTTTCATCCAGTGGATTCGGCATTTTACAGCCCGGGCACGGCATGTCAGAACGGCAGAAATATTCGTGGCATTTTCGCCCTCGCCAATCCCCGTACTTACGTTCCAGACCGGGATCCGCATACACGATTCGATGTTCATCATCGAGGATATCGATGCCGCATCCGGCCATTGCAAGGATGGCATTCACTCGCTGGCTTTCCGCGCGCACTTCGGCCAATTCATCGCGAGTTTCCTCCAACAATTCATCCATTCCATCCACGCGACGAACATAGTGATTGCGGATCATCATTACGAGCACAACCGCGATGAGAAAAATACCGCCGACCGCGGAAGCGGGATAAATCCATGCAGGATAAACATGGGGCAAAGGATAACCCGGCGAGAAGGCGAACTGCGGCCCCATCAACTGTCCCAATAATCGCCGAACCTTGCTGGTGTTGCTGGGCACCGAACAGGTGATGCTGCAAGGCATTCCGTCAAAATAGGTGTTGATTGTTTTCCCCACCAGAATATCCATCATGCGTTTTGCCAGTTCATCCGAAACGGTCGGCATTTTCGAGAAAAATCTGCCGGGATAGGCTTTGGTCGATGCTTCGAATTTACCCGGCGTCAACGGAATCGCTTTGCCCTCTTGATCGAAAACATAAAGGGTGTTTTTCGGAACACGTTGATATTTTGCCATGAAATAAAGCATATCGGCATCCAGTACGCCGACATCGGCCGACCCCTCCAATACGCTCTTAACGACCTGCTCATGCGTTCCCACGAAAACCACTTGTTGCAGATCACTCTCGGGCTTTATGCCGCGATCGACCAGAAGCCCCCAATGCGCGATCCAGCCGGTCAGAGACCACGGCTTCACGGCAGCCACGCGCAGCCCGCGCAAATCCCGAATGTTTTTTATTTCTTTTCTGTCGGCAAGCCGAATCATTGCCCCATTGCTGGCGGTTTCCGGCGTATGCAACAGCGGTTCACTAGTGATCGACTCGACGATGGTCGCCAACGGCACGACCCCAAAACGATCCTCGACGATCAGTTCCATGGCTGGATCGAGCGATAAGAAATCCACACCGCCTTTTTCAATCACGCGCAACAGATCTTCCTGGGAAGCGATGGGAACAATCGTAAAACGGTATTCCGGTATTGCTCGCGAGAGATATTCTCCGACCGGAATCCATGAGTCGAGGCACGATTGATACCCCATGCGAATATCCACGCCAACGCGCACTTGCCGTGGAATGGCATTGGCCGATTCGGCGGCCAAGAGACAAGGGGCAGCACACATCCCCAGTAGAATGAGAGATAGGGCCAGTTTTTTCACGACGAATCCTCCTCAACTTGGCGAGCGGCAAAGCTTAGCCGCTTCTCGCAAATCTAGGTTGTCGTTCGAAGGATAAACGCCAAGAAGGGCGTTATGTTCGCCTTAGTTTCCGCCAAGACGAAGAATACGCACCTTGATGAGGATTTCTCCCCCGCCAGCCTCTTTCTCGCCCTTTATTTTACCCATCGCCCTAAACTTGCCAAGTAAGCAGATGCGTTTTCCAATATTTTTCCATTTCCAGTACAAAACATGGCCACGAGACGGCAGCAAGACATTCCGCGCAAGCTTTCCCCAACGGCGAACGCTCCCCAAACGGCATCTCCAGCAGCGGATCGTCAAGCGGACCAGACGCTGGATCGAGCCGCGGCCCTGGTGGATCGCGCCCTGAACGCCGAAAACGAATTAAGCAACGCGGCTTGGCGGTTGACATTCGCCCAGTGGAACCTTGGACGATTTGACCATCTTCGACGCCAATGGCCGCGGCAAACGGCGATCGCCGTCGCCTCAGTTGCCACAATTTCCTATCTCACCTACCGGCTTTTTTGGACCTTGAACCTTGCAAGCGTGCCGGCAGGCATTTTTTCGGCCGCTCTCCTGATGGCGGAAATGTATGCCGGCCTGTCCCTCGGACTCTACTTTTTCCAGGTTTGGCGTTTGGTCGAACCGCCGCTTATTCAGCCGAAAACCCTGCATACCGTCGATGTCTTCGTCGCCACTTACAACGAAGATGTCGCGTTGCTGCGCGGAACGCTTACCGCGTGCCTCGAAATGGATTATCCGCATACCACCTATGTCCTCGACGACGGCAACCGCGAGGAAGTCGAGCAGCTTGCGCAAGAATTAGGCGTGCGCTATCTATCGCGTCAAGAGCGCACGTACGCCAAGGCGGGAAATCTGAATAATGCCTTGCGTCAGACCGACGGCGAGTTCGTCGTCATCTTCGACGCCGACCATCTCCCTTACCGTCATTTCATCACACGGTTGATTGGCTATTTCGAGGATCCGAAAGTCGGTTTCGTGCAGGTTCCGCATACCACGTACAACCTCGACAATTTCATGGGCCAATGGAGCACCGCCTCGCGCGCCTATTGGGAAGATATCCGAATATTTTTTGAAGCCGTTCAGCTTGGCAAGAACCGATACGGCGTCGCTTGCTTCTGCGGCTCGGCTGCGATTTTCCGCCGCCAAGCCATTGATGAGGTAGGCATGTTCGCCGTCGAAACCATCACGGAGGACATGCACACGGGCATGCGCATTAATGCCGCCGGTTGGAAATCACTGGCGGTCAGCGAGGAAATGGTCGTTGGCTTGGCCCCCGACGACGCGGCAACGTTCGCCAACCAACGTCTGCGATGGGGCGAAGGCAACCTGAGCGTCATGGCCTATGACAATCCGCTTACCATGAAAGGCCTGTCTCTGGCAGGACGCATCAACTATCTGGCTTCCATCGCAAGTTGGACCATGGGACCGGCGCGTTTGATTCTCTACCTGACGCCGCTCGTCATGCTTCTGTCCGGCGTTGCGCCGGTGGCCGATATGAGCATAAGCTACTTCACCATTGTCGGCTGCTATCTTGCCACGGTTTGGGTGGCCATTAAAGTCGCCTCGAACGGCTGCGGCCAATTGCTCGGCATCGAAACCGCGATGATGGCTTCCTTCCATCTGCAATTGCAGGCCTTGTGGCGAGCCCTATTCCACCGCCGGCGCCAAAAATTCATCGTCACGAAAAAAAACAAGGATCACATTTCCGGCGGCGTCTCGGGCTTGTGGCGCATGTGGCCCCAAACGGCCTTGGTTGTTCTCTCGATCATCGCCATAAGCTGGGCCGCGTCGCGTGTGCTGTTTGGCCTCTCCGGCGATTATTTTGGCCTGGTAGTCGGCTCGGGTTTGGCATGTTATCACTCTTGGTTGGCCTTATGCGTCTTGGGTCGTGCTACTTTACGGCGTGATACCGAGGAGCAGTGGCACCACCCTTTGTGCGTTGCCGTGGATTACACCCTGGCAACGGAGATCCAACAAGCAGTATCCGTCGAATTCAATGAAAACGGATGCCGTCTGTTGACGTGGGAACAATTGGCCGAGGGCCAATCCTTGCGGGTCTACTTTCATACGCCTGTTGGGAAAACCATTTGCCAGGGTCGCGTTGCCGCTTCCTTGCCGCTCGATCCTCGCAATCCCGTCATTTTCATCAGCAATATCGTATTCGAGCATGTCGATCCCCTGCAGCGCGATCGCGAAAGCGATTTGCTGCGCAGTCTTATTCTGCGCTATGTCGTGCCGGTCGTAACGATGACGCATCGCGTCGTTCATCAAGGCGCCCGCACTTTGCCCGAGGAATTAAGCGGCGAAGGCGATTTTCCCTTCCCCTTGGTCATCGATCCCCGGCTGCCGAATCTGGCCGTCCACCAATCGGTCGCGCTTTCGGTCAATCGACAAGGCTTTCTCGCCGTGTTGCCCTATTCGTGTCCGGTCGGCGCCGTGGTGCAAGCATCCATGAACAGTCCCTTGGGCTCCATAACCACCGATGCGGAAGTCCATGAGGTCGAAGCCATCCGCGTCGGCTCCTCGATCGTTCACCAACACGAATTCCGATGGCGCGACCCCTCGGTTCTCCATGCGGTTTGTTCCAAGAAAAAACATTGGAACTCCATGCTCAAACGCGAGATGGTCCAACTGCGTTCTCATCGCCATTCGACGGCCGGAATGGTGTTCGCGGTTTTGCTCGGATATTTCATTTCGATAATGACGGTGTTCGTTTTTAATCATGTACATCAAGAAGACATTCTCCTTGCCCTCGTTGCGCAACAGCGAGCTACCCTACCGCAACGCGAGGAAGTAAAACAAATTCTATCCCGCACGGAGAATTCGCCGGCCTCGGCCGAGCGACTCATCAGGGCCTATCAGGCCGCTTCGGCCATCGGCGATGATGAACTTGCAGCCGAGGCAGCCAGGCAACTTGCCGACCGCGGCGGCATTTCGCGCCCTCGATGGATGTTGACCTACGCTCGCCGCCTTGCCCGGGCCAAGAATTATCAAGCGGCTAACGTCGCCTTCGATCAATTCCTCGCGGAACCCAGCAGTCTCGACGTATCTATGGAGGAACAGGCGAAAATCTACGTCGAGGCCGCGCGGGCCGCGGTCAACGTTCAAAATTACAAAAAGGCCGTCGAACGATTTCTTCAGGCAACCAATTTGAAAGCCGCGGATCCCGTTCAGGCCGAAGAACTGCTCGGCATCTTG
>CAYWGR010000026.1:0-41019 GCA_964458015.1 uncultured Planctomycetaceae bacterium
GATCTCTCACCACAGCCGGCGGCTGCGGTGAGAGATTGATTAGACCGGTCCAATACGTGCAGCCCATCTCGACATCATGGATTTCTCAGTTCCTCATGGTCAGCCATCAGCCCTACTTCATAGTAGTAAGGCCGTTTTTATTTCTGTGAAAAAAATGTAAAAATTGTGGAGAAAATTTGGCAAGCGGTTTGGTTATGAAAAGGGGGTTTTCCCAACGATGTCTCACCAGCAGAATAATTTTATTGCATTGAAGATCGGCGGCAGAATATGAGTGTCCATTTTGGCGGCTTGCCTCGCAGGATAACATCGTGGGCTGACGGCCCACACGAGTAAGACAAGGGGAGGAAGAGCCCACCTGTCGCAGAGCGACAGGTGAGCTTTGTTCCAATGAAGTCTCACCAATCGTGCAGAAATCTCACAAATTGAACCAGGGAGGACAACGTTTTATTTTATTGAAGATCAGCCGCAGAACATGAGTGTCCATTTTGGCGGCTCGCCTCGCAGAATAACATCGTGGGCTGACGGCCAGCACGATAAAGATAAGGGGAGAAGAGCCCACCTGTCGCTCTGCGACAGGTGGGCTTTGTTCCAACGAAGTCCCTGGCAAGACATCTCTGGCTTGAATCGAGGGGATAAGCCCCCAACCGCCGTATGGCGGTTGGGGGCAGTCCCACCTAAATCACAACCAAACAACCCCGGCATCCGCCATTTGGATCTGCGTCAAGTCGCCCGCAGTCAAGCCTGTGGGGTAAAGCAGGAAATGGAGTTTGTTGGTCGTCATGTGCCGTTGCATCGCATCTTGGACGCTACGGATTAACGCTACAACATACGGCGACCAATTCTTGCGTTTACGGATTTGCAGAACGGCATCGGCTTCAGCGTCAAAGCCATTGGCCCGCAACGTCTCCTCGGTAAGTTGCAGGCCCCTACCACGAGGATTCACCGCCTCGGCAAATACCTCCTCGGCACCACAGTCCTTGACAAAACGGACGAGGATGTCGATCTGCTTCGGGTCGTCAGCGATCCCTGGAATGAGCGGACACAGCATTCCGTAGGTCCGCAGTCCCAACTTATGCGCCTTTTTCATCGCAGCCATCCGTTCAGTAATCGGGGATGCATTGGGCTCAATAGCGGAAAGAACGTTTTCCTTATCTGCCGTGCCGGTCAGACTGAGACCCACCAGCACCCGATCTTTGTGCTTGCGGATTAGGTCGAAGTCATTGGCAACAGCGGCATTCTTAGTCAGGATTCGCACGGTCCAGCCGGGTTGAGCCAGGATAGCTTCCAGGCACCGGCGACCGAGACCATACTTCTGGGCGGAGGGTGCCCAAGCATCTACCGTCGTACAAAGTTGGACCATACCCCGTCGCCGCATCTTGGTCGCATCCCTGGCGACCATCTCGGGGAGGTCGGGATCGACGATGGCGTACAGCCATTTTTTCAAACTCATCGCATTCCTTTTGTTTCACACAGGCGATTTCGATTCCGTCCGTAAGCCGTTCGCCCAATTTGCTTATCGAGACCATTGTGTCGGCGGCACCTCGTAGCGATGAGTGGCCACGCTCCCGTTCAACATTCCAACCAGTGTGGTGGATAATCAGGATTGTGGAGTCGAACGCTCGTTGGAGCAAATCGGCGGCACGGATGAATTTTCCCATATCGTCCTCACTGGACTCACTACCCCCAATGTTGCGATTGAGCGTATCAATCACGATCATGGCCGGTGATTCGCTCATTTGGTCCCTGATGGTTTCCGCCAATTCTTTGAGTTCTTCCGTCTGGATCAACGCATACGCCTCCGGGATGATGCCGAAGTTCTGGGGGCTGAGGACTTGATGATATTCACACCAGCGTAGACACCGCTTGCTGATGCCAGAACCGCCTTCTGCTGCAATATAGACGACTGCCCCCTGATGCACGTCTCGTCCTAACCATTTCCTGCCTGTGGCCGTACAAAGCCCCCAGTCCAGAGCCAGAAAACTCTTCCCCACGCCGGACTGTCCCCAAAGTATCACCATGCTTTTCCGTGAGAAGATGCCGTTGATATGCCATTGGGGAGGTGGCAATGCAGCCAGTTCCTCAATCGTGTAAATCCGGCGGCGTTTTATATCCTTGTTCTTTGCTTGGTTAGGTTGGGCGCTTTCATCTGCCGGCTGGGCTTTTATCGATTTAATAATATTGTCCAACTCGGCTTCATCAACCCGCCCCCAGTCATAATACTCATCTTTGTCCATTGCCTTCTGGAGGATGCCCTCGCGGTAGTCGAATCGCTCCCACTTGTCTCGCATCAGACCAGATTGGCGAAAAAGTGCGTCAATCAGGTCAGTTTGTGGACCAGTATAGAAGGCCAATAGACTAGATAAGGCTAGGTCGGCCTCGGATTGGCTGGGATAGTCGCCCTGCCAATCGCCCCGCCAGAGTTTTTGGAATTTTTCACCGTTGCGGGCACGAAGGGCCACTTCCAAGATGTCGGCTACATCGAGATCATCGGCAACATCGGCTGCGGGGGCAGCCGATGTTGCTTTTTCCTCCTTTTCTTCCTTCCCGAGGTATTGTGTGTGGACTCCATCAATCTCTGCTTGCCGGTCTTTAATATCTTTCGGTGTGCCTTCGACGTGATGGCCGGTGATCGTCAGATAACGAGGACTGGTGTGGTCGTACATCTCGACCGGGCCTTTTCGGCGTGCGCCCGGAGGTAATTTACCTTTGCAGATAATTCGAATGCCCGTCCCTGATGGGCTTACCTCGGTGTAGGAGTTGATTCGTTCAATGATTTCCGTTGCCCATTGTGTAACTTGGCCGGTCTCTGCGTTTCGGCAATCGTCCAGGTCAATCCCAACTTCCCCGCCTTGCAGCACATAACCTGCCCCTTGTACCTCGCCCAACCCGGCTTGTGCGGAATACCGGTCATGGCGATCTCTAGCCGTTGTAAGGGTTGCCCAAGTCCAGGGGCGATTCGTCGATGCCTTCCCGCCCTTCGTGGGATTGAGCGGGATTTTCGTGTACGGCTTTCCGTTGGGACTTTGCGACTTTTCAAGCCGCCAATTGACCCATTGACGACGGGTTTGCATCTCAATCGGGATGTTGCCGTAGATCGGTGGCAACATTTTCGGTATTCCATTATTCATTCTCCTCCCTTCATTTCTTGTCTTTTGATCCATTTTCTCAATACGTCGCTCGCCAAGCGATACGCAGGCCGATGATGTTTCTGTGCAATTCGTTTGATTGCGAGGTAAACGTCGTCATCTAATCCAATGCTCGTGATTGGATAGCTGTAGGTCCTTTTTTTCTGTATGAGTTCTTTGCATAACTCTCCTTTCTGTTGCCCTTATAGTAGTAAGTCTGACAATGATTTTTGGAAAGATTTTGAGAAAAATCCCAAAAAACATCCGGTGTGCAGAAAAAAATACGGCTGATCCTGCTGTAATCAACCCTCTGCCTCTGATTGCAGACGCAGAAGCAAAAAACCCTTTCGGGCGAATTGCCCGAAAGGGTTATGTCCTGCGTTAGAGACAAGCCCCTGTCACCGCAGAGCGGTGACAGGGGCAGTGTTTTACTGAGATTTCTCTTCATTCAACAACGCAGCCACGATTATCACAGCCCACATTTCATCGACCGCCCATGCAACCACGTCGCCGTCCTGATTTAGGATTTCACAGCCTCTCGTGCCGGTACGACGATATTCATATGGGATTAGGTGGGACATGCCCCACGGCGGCATGGGCTGCCGTGGGGCTTTGCTTTCCTCGATACCACATACTTTTAACATGGATGCTCCTTTCAGTCGTAAACGAGGAATGGCCTCTTCTCAATCTTGTCGGTAAATGCCGCCCCCGCTGGCGTCAACACATGAACGCCATTAATCAGGAAGCAGGCCTCGTCCTCGTCATCGCAATCCGGTTGCAGTGTCAATGCGGTTCCATCAACCGTTGTGGCCTCTGTGAATGCTGCGGTCAGGTTGTCCCAGGCAGCCTCGATTTGGCTAATCACTTGTTCGGCGTTGTCGGATTGCGGCGGCCCAGGACTGACGGATTCCTGGCGGGACGTTTGTTACGCCGCTACCGCCGGGGCGTTTTCGGTTTCATAGGTGTCGGGGGAAAGATAGTTCAACGTTTCGTGTAACCGTACAGGATTGTAGAACGTCTCAATGTATTTGAATACGCTTAACCGAGCTTCCTCTAGATTAGCGAACTGCTCGTGATTCGTCCATTCGTGTTTCAATGACCAGAAGAATCGCTCCATCACCGCGTTGTCGTAGCAATTGCCGCGACGACTCATCGAACAGGTGATGCCCAACAGTTTCAGGGTTTGCTGATAGGCGTCACTCGTGTACTGGCAGCCGCGATCCGAATGATGCAACAACTGCTTGCCGTCAGGCCGACGACGTTCAATCGCACAACGCAAGGCATCGCTGACCAACTCCGTCGCCAACGATGTGCCGATCGACCAGCCCACCACCTTGCGGCTGAACAAATCGACCACGGCCGCAAGATAAACCCAGCCGGTCGCTGTGGCTAGGTAGGTTATGTCGGTCACCCACTTGCGATTCGGAGCGTCGGCCGTGAAGTTGCGGTCGAGCTTGTTTTCGGCAGGCTGCTTCGTCGGGTCGGATTGCGTCGTGGTTGGCGTGAACCGCTTGCAGACACGGCTTTTCAGGCCCATTTCACGCATTGCCGCCGCCACGGTGTTGCGACACGCCGATTCCATATCTTCGCGTTGTTGCAGGACTTCGGCCACCTTCTGGCTGCCATAAATCCCGTACGACTCGGCGTGGACCTGCTCGACGGCCTGCTGAATTCGCTCGTGACGTTCCGCCCGATCGCTCGGCGGTCGGTCGATCGAATCATAGTAGCCCGAGGGCGAAACGTTCAGCACGTTGCACATGACGCGAACGGGAAACGAGTCGCGGTGTTGGGTGATCCAGGCGTACTTCACAGCGACTCCTTCGCAAAATACGCCGTTGCTTTTTTTAGGATTTCGCGTTCCAGTTCGGCTCGCCGAAGCTGGCTGCGAAGCCGTTTGATTTCCTCCCGCATCTCCTCGTATGTGGCGTTCTCGCCGCACGGACTGAGCGGAGGGGCAAACTTCTTGTGCCAAGCCCGGAGGCTCTGGACGCTCACGCCGACCGCTTTGGCAGCCGCTGCAAAGGTATACTTTTCATCAACCACCAACCGAACCGCGTCGCGTTTGAAATCCTCTCCAAACCGACCCGACTGTCGAGAAACGGCCGACCGATGGGTTAATCCTGGTGCTTTCAAATCCTTCATTAAAGACTCCTTGTGGGGACATTATCCCGCCCCCGCCAGGAATCCGCCAGTCCTGGGCCGCCGCAGATTCGAATGGAGTTATTGTCCAGTCTTCGAGGTACTTCGCTACACAGAAGCCATCCACGTCAATACCGACGGCATTCAATTGCTGCTCAAGTATGGCGGCTTCGCTTGGCACGATGGTTTTAATCACCTCCCAACCCATTACGTCAAAATACATATAGCGCATCATCATATCACCTCACTTTCTTTTTTTGTTTGCTCCTTCAGTTTCATGCCGAACCGTTCTAGGAACGGCACCGTCCGTTCCTTATGCCATAGCCACACCTTGATCCAAGGTTGCGGTCCTTCGGTGAGCTGGACAAGCCGCAGGCTATGTGCCCAAAATGTAGGCGTACCATCAGGCGATCGCATTTCCAACTCTTTGAGCGCCTTCCCGATTGTATTACGAGTCTGACCAACGAATAATTTTGCTAGATTCGTCAACGTCCAATATTCACTATTTGGCATCTGCCCCCCTTTCTTCGCCGTTGAAGTGCTTTTTCAATGCCCTGATTTGCGATTCTGTGAACAACATGGCCTTGCCAAATTCCCGTGGTTCAACGATCCGCTTATATTTCACGGCATACCGGATCGCGTAGTAGTTCCTTCGTTTCGTCTCTTCGTCAGTGCTGCCCTGCCGAACTGGCCCGATGAGTTTGACCGCTTCAGAAAAATCGTAAAGTCTTTCCATTTTTAGACCTCCTTCAACCATATAGTAGTAATGCTGTTTTCATTTATTGGAGGAAAAATGGAAAGAATTTGAAAAAGTTTGGGAGTGGTTGTTAGTGTCTCGCCCCCTGGAAAGTCGGAAACTCGGAAAAAGCTGGCTCTCCAAATCCGCCAGATGGTATCAATCTGGCGGATTTGCAATTGGTGATGTCTGGGGCAGCATTTGTGCAGGCAAGTTCTTCCCATCGCCCAACGGACGATGGGAAGAACGTCTTGCTGCTTTCCACTAATCGCTCTCCTACATCATCCGCCTCTCGATCCACGATAGTCGTAGGATGCTTGTCGTAGAATGTTTCCTGATTTGCATCGCAGGATTCCTCGAAAGCCGACACCACCCTCCCAGTATTTCAAAGTGAATGTCAGTTTCGGAAACTGCTTGGATAATTCGATGATGACCGGTACTGGCGGAGACCACGCCGTAGCAAAGCCGATGTTTGCTTGCTGATTGGATGCGCCATCCACTAAGTGTGTCCTGCAGGCATTCCATTTTGTGCCCCAATGGCCATTGGTGAAGAGAGTTTCCGGTAATCCGACTCGCCATTCATACCAGTTATAATACCCTGTTTCATTCTTGGCTTGAATCAGTCGTTTGCCCATCTCCTCAGCATCTGGATACTGCGCCCGTATGTTTTGGCGCAGTTCATCCAAATCGACGATGCCTTTCTCCTTCGCCCAGCCGTAAGTCAACATCTCTTCTCCGAGGGTATCATCACCGAGCAGGATTCGCCCCATGTCAGCAATGAAACCGTCCTCGGTCTGTTTAAGGATTTCTGGCATTGGCACAATTCGTTGAAAGTCGATAACAAGTGGCTTGCCTTCCTCGTCCAATTCGCCCTTAATTGCATCCAAACACGCTAGGACTCCACTTTTCGCTCTAATACTCAGTTCGTTGTCGCACCAGTTAGGCATAATTGCCTCCTTTTCAAAATGTGATTATTGTCATTTTTAAGAGTCACCGAAGCGCGCGCAGACTTAGCGCACAATGTCTTCGGGGGTAACATTTCGGAGAGATACCCGTCGCAGGCGACGGTGCCGAAAACTCACGCCGATTGGCGATGTTATGTCGGCTTTAGGCGATCACCGGAGATACCGGTCGGAAATCCTTCTCTTCACCCTCTTCAGTCCGATGATTGCAATTTAACGATTCGGCAATTTGAAATCAAGAGAATCGTATTCGTTGATAATGAAATTCTGTTTTCATTCCAAAATTATAAAATTTCAGAATTCATTACGGACGTTGTATTTCAGTAGGAAACACGAATATGCCTATAAATAGGCGTTTTTATGTGCGTAGTGAAGTCATTGGACGTGGTAATTAAAACTGGTGCGTGGCGGGCTTTTTAATTTTTAATTCAGCGTGATGCTGTTTCGTTTGGCAGAAGTTACACAGTATGTTATCATCAAGGACAACGGAAGCATGATGAAAGGAAAACAGAAATGCGAAAGTAATATCGAGAAAGATGTTGAAAAAATTCCCAAAACATCTGGTGTGTTGGAAAGATGAAAAAAGCGGCTGATCCTTCTGTAATCAACCCTCTGCCTCTGATTGCAGACGCGAATGGCGAGACAGATCAGCATCCCACGCCGCGATGCGACGTGGGATGCCTTTTTCACCCAGTTATTATCGATGGAACAGGCATCACCGGCACGCAGTGCCGGTGATGCATTCCAACCTGACGCAGACAAACACCATCTTCCACCCGCTCTATCCGCCGCCGTAGCGTTCAGGTTAGAATAAGGGCTTCTGGCGAACGTTAAAGAGCGACTACTAACCTAGCCCCACACCCAATACGGACAGGGACTCTGTTCGGAAAGGAAATACGGCTTATGGCTTGTCAGCCCACAAGCAAACGAACGATCCGGTATGCGTGTGGGCTCGGGCTGTTCATCGCCCTGGGGGTCGCCTCATTATACGGTGTCCAAGCCTTGCTTGGGGAGAGGAAAGCCAAGTCGTTTGATCCGAATCTGTATCACCTTATCTTCGAGAAAAAGATCGATTTCAAGTTCCCAGCCGTATGGCAGTTTAAGGTTACGAAGACGGAGGTCAGCAGTCTGACGTTTCTGCTCTACTCAGCCGCCGTACAACGCAACCACAAAGTGCTCTGTGCCGAGTACACGCTCCGCTATAAGGAGAAAGAATACTCGCTGGATAGCGGCAGCAAGCCTGTTGAACGTGACTGGCCACAATCAGACGACGTTCGTAGGGAAGCTGCAGGACCATCCGAGCTTAGGTACGCCAAGGAAACGACAGGCATCCTGAAGTTCACGAAGACAGTCCCTCTTTGCATGGATTATTCTCGATATGCCATGCGGATCTTCAACGGTAACGGCAACCGATTCGTCTGGGAAGACTTGGATCACATCTATGGCATATTTCGCACGGCAATCTTCGATTTCGATGGTGATGGTGTTGACGAGATTGTTGTCATTCGTGAAGACCACGGGCATGTTGCCATTCTCGTTTTCGGTGCGACGGGAAACGATGCAAAGCACAAGTTCTGATCGAATGCGTTGTCGGACGACTATCGCAGTAATCGTAATGAAGATCAATCCAAGCATCCTTCGGCTGTCGTGTTCGAACTCGTGTTTTCCGACTTTCCAACTTTCCGAAGGTGTCCATCATTCCGTCACCGGTCTCGCTAATGGCACGCTGAGTTTGTATTGTTCCCAGAGTCCCGCCGCTTCCGCTTCCTTCAGGCGGTCGTAGAGCGTGCTCTTGCCCAGGCCGGTTTGCTCCTTCCAAAGGTGGAACATTTCGTCGGATGTTGGTGCAGCCAGCCGAATTTGACAGGCGATCACACGATGACGAGCAAGCCGGTCATCGCGTGTTTCGGCAATGGGCTCGCCCTGGATACGGGCCTGCACGACTTTCGTCCAGTGGGCAACACTTTTCCCCTGTTTCCATTGCAGGTAATCGGGCAACGCACCCTCGCAGAAGGTTCGCAAATCAACCTTCGTATCCCGTTGGCGGGACTGCATCTCTTGGATCAGGTATTCTGCGACTTCCATACACTCTTCTGGGGCTAGTTGTTTGTAACCTCGCAGGGCAATGGTTCGCATCATTGCCGCCAGTTCAGGCGTGGATAATTTCCAGAGCATCGGGTGCGTGCGGCTGGCAATCGCGCCCAGCCGGCCGTAGCGATGGTCAATCGAGTCGTTGGAGACGATGATGATTCCGCCGTAGAAAATGAAGTTCACGTCACGCTTGTGCTTGTTGTCCGTGATACGCCGGGGGCCACCATTCGGACTAGCCATTGCCGCCCGAAGATAGCTCTGCATATTCGGCTCTTTGAAGGTTTTTTCCATATCCTCCAAAACATGAACGGCTTCGGGGTATTCTTCGAGTTTGTCAATCATGCCACGAGATGACATATCGCCTTTGTAGGACTTCCATTTACCAGGCCCCACGGTTTCATCAAGCTCGGCAGTCACGATGTGCGATTTGCCATGCCCGCCAGGACCATACACGAAAAGCCCGCAAGTATAACCGAGAGCCACGCTTCGTATCCTGGTGCGGACAGTCTTGGCCCGGTCTTCAATTCCGGCCAGCAGATCAAGATCAACGTCGTTTAGTTCCATTGTGTTTATCCCTCGGAAAGTCGGAAAGTCGGAAAAGGGGCGTCACTCAGCCTGCCAAATCCGCCGGTCTGGCGGATTTGGCTTCATCATTTTTCGTGTGATTTGGGCGAAAAAGTATTGTTTCGCGTATGATCGGCCCTTGATATGCTTTATCAAATACAAACCACCCCACCTTTCGCCGCCCTGATCTGTCCGTTCTCCGCAGCCAGCCGACACCTTGGGCAAAAGCGTAAATCGCCTTGAAAGGGAAATCACTATCACGGAGATGGTTCTCGACGAAAGTCCGCGTATATTCAAAGTCTAGTGGCATGAGTACGGCAATCTTTTGCCGAACAAGCCGTTTGGCTTGAACTACAAATTTGTCTTTTAGACTGAACGGGCAGTTGGTGACGAGGCAATCGGAGGTATAGCTGCTCGTCAAAAAATCTTCGAAAACACAAGGTCGAAAGCCCCAATCGTACAGATCCGATGCACGAACATCTGAGTAACCACACGCCTGCAAAGTTGTTACAATGTCGCCATTTCCGGCGGCAGGCTCCCAGATAACGCCTGGAAAGAACTCCCGCTTGAGCAATGCCTTTACGATGTATGATGGAGTTCCGTAAAGTTCGGCAATATCTTCAATCGATTTCATTCTTCAATCCACTCCTCTTGGCTACAATCAACGTGAATATGGGGTGGGATTTCCGATACGTGGAGATCAGCCAGATACGCATTTCCCAACGGTGCTGACATCAACATGGCAATGGTCTTCTTTTGGTGCCACAGCGACAACACACCATGAGGGTTTTTCAGAACTCGGCAGAAGCCGCCTTTCAGGGCTTGTCCGCTCGGCCTTCGAGTAGTTGTAAGAAGACGGAGTTTTAATAGCCGCTCTCGTACGAAGACGCGGCAAACACCGGATATTTCAGCCAATTTGGTCATGGTTACGTATTTTTTGTCGTTCATGTTTTTGTTCCCTATGGGGGCTTGTAAGTATTGTTAAACGTGCCTTGTCGGCAGCAACAATTTGCGTTCGACAACAACAATCGTGTCGTAATGCGATCTGCCGTGGCAGACCAACATCGTTTCAAGCTTTTCGTATCCTCGAACTTTTCCAAACCCTGTCGAGTTCCAGCCAAACGAAATGGCAATTCCTCCGGGCCGCAGCAGCCGGTCGAGAGCGTCCTTAACGCGAGCAAAAAGAATTTGAGATTCCAGTTGCGACAACCGATGTCCAATCCCCTCGTAGCACTCCTTTGCCTGACGAGGGGAATAGGGTGGATCGAACGGCACAACATCGGCAATCACGCCCTTGTCAGCCAGCATCTTGCAGAACTCCTCGGCGTGCATGTGATACTGCGCCGCGGTGTTGGGATTGAGATCGTTAGTCCAGGTGCCGCGTCTAGCATTCTTGGCAAATGGATCGATTACAACATCCGTGGCTTTGATCCAGCGATCAAGCAATTCGGCAATCGGCTTGATCGTGAAGGTGTCGCGATTGGGCATCGCCCAGTGTCGAGATATTTTCATAGTAACCTCCATTTTGGTGTAGGGATCGTAGGACCACCCAACCGCCTTTCGGCGATTGGGTGGTTGCCTGACGACCTTAGATGATGGTCCAGATGCGGGACAGCAGTACCCGAACTGCACGGTCTTCGTCACCGATACTTGCCATAAGCGTGTCGAGTGCATCACGCTCGGCGTCAGTAAGCGAGAAGGCAGGGTCGATAGCCTCCGACAGAATGTCATAGAGGAGTTCCGATTTTACGGTGTAATCGTCTTCCTCATATTCTTCGCAGGCTGTATCCACATCCTCATTCTCTTTATGGACTTCCCCATCGCCGTGGTCACCCGAAATAGGCGGATTTGCATTCCGTTCGCCAGGTTCAAAAGCGCCAAGCTCGCCCTGACGGCCCGTAGATTCTCGCGGCCCCTGAGAGTCAGACTTGGGCTTTTTTGCCTCTTTGCCGAACTGCTCGGCTTGTTCAAGAGTCAGCCCCGTACACTCCTCCTGCCGATCTTTGAAAAGCAAATAGATGTAGGTTGCACGTTGGACGGTGCGTTCGACATAGCCGTGTTCCCCAAGGTATGGGAGCCACTTGCCGTGCCCGATTTCCTCCTTCAACTGGGCGGCAAGCCGGCCCAACTCCCAGTACTCGGCAGTCCGCCGCCGTTTGATCTCGTAGCGGGCTACTTCTTGGTCAATCCGGCTCACTGCCTGATACTGGTGGGCAAAGTTCACCACCAAGCCTTCGCTGGCCTCTGCCAAAGATTCGACCGACGGCACATCGGCTGGTATTGCCCTCTGGTCCTCCACGCACCGTGACCTGAAACCGTTGGGCACGGGTGTTGGCTCGACGGGCCGCGTGGCGGGTTTGGATGAGAGCTGGAAAACAACTTGCGGTTGCACATCAATTTCACACGTTTTCTGCATCGCAGATCTCCATGAACTAGTGGAACGATTTATACGACCACACTGGTCGCAATTCCTACCCTTCAGGGAATCGCGGCAAGAAAACGCCGAGATGAGTGCGCGCGGATTAGCATTAACAGATTGCACCAGCGAGAGTTACGAGAAAAGTTGCCGAAGCTGGAAAACGCGGAATTGCGAACGCAACCGAACGATCAAGAACGTTCTTGGCTGGTTGCCATACAAAGAGAGAATAGTGTGGTGAAAAGAAATGGACGAATAGCCATTGAACTTGACGGAACGAAGGAGAGACTACTCGTCGTCATCTTTATGGGGGCTCTCAGGACGGTACGGTTTGGCGGGCAGTTTGTTGGCTTTATCTGCGGTATTATTTGCCATCTTCGCAGAGTCAACCGTAAAGCTCCAGGCAGACTGGCGACTTATCAATTCACGCCGTAATGTTTCGTCAATCTTCCAGTCGCAACTGGTATTGAGGTAGTATCCACTGCCAACTTTCCGTAGTATCCAGTCTTCTCCCTTTGGTGGTCGTCCCCATTTCTTCAGCTGTTCGTTGAGAGTAAGTTTGGCTCTCCGCAGCGATTTGCTGGCTACATTCTGGTTATCAGGTTTCTCTTGCATCGCATCGTGGAGAACATACCATTCAACCGGCTCTTCGCGTGCGTTGCACAGCAACTTTCTGACAAATGCCCCAAAGAATGCCCGAAATTCTGCGGGAACAACGAACGGCGGGACACCTTCGGCAACCAACTGATAGCATTCATGCCCTTGTTTAATGGTGATCGCAGTTACCACAGAAGGCAGTGTTGCTTCCGCATCAGTACTCTCTGAGACAATGGGTTCTGCGGAGAAGGGAGGCACACACCAAGTAGCAAACTGGAAGGTGGCAAATGCGAAATCATCAGTTGCTACCGTCAGAAGGTTATCTTCTGGGCTGACAATGCCAGTATCCGTGACGGGTTTACCCATAAAGCGGGAGATGGCTTCCACCACACGATAGCGGTCTGGGGGAAGATTGGCATAAGACTCATCCCAAAATGGAATTTTCGGCGCATTTATTATGCAGAACTTGGAGATGATTTTGGTGATCTCCTCGACGTGTGACATCCAGTATTCTTGGTGCCCTCGCCCGTAGTAACGACTACACATGGTTCTGTCGGGGAACAAGTCCCATGATTCCCAGTCCGCTACTTCTTTGGGCATCTTGTCCTTGTTAGCCGCGATGAATCTCGCCCAGGCATCTTCGCTCAGTGGGGCGGCGCGGTCACGGTACACGAACAGATCGTTGGCTGTGTGGAAGTCAGCCCAGGTAGCCTCGGTGACGGGGGCAGCGGTGCGACCACGACATACGAACAATTGGTGCCCGACTGTAGGCGAGCCCGTAAACCAGTCAAGAATCTCGTTCCAAACGTCCTGCAACAATTGTGCCGTCTCGACCATCGTCGTCGGTTCGCTCTTGCCATGCCTTCGAACTTCAACGCCAACCGCATTATCGTAAAGCCCTTTCTGGTGCCAGTCAATTACCCTGTGTCGATCATTTTCAAGAACGTTCTTGTGCGTCCCGTAGCGTTCAGAAATCCCATGTTGAGAAGTTTTCGCTAAATCCGTAACGCTTTATTCTTGCAGGACTTAGGAAAAGCCATCCTACCTGACAACCTCATTCCTCACCTCGCTTTCCATGAGTGGTGAGATATGTGTTCACAACAACAAATCGAGGAGAACACGACGATGTACGGTACGACGTTCCGCCACGAGCAAGTTATAAGCGACAATGGCCAAGAAAACTCGCCCCAAGCAGCTGACCATACGTGCAAACGTACGCACGGCACGGTAGAGGACTTGCTCTCGCTCATCCCCGCCCCATCTCCCGGCGTAGGAAAAGGCGATCCCTTCATCACCCTGTCCAGCCGTGCAACAAAAGCGTGGCTGGCGCTCTTCGCCTACGCACGGGTGCACGGAACTTGGCAACCCCGCCACGTCGATCCGTTGCGGCCTGAACTGACTGGGGGACAGCAATACACCCTAACTGCACACTGGACGGTGGCCGGTCTCGCGTGGGCGATGTGTGTGAACCGCGACACGGCTGGCAAAGCGTTGCAGGAATTAACCACAGGAGGTTGGGTACGGCGGGAAAACCCTCGCAACAAGGGCCAATTCGGCGGCATTGACTATTCTTTCGGCGTTCCCACAAGCGTGACACAAGCCGACAAGGCCAAAGTAGCGGAGACATTGAGAAAACGTGGCATCGAATTCAGGGATTACGAGTGGCGAACCGCTACTCGTGCCCTGGCGGACAACGAAATAGAGCGAGTGCGGCAGGACGTGGAACTGAATATCGAGATGGAGCAAGCGGACCTAGACGGAAATGATACGAAAGCGATGGAGTTGGCTTCAATGTCTCTCCTGCCTCTGCAAGGGGGGGCAGCAGTGAACACCACCATTGTAACCGGCGTGGAGAGTACCCCACGAGAATGTGTGGACGGTAGGTTTTCGGTTCTGGCACTAAGGGACGAGCGTAGTGACGAGGACATGATATGATCCAGTCAGCAGAAACACTTTGCGAGTCGAAGAACGGCTCTCATTACGATCTTTTACTCCAGACCATCCTGATGCTGGGGCAGCAGCTTGTCGCCCTGGAAGAGAAGGTGACGGAGATCCATCAAACCGTCATGGATCAGCGTGTCGAGAAGGAGTGGTACACCACGACCGAGCTGGCCGATGCCTTGGGTAAGAGCCAATACACTATCCAAGAGCGATGGTGTAACGAAGGCCGGATCGAGTGTGAAAAAGATCCCGAGTCAGGCAAATGGCGCATCCCCGGTCAAGAGTTCCGGCGATTAGTCGGCGGCGGGGCGTTGAAGCCAAAGCAGAAGTAGGTTACTTCAGCACCTCGATCTGGCTTTGGCCATCCTGCGGGAAAAGGTGCTGATACAAGTCTTTCATTTCCTCGGTAGTATGGCCCATCCACTTAGCAATGGTGTCCCGTGGCACCTTGTTCGACCGTGCGAGGTTAGACCCGAAGGAATGTCGCAAAACATGGAAACCACGAATCACGGCCCACTTACTATCCTCTAACGTGAATTTGAAATGGTGGTGGGCCTCTTTGGGAGTCATTTCTGAAAAGGTCGCTCTTGCCTTTCGCTTGGGCATCTTCAATGGTGCGGTAATAGTGTATGGCCCGCCAGGATGGTTGGCAAACCATTTGCACATGGTTGCTGCCAGTTTTGGGTGGAGAGGGACGAAACGAAAAGTCTCGGCCATGTTCTTCTTTCGCTTACGCTCACGAAGTTTGACCTGCTTGAGGCGAAAGTCGAAATCGTCAATCTGCGAACTGCGGATCTCACCCCGCCTCGCACCTGTGTATGCCGCAAAAACAAACATCACATGAATGAAGGGGTAGCGTGCGTGTTCTTCGACGTACTTCAGGAGTTCCGTGACCTGCTTCTGATCCAAAAACAGGCTGTTCCATAACCCCTTCTTCTGGTCGGGCGTTAGCCCACCCCTAGCAATCCGTCGCTCAATTTGCGCCCACGTTTGGAACTTCTCCCGTTCCTTCGGCTTCGGAATTATCACGGCCCACTTGCGGCCTTCGCAGTAAATCGGACAGTCGCTCATCGCATATTGTCGTTGTTGCGCCCAGTCCCAGACTTGACGGAATGTGGCAAGTTCCTTGCGAATGGTCTTTCCTGAGAGTAGTGTGCCTCTGCATTTTGTCTTGCTCCGAGCAGTCACATAGCCCTGTATCACGTTCAGTGTGATCGTATCGAGCACAGTGGACTCACCCAAGACTCGTTTCAAGTGCCGAACGTGTATTTTCTCACACGCAACCGTGTTGTCGGCCTTAGCAATCTGGTCGGTGAGGTAGGCATCACAGATTTCACCTAGCCGACGAAGTTGGCCAGTCTTGGGCTTCGGCTTGGCTGTTAGCTTCCCATCCGACATGATCCATACGCCAGGATCAGCACCCTTCGGAATCTCGATCCGTCCAAGCTTGAGGAGCCGAATTGTGTCCTCGACCCGGGCTTCAATTCCGGCAGCATCCGATTTCTTGGTGGTTTCGCAGGACCGCCGAAACTGCTGACCGCTCCAACGAAACATGATGATCCAGTTGCCAGTCCGTTCATCCTCGTGAAGGCTTGCCATTGTACATTTCCTCCATCATCTTGCTCGCACCCACGATTATCATACCAAATTGCCAACCGAATGGGAACATCGTCGTGTAACAGCGGTGTAACATTATGACTAATGACGAGGTCATGTCAGCGTTGTTACGTTCACGTTGCAGATTTGAAAAGTGATGCATAAAATGCCTTAATATATGTGCTACAGCATTGATGTGCGATGACAATGCCACGTCATCGACATGCCGCCAAAAACGTGCGGGACTACATTCAGGACCTAGTTCCCGTCAAGGGAGTGCAGGTTCAAGTCCTGTCTTCGGCACTTGGTATGCGATGGAAGGAAAAGGGTTTGCGACGAACGTGTTGCAAACCCTTTTCTGTTTCTGGGAGGAGCAAATTGTTTCTGGGCCAAGGGGCCACGGAGATGTTGCCTAGGAGACTTTGACCTTCTGCAACAGGAAAAGTAGCACAATTGCTCCGACCGTGGCCGAGAGCAGGCTGCCGAGCAAGCCGATGGCTACCATGCCGAGAAGTCCGAACAGGAACCCACCTAAAAGGGCTCCGATGACGCCGACGACAAGATTGCCGAGCAGCTCGAAGCTGTGACCCTTCATAAGCTTGCCCGCCAACCATCCGGCGGCGAGTCCGACCAAAAGGAAGCAGATCAGATCGGTCATGGCATTTCCTTTAAGAAGATAGGATTGTTGCGGTGAGAGTCGGTTTATGTTGTCGGCGGGCCATCGCTGCGATTGACCCGCCCTACGAGTCTGTTCCGTCATTCTGCGCATAGCGAAGAATCTCCGCGATTCCATCGAGATTCTTCGCTACGCTCAGAATGACTATTTGCCCTGATTTTTTGTCAGATGCTAATCGTCTGCACCGCAAATATTTTTCAAGCTTTGGGTATACGGTGCCTTACAAGCATAGCAAGGAAAACGACCGGAAGGACCGCATCGACTTGCGAGATATTTCGCGTGGAATCGGCGACTTTTTCCACACCCAGCGCGTAACTTGTGGGAGGGTAGACAAACTAAAAGTCGATTTCCATCCGGTCTTCGCCCAGGATCGTGTTGGGGAAGATAGCGCGAGCGGTGGGAAGGCCGATGGGATCGTCGGCCGTGGAAAGCGGATCGAAGTGGACCATCACCAAGCGTTTTACGCCCGCACGGGCAGCCACTTGGGCCACGGTCGTCGTGTGGCTGTGGCCATACTTGGTTGCTCGATCCACGTCGGCGTCGGGAAAGTAGCACTCGTGGACCAACAGATCGACGCCGCGGATTTTTGAAACATAATCAGCGGTTGGAGCAGCAATCGTATCGGTCACATAGGCCATCGAGCGGTCGGGCCAATCGAGCCTGTAGCCGATCGAGCCGCCGCGATGCTCAAGCGGAAAATGCGTCAAGCGGCCGCCGCCGGCCAGAGCAAAACTCGTTTGCAGCGGTTCGTACTTCAACGGCGGGCGAACTGGAAACAACGCCTCACAAAAAAGATGCTCTTCAACGGCCACTAGTATGTCCGGCAATCCATGAACCGTGATTCGCCTGAGCGGATGCTTTTGCAGAACGCTGAAGAGGAACGTCAAGCCGACGATATGGTCGAGATGGGCATGCGTCAGAAAGATGTCCAATTCAGGGGTTGTCAGATATTCGCTTGCCCTATAGACGGCCGTCCCGGCATCGAGCATCAGCCCGCACTCAGGCAGCAACAAGCACGGCGTATGCCGCCGATCGTTCGGATGATAGCCGGTTGTGCCGAGCAGAATCAGACGCATGAAAGTGGTCGAAGCTCAGGGGGATAGGGGCCAAGGGACAAAAGCCGCTTGAGATTTCTCGTGATTCACTACCAACAATCCTACGTTACTTCTGAGGTCCGAACAATCGGTCCAGTTGCCGGTTGACTTCGCCTTCGATGACGTTTTGGGCGGCTTTTTGCAGGAATTGACGGCTGAGGTCGGCCACGGCTTTCTGGTCGAGGGCCGGTTTGCTAAGCGTGCCGTTGACCGGTATACGGATCACTTGGCGGCGCATGGCGTCGGAGAGGGTCGGGTTTTGCGCTACCCATTTCGGCGGCACGGGCATTTCGGCCAGCAGCCCCATTTTCTGATCCAGGCCTACCCAACCCTGAGTGCGGACGCTGAACTCGGGGAAAACCAGTTCCAGGCCTTGGTGATAGATTTTGCGTTGGTACATGCGGAACTGGACGACCGACTGCGGCCGGAGTTGGGCGGGTGATTCGCGATTAAGAAAGGTCGCGAACGTTCTAGCCAGCGGCCCTGTCCCGACATTCATCGAATGGACGATCAGCCGGCCGGTCACATCACTATCGCTCGGTTTGCCCAATGGAATGCGGCAATTTTCCAAGTCGATGGAAAATGAACCTTTGGCGGATGTGATATCGGCCAGGTTCGGGGCGATATATTTCAGCGATGATGTGCAGATGGCCGGATCGACTTGGATTTGCTGGGCGAACGGCCCCTTGGGCAGCGTTAGCTCGAACGACTTCGAGGTAAGCCGGACGGACGGAGCCAGATGGATTTTTCCTTGGCTAACGGCCAAGTCGATGGGCTCGATGCTTGCAACGCCGTCGGCCATCGAAGCTTTCAGATCGCCTCGGCTAAGCTGGAGACCGTAGATGTTGGCTACGTTCCAATGCAGCCCAACGGCGGCACGACCATCGGCCCAAGTGAACGGCCCACGATAATAGTCGGCCGAATCGCTGCGCCCGACGATGCGCACGCCCGGCACAAGGTAAGGTCGTAAGAGGCCGGCGAGCCGTTCCATATCGCAGCCGAATTGCCCTTGGATGTCGGCATTATTTACGCCGGCCACGGGCGTGATGCGTCCGGCGGCATTGGCGTTGATCACGTCCGAAGTGATTTCCATGCGTTCGATTTGCACGTTGCCGGATTTCTTTTCATAGTTGCCGCGGCCCGCGAGGCGGATACTCGGTTCTTGAAATTGCTGACCCGAGGCATCGATCACGGCCAAGTTGAGAAGTTCGGCCGTGGTTTCGCCTTGAATTACGCCGGCCGTTTGATTGAGCTGCACCGTGCCCTTGAATTGTCCTGCCATTCGCCAGTCGGCGGCGGTCTTCGGATCGCAAAGCCACGTGCGAACGCGGGCGGCATCGCCGCGGAATTGCAGGGTGCCGCCGAGTTCGGCCGGCCCTTTTTCAGGCGAAGCCCAAACAAAGTTGTTTGCCTGAATTTCCGCCGTGGCGCAGGTCAAATTGGCTGGCTCGACTTTCAAGCGGCGTTCCGCTTGGTTCCAAGAACCGGCTGCACTCACGTCGATCCGAGGCTCATTGACCAGAAGCCAAGGCGAATGGACGACCAGCGGCGCGGCGGCCATGCGAACTTGCCGCACCTCGACGCTTTGGCTCGAAGCGGTGCCATCGGCCTCTAAAGCATACGCGCCGGTGAGCTGGCAATTTTGCGTGGGCAGCCAAGCGGCCAAGCGGCTGGGCCAATTTTGCAGTTGTCCTTGAGCTCGGACGTGGACCGGCCATGCACCACCGTCGCGAAGGTTTTGCACCGGCTGGGCTAATTGAACGTCGATTTGATCTTCGCCGGCCTTAAGCGAGGCGGCCGCGGCGTCGATGCGCGTATCGACATTGAGATTGGTTTGACCCTTGGCCGACAATGTGGCGACCAACTCGCGTTCGATCCACGGCTGTTGGTTCGGCAGTGCGAGCTGGAAATTGCGAACTTGGAATTCGGCGCCGGCATCGAATGCTTTTTGGGGTGTGCGTTGCCAATTCAAATTGCCGATGCCTTCACCGGCCAGTTGTAGGGAACCCATCTCGACGAATTGGCCCAACTGATCGGACAACTTCTTGAGGTTGAAACTCATCGAGGCGGCCAAGCGGTCGGGCGTGCCCGAGGCATGTACTTTCAAAAAGTCGGATTCACACTGCAAGGTATCGACGAATGGCCCTTCGGCCGTTTCGTGAGCGTCGACGAGTATGGCCAAGGGGTGTTCCCACGTAATGGGGCGGCCCGAGGCAGTCGCGGCGAGCCCGGCCGCATCGAGTTGTCCGTGCCATTTCATGCCCTGCTGCTCGGGCCGGCTGCTTAGGGCCACTTGTACCTGGCCGGAACTGATTTCAACTCCGCGGCGCACTTGCAGCGTGGCGGGCAGCAGTCTCGCCAGTCGAGCCAGGTCGATCCGGCCGGTTAGTTCGTGCCGGTCGTGGGCGAGTGATTGCATTGAGATCCCGTTTTTGGGATCCCGTTTAACGGTGCTTGTCAGCGCTAGACTGCCGAGGTCGCAATCGACCGATGTTTTTTCGATTTCGATGCTATTGCCTTGCCAAGAGGCTTGGCAGACGCCGTGGAGTCGTTCGAGTTGCACCACGTCGGTTTGAAGCGCCGTGGCGGTCATCGAAAGCACTTCGGTGTCGAGATCGGCTTGAATGCTATTCTTGCCGGCATCTGAACCACTCCATGCAACCGTGATGTTGGACGAAAGGCGGCCGTCGCAGACGGTGCCGGGCGAAAATCGCGCGGCCAGCGGACGGAACAGGGCCAGCGGAAGGTTGGCCAATTTCAATGAGGCGGAGCTGCCGTCGGCCGACGATTTCCAGCCGACGGTGATTTTGCCGGGCCGTTTGGCATCGGGCAGATCGGCCGAAAGCTTGGCCTCCATCGGGCCGTTGGCGGTTTCGGACATCTCGAAACCGGCATCCAGTTTTTGCACATGCCATCGTCGCCCGATGCGGAAGTCGGTCACGTCGATGTTGCCGTCGATCACTTCCAGGCCGATGCCGAAGCTGGACGAGGATTTTTCATCCGATGTCAGATACTTAGCCAGCAGGTCTTCCACATTGCTGCCGTCGTCGCGCAGCACAAGCGAGAGCTGTGGTTTTTGTAGGCGGTATCGGCCCAGTTTCGTGTAGTTGCATAGAATACTGATCAGCCAGCGGTCGCCGACGGCCGTAGGCAAGTCGAGCACCGGACGGCCTTCGGAATCCTTCACCTCGATGCCTTCGGCCGATACGGGCGAAAACCAGCCGAGCGAGGCAGACTTGACTGTGACCGTTCCCTTTAGGTCAGCGGCAGCTTTATTGACGCCCCATTGAAGCAGCGGCGTTTTAGCGGCAATGCTCGGCAGCAGCCAAACGACGACTGCCAGCACTACTAGTACGAGAACGGATAGGGGCCGAAAACTCGCGATTGCGGGCTTGTTTTTCAAGTCTGCTGACGGGGGGACAGTTTCGTTTTGAGTGTTGCCGGCCATGGTTTTGCCTCCGAAAAGAGAGAACAAGGGGCAGCGGATTGTAGCCAAACGAGGGAAGCGATACTAGAGTGAAAAAATAGGAAAGATGCTCGCCTTCTTGACGGAGCGGTTGCTTGCGGATACAGTGCCTCACGATATTTATTGATAAAGAGTACTCAAATGACTGTTTTTCCCCAGATTTTCCGCCTTCGCCAAACGTTCGACGCCACGCGGGTTGAAAACGTGGCGGCTGAAGTTGATACGCAACTGAGTCGGCTTAAGTTGCATGAAAAAGTTCAGCCAGGGCAATCCGTGGCGATTACCGGCGGCAGCCGGGGCATTGCCAACATCGCAGCCATCCTGCGGGCAATCGTCGATCATTGCAAAAACCTGGGAGCAAGGCCATTTCTGGTGCCTGCCATGGGAAGCCACGGCGGCGGTACGGCCGAAGGGCAACAAAAACTCCTCGAATCCTACGGCATCACCGAAACGTCGCTTGGTTGCCCAATTCGGTCGAGCATGGAAACCGTCGTTGTGGGCCAAGCCAAGGAAGGTTTTCCTATCCACTTCGATCGGCTCGCTTTCAAGGCCGATCACGTAATGGTTTGCAATCGCATCAAGCCGCATACGGGATTCGCCGGTTCGATCGAAAGCGGGCTGATGAAAATGCTTTTGATCGGGCTGGGCAAAGCCGAGGGAGCGTCGGTCTATCATCGTGCAATCCGCGATTTCAGTTTCGAGCAGATCATTCGCGGCGTGGCCGGCGAAGTTTTGCAGCGATGCCATATCCTGGCCGGCGTGGGCATCGTTGAAAACGCCTACGATCAAACCGGCCGGATCGAAGCCGTGAGACCTGAAGAGTTCGAAACGCGCGAAAAAGAGTTGCTGCAATTGGCGAAGCAATGGCTGCCGCGGCTGCCGTTTCCACAGGCCGACGTTCTTGTGATCGACCGGATCGGCAAGGACATCAGCGGCACGGGTCTCGATCCGAACGTCGTGGGGCGCAAATACAACGACCATGTGGCGGTGGAAGACGAATGGCCGAAGGTTCGGCGGATCTGTCTGCGCGGTTTGACCGAGGCAACGCATGGCAACGCCATCGGCTTCGGCATCGCCGAGTTTTGCCGGTCGCGCATCTTGCGGGAGATGGATGTGGAATCCACGCGGTTGAATGGTCTTACATCGGGGCATATTTCGGCCGTGATGACGCCATTGGACTACGAAACCGACCGCGAGATGCTGGAGGCCGCATTCTCGACGATTGGGCTGGCCGGGCCGCCCGACGTTCGGTTGTTTTGGATTGCCGACACCTTGCACCTTGGCGAGGTCGAGTGTTCCGAGGCGTATCTCGACGAAGCTCGGCAGCGCGAGGATTTGGAAATTCTCTCGGAACCGCGGCCGTTGCCGTTCGATACGGCGGGGAATCTGCTCGAATCCGCGCCTTAAGCAGTATGCCGCCACTGCTAATGATCCAAGGAAACGTCCCTAGCTACTTGCCATCCTGCGGCAAACCACGGATACTGGTATCATGCTAAACAACATTGCCCAACTAATCGAATTACTCGAAAAAAACATTTCCAGCGTGGTTCTCGGCAAAGCCGATGCCGTGCGTTTGGCCGTGGTCGCCTTGCTGGCCGGCGAACATATCCTGTTAGAGGATGTGCCCGGCGTCGGCAAAACGCTGTTGGGCAAGGCCATTGCCCGCAGTTTGGCCGGCAAGTTCCACCGGATCCAGTTCACGCCCGACCTGCTGCCCGCCGATATCACCGGCAGCAGTCTTTATAAGAGCCAAACGCAGGAATTTGTTTTCAACCGCGGCCCGATTTTCGCCAATATCGTGCTGGCCGATGAAATCAACCGCGCCACGCCACGCACGCAAAGCGCGTTGCTCGAATCAATGAGCGAACGGCAAGTGTCGGCCGAGGGTGAAACCCACCGGTTGCCCCGGCCGTTCATGGTCATTGCCACGGAAAATCCCGCCGAGTTCGAGGGCACGTACCCTCTGCCCGAAAGCCAGCTCGACCGATTTTTGCTGCGTATTCCGTTGGGCTATCCGCCTCGGGAAGTCGAGCTTCAAGTGCTTTCAACCCATCGCGAAGGCGAACCGGTTGATACGTTGACGCCCGTGCTCGATTGCGAGCAGGTCGCCTCGTTGCAGGCGGCCGTCCGGCAGGTGGCCGTAGACGATTCGATCAACAGCTATTTGCTCGACATCGTGCAAGCCACGCGCTGCTGCGAGGAGTTGCAAGTAGGCGTCAGCACGCGCGGCGCGTTAGCTCTATATCGCGCGGCCCAAGCCGCCGCGCTCGTGGCCGGTCGTGATTTCGTGGTGCCCGACGACGTGAAGCAACTGGCGATTCCCGTGCTGGCACATCGCGTGATCCCTAAAGGCTATCTCCACGGCGGCCAGCGTGAAGCGGTCGAAGCGATCATCGAGCGGCTGGTCGATGAAGTTCGCGTGCCGGGATAAGGCTCCAATCATTCGATGTGCAAAGATTTGCCATATTGACAATTTGCAAGAGTTTTGTGTAAATTTAGCTTTAATAGTAATTTTATACGACAGACTAAACAATGCTAAATACACCTAACGTCTCATTGGCAAACCCTTTTCGTCCTGGCGCCGGCCATTCGCCCCCCTATCTTGCCGGTAGAAATGACGAATTTGCAGAGTTCGTTCGGTTGTTAAAACAGACTGTCATTCTCGAAAACATGGTGCTTACCGGCCTGCGGGGGGTTGGCAAGACTGTGCTTCTAGACACGTTTCGCCCTCGATCAATCGAAACGGATTGGGGATGGGTAGGGGACAACATGTCCGAGTCCTCGTCCATTACCGAAGAACGACTCGCCGTGCGTTTGATGACGGACTTAGCCGTCGTGACTTCATCGATTGTGATCGACCGCAAAGAGCTGGTCGGGATCGGTTTCCGGCCTGAGAAAGACCATGTTCACCAAACGTTCAATTACGAGACGATGCTTGCGCTGTTTCAAGGTACGCCTGGTTTGGTGTCGGACAAGCTGAAGAAGGTCTTGGAGAGTGCGTGGCAGTGCATGCAACATGAGCATTGGCGAGGTCTTGTATTTGCCTATGATGAAGCACAGAACCTTTCCGACCATGCTGCCGAAGGCGAATATCCGCTTTCACTTTTACTTGACGTATTCCAGTCGATCCAGAAGAAAGGCATTCCCTTTTTATTAGTTTTGGCGGGCCTGCCGACATTGTTTCCAAAATTAGTCGCAGCGAGGACATTTTCTGAAAGGATGTTTCGAGTAGTATTCCTCGACCGTTTGAATGAATCCGACAGCATGGATGCCATTCTTGAACCGATTCGACAAGTGCAATTTCTGGTGGAGCGCTGGCGGAAGTTCGCCCCCCGAATCGTCGAAGCATCCGGCGGATATCCCTATTTTTTACAGTTTATATGCCGTGAGATCTTTGATGTGGTCCGTCAGACGCCGGGTATCGAGCATTCCCAAGTGTCGATTCCCATTTCTGATATCATTCGCAAACTGGATACCGATTTTTTTGCGGGTCGTTGGGCGCGAACCACGGATCGCCAACGTCAGCTACTCACGGTAATTGCGCATCTCGACAGCGCTGATAGCGAATTCACGGTTCAGCAGATTGTTGCGCAGTCGAAAGAGACTTTGAAAAAGCCGTTTCAGACCAGTCATGTAAGTCAAATGCTGAGTACGCTTTGCGACACCGGATTGGTATACAAAAATCGACATGGGCGATACTCGTTTGCCGTGCCATTGTTGGGTCGATTCATTCTTCGTCAACAGTCAGATAGCCTCTCTTAGCCGTATGTTTCGCCGTCAAACCGCTGTATGCCGTGAAGGTTGGCTTTATCTGGCCATTGTCGCCATTGTTTTTGGCGGGGCAATGTTCAAGGAAGTCAATCTGCTGCTGATCCTGGCCGGCATGTTGCTTGGCCCGGCGCTGTTGAATTGGCAGGCGGTGGCCACGAATTTGCGAGGGCTTCGCATCGCGCGCAAACTGCCGCCGGGCCTCTCGGCGGGCGATCGGCTGTCGGTCAGCCTTATCATGACGAACGCTCGGCGTCGTATCAGCTCCTGGGGTGTTGAAGTGGAGGATCGGATCCGCCGAATTTCGGCCCACGGCAGCGAAAATCGCCGTGGGGGCGCGCCGCTGCGCCCTCAGGTTTTGTTTCCCTACATTCCGGCCAATCAATCGCGGAAAGGCGGCTATCGCGGTCGGTTGTTGGAGCGAGGCCGCTATGAGTTTGGGCCTTTGCGATTGGCCACGCGGTTCCCCTTCGGGCTGTTCTCCAAGACGATCACGGTCGCCGAAATTGAAACGCTCCTAGTTTTACCGAGGCTCGGACGGCTTACGGAAGGCTGGACGGCCAGGCGGCTGGATGCTTTTGCCGGAGCCGATCGTCGTCGGCGACGGCCCGGTCCCGAGGGCGATTTCTATGGTGTGCGCGAATGGCGCAGCGGCGACAACCGACGTCTGATCCACTGGCGCAGCTCGGCCAGATTGGGCAAGCTTGTGGTGCGGCAGCTAGAACGCCCGCACAGTCGTGACGCCGCCGTGGTGCTCGATCTTTGGCAACCCGAGCAGCCGGGCACGGAACACCTTGAGAATGTCGAGCTGGCCGTCAGTTTCGCGGCCTCGGTATTGGCCGATTTATGTCGCAAAGGCGGCAGCAATGTGCAATTAGCGGTAGACGATACGGGGCCGGAATGTTTGGGCGGCCCAGCCTCGCCGGCCTTGTTGCAAGGCTTGATGGAACGCTTGGCCACGGTGGAAGCCCAGCCGCGCGATACGCTGCCGGCCGCATTGCTTCATGCCTTGCCGCAAATCCCCGTCGGCGCCGAGATCATTCTTGTAACGACGCGGCCGACCGACTGGACCGACGCCGTGCGGTTCGCGGCGTTGCGGTCGGATCATAAGCTGAGCGAACGCCTTCGCGGCATTCGTTGCGTCGATGCGTCAAGCCAACAGATGGCCGCGTTTTATTCACCCAATCCCTAGTTTTAGCCGCCGGCCCCTTCACCATGTACCTTACGCGATTGCTGCAAATCAACATGGCCACGCTGGCATCGCTGGGAGCGCTGCTGCTGGGGATGGGACAGCGCAACGAAGGACCGCCGCTGTTGGTGGTGCTGGCCGCGGTCGTCTCGGTCTGGCTGACCGACATCAACGGCTGGTTCCGTCTGAATCGTCACGCGGCGAATTTGTTGATGCTGGTTGGCGGAGCGATTGCCGCCCGCGATTTGTATCCGCCCAGCAGTGAAGCGCAGGCTCTTCAGCTTGTTTGGTTCTTGATCTATTTGCAGATCATCCTTCTGTTTCAAAAGAAAGACGATCGCATCTATTGGTCGTTGATTCTGTTGAGCTTGTTGCAAGTGGTCGTGGCGACTTTATTCAGCCAAGGCGTATGGTTCGGCGTGCTGTTGACCACCTACATGCTGCTGGGCTTCTCGGGCATGACCTTGCTTTTGACGCATCGCCAATGGGAACGTCAACTGCAAAAGAACGCACCGCCCGCCCGCACTATTTCCGAGCCGAAATCCCCGAGCCGCTGGCCTCTGACCGGCCTTTCCTCCGACTTCATCAGTATGCCGGGCGGCAGCGGTCGAGCGGGCCTTGGCAACGATCTGTTCGGGCGGCTCAGCCGCATGGGTTTGCACACGCTGGCGCTGACGCTGGTGTTGTTTTTCGCCGTGCCGCGGTTCGACGCCATGACATGGAGAGGCCCCGCGGTTTCCAATCCGCAGTCGTTGGTCGGTTTTTCCGACTCGGTCGAACTTGGCGAATTAGGGCAAACCATCGAAGATCCCAGCAAAGTGATGCAAGTCGCATTTACCGACAATGCCCGTCGCCCCGTGCAAGTCCACGGAGAAATCTATTTGCAGGGCGCCATTCTGATGAATTACGCGCGCGGACATTGGCAAACGGGAATGCCGTCGTGGAACGCTCGCGTCGAAGTGCTGGAAGATATCCCGGAGCCTCCGAAAAAAGGGGTTGTCCGGCAGGAGATTATGATCGAGGCGCTGGATCACAACGAGTTGTTTTACATTGCGCCTTTCATTCTCTTGAAGGGCACGTTCGAGATGAGCTTCGACCACGGTCGCCAGCGGTTAGTGCGCGCGGACCAAGTTTGCTCAAGTCAATTTCGGTATAGGCTGGGCACAACCGCAATCGTCAACGGAGAGCAGAAGCCGCTCGTGCCGCGCGAGCGCAGGGAAGCGACGAAAGAGCGAGCGCTTGCCATGCCTGAAGAAGCCGGCGCTCCCGAGCTGCCGAATCTGAAAAAATTGGCCCGGCAATGGATCGAGGAATCGGGCCTGCCCGCGTCGGATCGCATCGGCAGGGCTCGCTACTTGGAGCGAAAACTTGCCTATTCGGACCAATTCCAGTATAGCCTGGTCGGTCAGCCGCGCGATCCCAACCTCGACCCGATCGAAGATTTCGTGACCCAGCATCCCCAGGGACATTGTGAGTATTTCGCGACGGCCCTGACGTTGATGTTGCGCAGCCAAGGCATTCCAGCCCGCATGGTAATCGGCTACAAATGCGACGAATGGAACGCGATGGGCGGTTTCTATCAGGTGCGGCAGTTGCACGCCCATGCGTGGGTTCAGGCGTTTCTGAACTACTCGGAGATTCCACCGCAACTGCTTCACGGCCAGGATTACTGGCCTTGGGAACGATACGGCGGATGGCTGTTGCTGGATCCGACTCCCGGCGGCGCATCGACCGCGCAGCAAGACGATTGGCTCGCGCCTGTCACGGGCGCGATGGACTGGCTCGATTCGGCATGGTCCAAATACTTTGTCGAATTGAACTCGCAGCGTCAGCGCGATGCCATCTACCAACCAATTGGGAACGCTCTGAAAGAGACGTGGCAAAATCTAACCGACGCCGAGCAATGGCAAGCCCGATGCGATGCCCTTCTCGCGGCGGTTTGCATGGACCAACTCAGCGGGTTGGCAGCTTGGTTGGTCTTGAGCGGGGCCTCTGTTTTTGCCCTAGTCATTTTGGCGGCCGTCGGCTGGCTGTTTTGGCAGATCCTCCGGCGTCTCCAAGGGCGTCGGCCTCGCAACCACATGGGCCGCGACCGCGGTCAATGCTCGAATATCGAGTTTTACCGCCATTTTGAGACGCTTTTGGCTCGCCAGGGCATACACCGCGCCATCGGGCAAACACAGCGGGAATTCGCGGAAGATGCCGTCATGCGGCTGACCCTGGCGGGCCGGTCCGAACTGGCCGACGTGCCTTATGCCATCGTGGAGGCCTTTTACCGCGTCCGTTTCGGGGGGCAACCCCTAGACAACGTCCAGGCTCAAGCGGTAGAACATGCTATGAAACAATTATCGGAGATGAGTACATGAAGATTGGTTTGGTCGGTTATCAAGGGTCGGGCAAGAGCACGCTTTTCCACTGGCTTACCGGTACGGCGCCCGATCCCGCCCTGTCCCACATCGGGCAAAGTGCGATGGTTCCCATCCCCGACGAGCGTTTCGAGCCGCTGTGCAAAATTTATAGCCCGAAAAAAGTCACCCACGCCTCGATCGAACTCGTCGATACGCCGGGCCTAAGCCGGACGCACGAAGGCAACGCCGCACGGTTGGGAACGATCCGCGAGGCCGGTTGTTTAGTGATTGTCGTCGCGGCTTTCGATGATTCCGATCCAATCGCGCAACTGCATTCGTTCGACGAGGATTTTTTGCTGGCCGATATGGAAATCGTCACCAACAGAATCACCAAAGTTGAAGAATCGCAGAAAAAACCGGTTTCCAAGCAGGAGCATCTGCTGATCGAGCAGGAGCTTGCCACGCTGAAACTCGTCTTGCAGTCGATGGAAGCCGGCAAACCGCTCCGCGAGTCGGAGATGACCGACGAACAGCGCAAGGTAACGCGCGCCTTCCGCCTGTTGAGCGAAAAGCCTCGATTGGTCATCGTCAACACCGCCGACGACGAAGCCGATCCCTCGCGTTTCACAGCGCTTTCAACGCCCGAAATGCAAGTTTTGGCCATCCCGGCGGGACTAGAGCTCGAATTGATGAAAATGAGCCCCGATGACCGCACGGCCTTCATTGCCGAGATGGGCATCGTCTCGACCGACCGCGATCCGCTCATCCGCACGTTGCTGAAAACATCCGGCCAAATGACGTTCTTCACGGCCGGCGAGCCCGAGGTTCGCACCTGGCTGTTGCCGGCAGGCGGCACTGCCGTCGATGCGGCCGGCAGCATCCACACCGACCTGGCCCGCGGCTTCATCCGTGCCGAAGTGATGACCGTCAGCGATTTAGTCCGCCTCGGCAGCGAACGTGAAATCAAAGCCCACGGCCTGCTGCGCCAGGAGCCGAAAAACTACGTGGTTACGGATGACGACATTCTGCTGATTAAGTTCAGCGTTTAGGAGTCCTCTATTAAGAGACTATCCTAAACCTAATATGTCATTCTGAGCGAAGCGAAGAATCTGGCGATTTATTGCAGCAAAACATAGATCCTTCGCTACACTCAGGATGACCGACTTCGGCTTGGGGATAGGTCCCAAGAGACTCTCTACGCCTTCTTCATCGTCTTGCGGCGTTTGTTTGGGCGTTTCACGCCGGCTGCTTGAACGGCGTTATTCCAAGAACCGAAAAACTCGACGGCGGCGGTGCGCAGATTGTCGGCCTCGCCGTTCAGATGATTCGACAGGTTCGTCGGATGTACGGATTTCCCGTTTTCGTGCAGCACTTGGATCGTGCGAATCACGCTCTGCTTCGTCCAACGTCGAAGCCGCCGAGCAGAGAGCATGATATAAGGGATGCCTGCCGCCTCGATGGCCGAAATCGCGCCGCCGAAATAGCGATGGCATCGGTCGTAGAGCCGAGAATCGCGACGGCGGATGTCGCCGGTGCTGGTTAGCGAACGTTTCCGATGCAGTTTTCGGATCCGGTCGAGAACTTTGTCCGGCGTCCACTGCTCGGTCAGATCGATGACGCGGATTTGCTTGTAGTCGAGCCCCGCGGCCTCGATGGCGGCTCGATAGGAGCCGAAGTATTTTTTCGCATTCGCATGAACCGCCGGCTCATTCCGGTAGATGGTCCACGGCGAGACATCTTCGCCTTGGTCATGCTTGTAAATCAGATAATCCACCAGATACTCTTGCGACCAGACGGGTTCCCAATGAGGCTCCGATCGCAGCGCGGCGGTTTTTTCGGCGCGCAGCTTTTCGGACATGGTGGATTCGTGGGGAAACTTGCGGCAATATTGGGCCTTGGTGATGCCGTGCTTGGCCCATAAATGGTTGTTCAACGTCTGCATTTCCTCGCCGCAGAGAGCGCAGACGCAGTGATCGAGCAGTTCCACATTGATTTCGTGGTAGCCGATTCCGGCGGCTTCGACCGCTTTGCGCCATCCGCGGAAATGCTTGAGCGACATCACTTGCCGCAAGAGGCTGGGATGGTGCCGTCTGACCGCGCAGAGATTCAGCGGCATACCCGCCCGATGCAAATTTTTAATCCTTTGAACGATCCTTTTTTGCTGTACATTCAGCGACTTCATTGGCGTCCCCGTGCTTTGCGTACCGCCGCTTCCCAACTGCCAAAAAAGTGCATGGCTGCCCGATAGAGAGAAGGGGCTTGTTCTTGAACTTGTTTTCGTGAACCGCGACCCGATAAGAGACGCTCGCAAAGCGCGCGTTGCGTTTTGGTTTGCGTCCAGCCGTACAAACCGCCCCGAACACATTCGTTGTAGTTGATTCCCGCCTGCTCGACGGCCTTTTTCCAGGTGCCGAAATGCCGCCGCCCGGCCGTGTGCAGCGACAAATCCTCGCGCAGCATCCGATCGGTGTTGAGCAACTTGCCCTGGGTTCGACGCTTGCGGATTTCTTGCAGCACCCGTTCGCGCGGCCACTTGCGCTCGCGATGGCGCACATCGGCGATATGGATGCCCGCGGCCTTTAACGCTTGACTCCATTGGCCGAAATGATGGAGGGAAGCGTAACAGAATCGCCGCAGTTGCGGCTCCTTGCGAAGAATCGCCGCCAAGCATAGCGTGTGGCCTGCTTCATCGCGGCGCCGGATTTCGGCAACGATGCGCGGCTTCGTCCAGCGGCGCGGATGTTCGCTCAGCATATCGTCATAGTCAATGCCGGCCGCGTTCAAGGCGGCCATTCCGCCGCCGAAGTGCCGGCAACATGCCCCGTAAAGTTTCGCATGTTTAAGGCTTAGATGGCGAAGATCCGTGAACTTGCGTTTCTTCCATAAATCGCGAAGCTGCTCGCAAATCTCTTTCTTCGTCCAGCGAGGACAGCGGCGAATCTCATCAGGATTCAATCCAGCGGCCTTAAGAGCTGCTCCCCAAGAGTGGAAGCAACGACACGCTTGTCCTAGAAGACGATTATGCGATCGACGCACAGCGGCATAATGCAAAGGAGTTTTTGATCGGTGCAATCGCTTGATGGCCCGAACAACGTCTGTTTCTTGCGACATTGCCTAACCTTACTGACAACCAACGCAACTATAAACGCCCCGACGCTAAGCCGCACAACCGCACCGAATAATTTTCAAACAAATACCCTTTGTTAGGGCTCATGGAAAAGCAACCCGCAGTTTAGCTATTTACTACAGGCTCTGCAAGCGGCCCACTCTAGCAGGGGATGTCAAATAATTTCTAAAATAATTGAGAAAAAGTTAAAAGGGAATCGAGTCGGGGGCGTTTTGGTGAAAAGATCCCGAAATTAGCCGAGTGCCCAGCCCAGCAATCGCATCGCATGGTAAAGCACGGCAAGAATGCCGACTGCCGCTAAAAAAGTCTTCATTTGGTTGGTATCTGGCAAGGGGCCTGTGGGCGGCGCTGGCAAGGAAGCGATGGGAACGGATGCCGGCAGTTCGGAATTGGTTTCAGAGGCAATCCCAGATGCAGCACCCGATGCGGCCGCTGACGCCGCACCGACAACCGGCGCCATTGGCCCGGAATTAGACGCAGACGTAGCCGCATAAGCATAAGCCGGCATGGTGGATGCTGTCTGGCTCCTCGTCTCGCTGCTCTCCGTAGAAGCAACATGAACATTTGCTTGGGGTGTCGTAGACCGCGGGCTATTCACGGCCACACTCGTTCCCGTTGATTCCGTTGCTTGCGGCAGAGGAGAGCCGGCTGCGCCCGGCTGCGCTGTTTGATCCGACCATCCCGTCATGGTTGTTGTTTGCGGAAGAGGCGAAGCGGCGACGGCTTGATTGCGCTGTGCTTGCTGCGCGAGCAATGCTTGTGCTGAAATGCGGCGGAAATCACCGTCGGCGTTGTTGAGGAACCAACGCAGTCGCCCGCAATAACTGCCGGTCGTGCGGCCGAAAGCCGAGCCGAACAGCGTGCCGGCCAATTCGCCGCGGCTGTTGAAGATCGGCCCGCCCGAATCGCCGTTCCGAGCCGGCGCGGAAAGCTCGATCATCTCGAACGGCTGATTGCCGCCGGGCGAAACATACTGTGTCACTCGCCCCGTCACCGACCGATACGATCCGCTGCCATAGCCGGCGATGGTCAGTTCCTCGCCGGGCTGGGGCGCTTGCGTAGCAATAGTGATCGGCTGCACATTCGGCCTTCGGATGGCCAAGGCCGCCAAGTCCCAATCGCGATCCACTCGCAATAAATAGGCCCCCGAGCGGAAACCATCCGGAAAATAAACGACAATCGCTCCGGCAGAGTCGCGCACGACGTGCCAATTGGTCAACACGAGTCCCGAGGATTCGTTGACCGCCACCAAAGCGCCGGAGCCGTAGGCGGCGCCACCGCGTTCGGGCACGGCCACTCGCACCACGGCCGGATGCGGTCCCGAGAAAGAAGGCGCGGGAGTGTACATAGCAGGCTGCGCGCCTGCCGTCACGGCAACGCTGATGGCTGATAAAAAAACAACAAGCCGAATCACAATGGCCGACCTCAGGGGAGGGAAACAGTCCGCCACGCAAAAAACGGAACGATCCGTCTTCCCTTGTTGTCGGCCAGGGCGCAAATCGCGATTTAGCGTTTGTCCTTCGGTGTGTAGTCAGATTCCTTCGGACCGGTGTAGATTTGCCGAGGACGTAGAATTTTCGTGGTCGGATCGTCGTGCTGCTCTTTCCACTGGGCAATCCAGCCCGGCAGCCGACCGATGGCGAAGCAGACCGTGAACATATTCGTCGGTATGCCCATCGCACGGAGCAGAATACCGCTATAAAAGTCAACGTTCGGATAAAGCTTGCGATCGATAAAATAGGAATCGGCCAAGGCAAGCTCTTCCAACTTCCTTGCGATATCCAACAAAGGATCTTTCCGCTTGAGTTGGGCAAAAACCTTGTCGCAGGCCTGCTTCAAAATCTTCGCCCGCGGATCGTAGTTCCGATAAATTCGATGGCCGAATCCGTAGAGCCGGAATGGATTGGTTTTGTCTTTGGCGTGGCGGATGCAGTCCTCGGGCGAGAGCCCGCCTTTGTGGATATGGCCGAGCATGTCCATTACTTCGACGTTGGCGCCGCCATGCAGCGGCCCCCAGAGCGCGCAAACGCCCGCAGCGCACGAGGCAAACAGATTGGCCTTGGCCGAACCCACGACGCGCACGGTCGAGGTGCTGCAATTTTGCTCGTGATCGCCATGCAAAATGAAGATCAGGTTCAGCGCGTCCTCGACTTCCCGGGTTACGATGTATTGCTGATGCGGCAGCGAGAACATCATGTGCAGGAAGTTGGCGCAATAACGCAGATGCGGATCGGGATAATTGAACGGCAGTCCCAGCGATCGCCGGTAGGAAAACGCGGCAATCGTGCGAACTTTGCTAATCAGACGAGCGGCCGCCTCTTCCAAGGAACATTCATCCTCAAGGGCAAAAAGTTCTTGATGGTAACAAGCCAAATGACTTAAAGTGGCCGACAAAATCGCCATCGGCGGCGCGTCGGTCGGAAGGTGCTGGAACTGATGCTTCACGCCCTCGTGCAGCAATTCGTTCTCCGTCAACAAACCGCTGAATCGCGCCATCTCGTCATGCTTGGGCAACCGGCCGAAGATCAGCATCCACGCCACTTCGACGAAGTTGGGTTTGCTGGTGAATTGCTCGATGGGGATGCCGCGATAGCGCAGGATGCCTTTTTCGCCGTCGATAAACGTGATGGCGCTCTTGCAAACGCTTGTATTGCCCAACGAGGGGTCGTAGGTCGTTAGGCCTGTTTGATCGCGCAGTTTGGTGATGTCAACGGCACGCTCCCCTTCGGTTCCCTCTAGAACAGGAAGCTCGATGCGAGTATCACCGATGGTCAGGATCGCTTTGTCGGTCATGGCCAATCTCCCAGCACAAGTTTATTAGGTCCGAACCCCCCATCCTATCGCAAAATCGCGAAAATGCAATGGGCCATGAGAACAGGACACACCCCGGAACAGAGTGGTTCGATCAACAACGACCCCCACTCTTCCAGAGGAGCGATTTAGCCCGGAATAAGGGCGTTAGATGACCGCCATCACGCCGCGAACGTAACCGACCGACTCGGCCAGGCCCGCCAACGGATCGTTCATGTCCTTTTCATACTCGAACGATACGCAACCGGCGTAATGAATTTCGTCCAACGTGCGGAGGAACTTTGGAATGTCGATCACGCCGCGGCCGACTTCGACGCCATGCCCCGCGGCCGTCGCCTCGTTGATATCCTTGATGTGGACATCGAACAGCCGATCGGCAAACTGCTTTGCCGCGCGATAGGGATCGCCGCCGTAGCGCAGCGTGTGGCCGATGTCGATACAAAGTCCGATGCGAGGGTCCAGACTCTTGATCTTCTCATAGGCCGTCTCGGGCAGCGGATAAACCTTGTCGCCGGGTCCGTGGTTGTGAATCGCCACGCGAATGTCGAACTTCTTCACTTTTTCATCGACCAGGGGCAATACCTCGGGCACGGGAACGCCCACGATGATGCGCATGCCCGCGGCCTTTGCATAGTCGAATGCCCGCTCCACGTCGGCCGGTTTCGACATCTGAATCACGCCGCCGGCATACAGATCAAGACCGGCTGCTTTGACTTTCGCCACTGCCTGGGTAATCTGTTCGGGCGTGCTGTTCAACGGCAACAGGATCGGATGCATGCAGAAATGCTTGAGCCCGACGCGCTGCGTCATTGCCAACGCCTTGTCCAACGGGAATTTGTGCAACGTGTAGGAGGCCAACCCCAACTCGTACGCCCTCTTGGCCGAGGACTCGGCCGGTTTCTTTTCCGCCGGTGCGATCTCTGCTGCCGATCCAGGACGGGCTGCCATCGCGGCCGCTGTTCCCATGCCAACCCACTGTAAAAAATGCCGTCGCGTCGCCATGATGTTCATTCTCCAATAATCTTAATGAGAATACGTTTGGGCCTTCGACCGTCGAACTCGCCGTAAAAAATCTGCTCCCAGGGACCGAAATCCAGGCGGCCTTCCGTGACGGCCACCACCACTTCGCGGCCCATGATTTGCCGCTTGTGATGGGCGTCGCCGTTGTCTTCGCCCGTGCGGTTATGATGATAGGTCTCCGGCGAAGGGTCGTAGGGGGCCAATTTTTCGAGCCATCGCTTGTAGTCCTCATGCAGGCCGGACTCGTTATCATTGATGAAAACCGATGCGGTAATGTGCATCGCATTCACCAGACAAAACCCTTCGCGAATGCAACTTTTCGCAACGGCGTCCTCGACGCGGTCGGTGATGTTGACAAACCCCATTCGCTGGGGAACCGTCAACGTAATGCGCTCGGTATGGGATTTCATGGCGATTGCATCCAGAACAGAGAAACCATCGTTGTCAACGAACCGATCCACAACAGAACCGTGATCAATGTGCAAAAGGCGGCCCAGCGAACGCACTTGTGCTTCAAGACCGCTAGCCTTGAAACCTCGACGATTTGGGCGCCTAGCTCATCGAGCCAAGCGGATTCCGACATGGCGTCGATATCGCGAGCGTATTGCTGGTGATTCTTTCCGTATCGAGCGACGATGTGCGCGAAGAAGACACGCCCTTGCGGCGCGCCGCCGCCGAATCTCGAAATCACGCAGGTCACGACCAACGTGAAGGTGATCACCATCGAAACGACATAAATCCCCACCAGCATCAAGGCAAACGCAATGCATCCGCTGGCGCAATCCTTGGAGACGTAAAGCGCGCGCAATTTATCCAAATGACTGGCGATGAATCCGAACAACAGCATATTGAAGGCGGAGATAAAGCCCGCCTTCGAATCCGCAAAACGGATTTGCTCTTGGATATCGTCCAGAATATTGAAACAAGCGGAAATCCGCCACGGCAACGTCGAGGATGCCGTGCTTTCGGGCGATGCCGACATAAAAAAACCTGCGCTTTCTTCCAGGCTGAAGTTAAGCCGCTCGCTTGGCCGGCTCGACGCGCGGGATTTGAAGAATTACCGTGCGCAGGCGGCCGTCGCGTTCAACCAACAATTGTAGCGGCAAAGGCAGGCTCTTGGCTAGTTGGGCAAAAACGGCCTCGTCGGCGAAATTGCGGCCCGCAACTCCATAAATACGGTCGCCGACGCGAAGCCCCGCTTGTGCGGCCAGCGAGCCCGGCACAATGTGCGCGAGAATAATCACGCCCGGCTCGGCTTCATCGACGCGCCACAGAATACCCCATCGCATCGGATTGGCGGCAAGTTTGACATGCAATTCCAGCGGTTTTTTCTCACCCGGTCGTTCGAGGGTTACCGTTGCCGGACTTTCGGCAGCCGATACCGCGCCGAAAAAATCGTCATCCGTGCGAATTTCTCGACCGGCAAATCGAATAATGCAGTCGCCCACGTGTACCCCAGCACGTTCGGCCGGCGAACCCGCCGTCAATGTGGATACACGCACGCCGCCGGTCTTGGAGGCATCTTCCAGCCACTGAACGCCCAGCCGATCCACCGGTTTCGAAGGCGAACCGAACAGACTTCGTTCCAAGTCGGGGGTTTCATGCCGTGCGGCTTCACGATATCGAACCGCCTCGGGCTGATCGGCCAACTCGTACAGAACACCGAACAACAGCCGCGTCACCTGCGTCAACCCAGTGCGGTTGATCAACTTCGCGACATCGCTTGGCCGGTGGTATTCGTCATGCAAGCCCGTATGAAACATCAATACCGGAATGCCGTGATCGAAAAAAGGGAAATGATCGGCATTCGGTTTCAGGGTCCACGAAAAATCAAGCCGTAAAGCGTCGCCTTCGTTCTGGCTGCTGACCAATCGCCGCCAACCATAGCCGCTGCGTGTGCCGAACACCATCAAATGCTCGTCGCGAAGACGCCCGATCATGTCCAAATTAATGGCAGCAACGATATGGTCCAAAGGAACAGTGGGATTGGCCACCCAATGCTTCGATCCCAGCAGGCCTTTTTCCTCGGCATCCCAATTCGCAAAAAGAATCGACCGTTTCGGCGGGGTCGAAAGAACCGTAAACGCCTTGGCCAACTCCAAAACAGCCGACGTGCCGCTGGCGTTGTCGTCCGCGCCGGGATGCAAATAACCGTAGGGACCCAAGCTAAATCCACGACCACCATACCCGATGTGATCGTAGTGGGCGGCAATCACAACGACATAATCTTTGAGCTTAGGATCGCTTCCTTCCAAAAACGCTAAAATGTTACGGAAATTCGGTGCGAACGGCTGAGTGAATTTCCCGTTGGCGCCTCGGGGAAGCAGATGCAGCTTGGTATACTGCTCGACCAAGTAGTCGGCCGCCGCCAGCCCGCCGCGAGTACCGCTTTCCCGGCCTTCCATCGACGGGTCTGAGAGCTGTTCAACTTGCTCGCCCAATTCTTCAGCCCGAATCGAATTCAAGGCTGCTTGATACGAAGAATTTTTCTCAACCGCGCAGACCGAAACGGTCCAAGCGCAGGAGAGCAACACCGCTATTAGAGGCCGGAAAATACGGAGGCTGGATCGCATGGGGGGAAATTCCTATGCAGTATTATACCACAAGCTGAGCGCGGGAATGAATAACCGCTCAGCAATCATGGAAAGCTATCAGCCATCAGCTTTCAGCAGTCAGCCAACGACGATCTTGGATTGTGTTTCGATGGTTCGTTTGGCCCTGCCATCGTTGCCAGGGCATCATTCGACGAAGTTGCGATCACGAATGGTGTTCGAAAAAGCATCCGCTAAGCAGGTTTCGGTAGGGCTGGTCGAGCGAAGCGATAGCCCGCGTGGAATTTCTCGAATAAATGGCGGGCCATCGCTTCGCTTGACCCGGCCTACGCATTTTTCAAATTCAACAACCGCTTGGCCCTGGCCCATACCGGTGGTCGGCCTCTGCTCATCGGCTGTGCAAGAGCAACGACATACCCCCCCGATATACCCAAACAATCGTCACAACCGCTAGCCTCCGCGTCAATTTGACTTATCCGCATTATGCTGTAGATTTTACCATCCCTCCTTGAGCTTCAGTTACATACCCCCATGCCAACCGAATTAGCCACCCTCGAACAACCCCAATCAGCACCCGTTCGCATCAAGCAACGGCATTCGGTGCTGATTATTGATGACGACGATACGTTGTCGGATGTTTTGAGTTACCGGCTGAAAAAACAAGGCATTAAAGCGACTGCCGCCTACTCAGGCGCGGCGGGGTTGGCTAAAGCCAAGGCGGAACAGCCTTCTATCATCATTCTCGATCTTGGTCTGCCGGATACCGATGGGCTGCGAATCTGCGAGCAGTTGGTCGATTCGCCTGAAACCTGCTCGATTCCGGTTTTGATCCTCAGCGGCAAGGAGGAGCCGGGCTTGGTGCGAGCCTGTCGTGCGGCCGGCTGCCACTACTTCCTCCGTAAACCCTATGATCCCAATGCTTTACTCGTTTTGATCCGCCAAGCCATCCGCGACACCAACGGATGTCGGGGCGACGAGTGCGAGCAGTAATCCGGGAAGGGGTATTCGCCGCGCCCCCCTCTTGCCCCGCCATGCAATCCTCTGCTATACTCGGTCTTCCGTTTCCTATTGCAGAGAGACGTCGGCTATCTGTGTCAGGCCGACGATATGACTATTTTTCGCCTATACGGAGTGTTCAGTGGGTACTAAAAAGACTGGAAAAGGTCGCCGGAAGATTGGCCGCAAGAAACGTCGCAATCGGGCCAAGATTCGTCATCGTAAGTAAGAAATAGCGGCTAGTGGCTAGTGGCTAGTGGTTGGAATGCGTATCGCGCCTGTTCTGACCACTAGCCACTAATCACTAGTCACTCATTCCTAACCACCTCCGTAATACGCCGCAACAGCTAGGCCTGTGCGGGTTCGTACCTGTTCGGCAATGGCATCCACTTGGGTATTCGATAGTGAAGCTACCCAGGACTCGGCTGGTTTTCGGGCAACGGTATGAACTTGAACCAGCTTGATTTGCCCCCCGGTTGCTTTGATCTCGCAAAGCCGCTCGCAATAGGCGTTTAGTTCCTCCGGCGATGGCCCTGCGCCGCGGATTTGCATGAATAGCGACTGGATGACAATGGGCCGGACCAGGGCCGCTTCGCGCAAATTATCGAGAATTTGCCGCCAAGGAACGGCCGATCGGTCGATCAATCGGTAGTATTCTTCGGTGCCGGCGTCGAGTTTTGCCCAAATTTCGCCGCCGTTGGCGTCGAGAACTTCCAACGCCTTGCGCACTCGGGGACGGTGCAGAAGCGTGGCATTGGTAATCAGCACCAGCTTCATCGTGTTGAGTTTATGCTTCCGCCGGGCTGCCGCACACACATCGACCGCTTGGTCGAAATTTTCGCAGGCGGTCGGCTCGCCGTTGCCGCTGAGTGCAATGTCGTTCAATCGCCGCAACGCCGGCGGAGTACGATAAAATTGGGGGCCTTCAAAAATTTTGCCTGATACAACCAGCTCGATCGTTTGGTCCAACTCTTCGGCAAGCCTTGCGAGATCGACGGTCTCTTTGACGCCCGGCTCGGCAAGATCGACCTGACAGTAGACGCAATGGAAGTTGCAGAACTTGTCGAGACTCAAGTTCACGCCGATCGAGACCCCGCCGGCGCGGCGGCTTAAGACCGGATAGACGTATCGGTTGGCGGCATAATGCCGTTGATGAGCAACGAAGGGATTGCCGTTGGGAATGGAATTTTGCATGAATCGAAAAAACAACCGGGAGCGGTGGCTCCCGGAATAGGCATACTATCACAAACATCCTTCGGAAGCGGTTTACTTCCGGTTATTATCAAACCATCGATTCTCGCTCATCACACGTGACGAATCGACGTAAACTCGTCAAGCGTCACGGAGGTCAGCTCGCCGTCCGGCTGTTCGAGCAAGACGACGTCGCTAAACACTTTATCATCGTGATGGCGATGAAAATGCAATCCGCGTCGCTTCCGTTCGATGCGGACCACGGTCCCTGATGTTTTGGCGGTCCAACTGTTTTGCCCCACGGTGACGCGGTGTTCCACCTCCACGTGGTCGCCGGCTTTCAGTTCGTCAAACTGGTCACGAATCTTGTTGCTGCTGGTAGTAGTCATGGCACGGCACTTCATGGTTTTAAGAAGGGCAAGCTCCCCACTCGCCCTTATTGCCACCATTGTGTCAAACCACGTTATTTTCGCAAGATCAGCTTATGTAAATCCAAGCAAATCCCTTCTTCTTTGAGAAGCGGATTAGGGTAAGGAGCGTCTGATACGAGGAATTCGCAGCCCTCACCCCCGGCCTGGACTGCTAAAAACCTGGTGATTTTCGGGAAAAATTGA
>CAYWGR010000027.1:0-36806 GCA_964458015.1 uncultured Planctomycetaceae bacterium
GGCCGGTTTCGACAAGTTTCAGAGAGGGAGCATTGAGCCGCCGGGCCTCGGATTCCAGAATCCCTACTTCGACGGTGACGCCTGCCGCTTGAAGTTCGGCGATGCCGCCGCCTTGAACCTGCGGAAAGGGATCGCGTTGGGCCACTACGACACGGCTTACGCCCGCGGCCAGTACCGCCTTGGAACAAGGCGGCGTTTTGCCCTGGTGGCAGCAGGGCTCGAGAGTGACATAGAGCGTGGCTCCTTTAGCCCGGTTGCCGGCGATGCGCAATGCCTCGACTTCCGCATGGGGACCGCCAAAGCGCCGATGGAACCCTTCGCCGATGATCTCGGCACCCTGGGCAATCACACAACCGACCATCGGATTCGGCTCGACAAATCCCTGCCCTCGGACCGCGAGTTCCAAAGCGCGCCGCATGTGCCAGAGGTCGATGTCGTGTTGGTTCATGGGAGGGATTAGATATTTAGGGAGTAGATATTAGGGATTAGGGATTAGGGATTAGAAACTTCTGTACGGCATTACCAGTCGTTTTAAACTTATTATTCCACAATAAGTCAGGGCATGGCTCCTATCTGGATATAGATGGTATAATTTGTCGTAATTATTGAAATCTAATATCTAAAATATGCCCCAAGAATAAATGATACACAACTCTCCACTAGGCGTTGTACTATTCTGGATAGGCATTATCTGGACAACTTATGCAGCGGGTTGCTACAGAACAGGTATGGCTGATCCTGTTGAAGCAAAGGCAAAAGCTGTTATGTCAACCAATTTCTCACTCGGCGTCTTAGCCACACTGATTGACATATCTATCGCTATCTTTTTCTTCGTAAACGGATTTGTAATGTACTTTTGGGCTAAATCTTACTTTCGCAATAGTCGCCAATAACTGGGAGATGCATGGGTTACTCCGCCATCACGGCCAGTGCGGCGTCGATGTTGCCGAAGGGGGCGCTGACTTGAATGCCGGCGATGCGGTCACGCACGCGGGCGACGGATTCGCGGGCGATCTCGATGCCGACGGCCAGTTGGCCTTCGCGGCTTTCGACGGCGGCCATCCGCTCCATCACGCGATCGGGCACGATCACGCCGGGCACTTCGTTCCGCATGAACGACGCATTGCGATAGCTGACCAACGGCCAGATGCCGGCAATGATCGGAATGTTGTACTTGCCGACTTCGTCGAGAACGCGCAGCAACGCATCGGGATCGAAAACTGGTTGCGTAATCGCAAATTCCGCGCCGGCCTCGACTTTTTGGCGGAAACGATCCAACTCGCGGCGCTGGTCGAGGGCCGTGGGATCGAGCCCGACGCCGATCACCGCGAATGTGGACGGATTGATCGCCTGGCCGCCAAGATCCACGCCGCCGTTCAATCGCCGCTGGACGCCGGCCATGCCGATGGAATCGGCGTCGAACACGCCCGTGGCTTGCGGATAATCGCCCAGCTTGGGCGGATCGCCGGTAACGAATAATATGTTGCGGACCCCACAGGCCGCACAGGCCAGCAGGTCGGCTTGCATGCCGATCAAATTTCTATCGCGGCAGCAGAAATGCAGGATCGGCTCGATCTCGGCTTCGCGCAGAATCCGCTCGGCCGTGATCAAGGGTGAAAGGCGCGCGCTGGCCCGAGGGCCGTCGGGAATGTTAATCGCACATACGCCGCGTTGGTGCAGGGTTTTCGCTTTTTCGACGGTCGAACGAAGGTCGTAACCGCGCGGCGGCGTCAGTTCGACGGTGGTAATCCACTGGCCGGCGGCAAGTCGGGCCCCAAGCTGCGAACGTTCGGCCAAAGGGGCGGGCGGTTTCAGCTCGACGCCCGCTGCCGGCGCGGTTTTGGGTAGTACTTTCGCGCGATGCAGCGGTTTGATGGCCAGCGCGACCTCGCGGATATGATCGGGCGTGGTGCCGCAGCAGCCGCCGACCGCCGAGGCGCCGAGACCCACGAACCGCTTAGCGTATTCGGCCAAGTATTCGGGCGAGCAGAGATAGATCCGCCGATTTTCAACTTCTTTCGGAATGCCCGCGTTCGGCTGCACGATCAACGGCAACGAGGTGATGCGCACCGCTTGTTCGATCGCGCCGAGAAGTCCGTCGGGGCCCGCACCGCAATTCAATCCCCAGGCGATTGGTTGCGAACAACCTTCGGGCAGCGGCGCGAGCATACGCTCGACCGATTCGCCCGAGGCGGTTTCGCCCGCGCCGGTAATCGCGAACGAAAGCACGAAAGGGGCCTGCGGCAGCCGGCTCATCGCAGCCGCGCACCGTTCGATGGTGGCGCGGTTCGGCTGCGTTTCAAACAGGATGAAATCGGCGCCGCCCTCGAACAGACATTCAGCCTGTTCGACGATCATATCGGCGGCCTGCGACTCTTGCCGCGGCGGAAGCTGCACGGGGCCGATCGAACCGGCCACGAACATCGGGCGATCGACCGCGTCGGCCACTTCGCGCGCCAAACGGGCGCCGGCCCGGACGATATCGCCAAGCTTTTCAGCCAGCGCGAACTTGGCGAGTGCGGCGCGGTTTGCGCCGAAGGTGTTGGTCGTCAGCACATCGGCCCCGGCGTCGCGATAGTCGGCATGGATCTGGCGAATCAGCTTGGGATCCGACAGGCAGAGTTCGTCGAAGCAACGATTGGTGAAAATATGGCGACGGTACAGCTCGGTGCCCATCGCACCGTCGAAGACCAGCACGCCTTGGGAGAGAGCTTCTTGGAAAGTGATAGGCATGGGAGTGGAAAGCTAGAATGACGAATGTCGAAATATAAATGTCGAATGAATGACGAATGACGAAAGGATAAATGCCGAAGATAAAAGTTGACTATCGGAATGAAAAATCGGCTTGTCGTTGAAATAATTATTTATTGCGTCCTACATTGCTAATGAACCATTACTCGTTCCGAAGCTCCAGCTTCGGAACGCCAAGTGGCGTTTACCAGCCCGGAACTTGGGAATCAGAATTGTTCATTGCATTAGACGCTTGAAATTTGACATTCAATTTTAGCATTCAAATTCATCACGACATTTCGATTTCGATATTCGACATTTTCTCCCCTTAGGCTCGCAGTTCCGCCCCGTGTTTTTCGCGGCAGACGGCCACGGTGCGGTCGCGGACTTCGTCGGCCTGCTGGCTGGTCAAGGTGCCGTCGGCCGAACGCAAGGCGATCGAAAAAAGCAAGCTCTTTTTGCCGCTGCCTAATCGCTGGGCATCGCGATAGGTGTCGCAATAGTCGAGCGACTCGAAGTGGGGGCCGCCGCTGTGGCGAACCGTCGCGGCCACGTCGGCCCAGCGGACCGATTCATCGACCACGAGGTTCAGGTCGCGCGTGACCGCGGGATACGGCGATTGCGGTGCGTAACGCGGCACCAAATCGGCGGCATCCACCAATAGTTTCAGTTTGATCTCGGCCACGACCGCATTGCCGCGCAAGTCGAACCGATGCAGCGCTTCGGGCGTGAGCCGGCCAATGTAGCCGAGCACTTCGCCGCGGAATTTCAACTGGCAGGATGCCGATGGATCGAACAGCTCGATGCAGGCATCGTCGGCTTCGAGAGGATCGCTGATTTTCAGCTCCACCGCCAACGATTCGATGATGCCCTTGATCGCGGCATAGTCGCGGCCGCTGGTGACGGCCAGCATGATTTCCTCGGAAGGCAGTTCACCGACGCGCGGCAGATAAACCTTGGCAATCTCGAACAGCTCGATTTCCGTATTCGCAAGCGCCTCGTTGGTTCGCCGCGCAGCCAAAAGGCTCGGCATCAAACTGCGCCGCAGGTAATCGGCCCCGCGGATGACGGGCATGGAGCTGCGCAACGGTTCGGCATCCGTCCAAGGACTGAGCAGTGACGACGTTTTTTCATCGACCACGCTCAGCGTCATGGCCTCGTCGATGCCGGAAGCCGTCAGCGCGTGGCGAATCTTTTCAAACACGCGATCCTCGCACCGTTTGGCCGACGGGGCCATCGGCACGCTCACGTCTTCGGGAATCGCCTCGTAACCGTAGATGCGAGCAACTTCCTCGATCAAATCGATCTCGCGCGTCAAATCGCGCCGCCAACTGGGGGCGATGACGGTGAGGGAAGAATTGGAAATTTGGGATTTGGGGATTTCGGGATTTTGAGATTTAAGGTCTGCCCCCTGACCCCCGACCTCTGGCCCCTCTTCGTTTCCCAACGCGAGCAAAATCTCATGCACCCGGTCGGCTGGCACGTCGATGCCGAGGATTCGCTTGAGCTGCGAGAAACGCAAGGTGATCGGCTCGCGCGGCGGCGGCGCTTGGCCGACATCGACAACGCCCGCGGCCAATTCGCCACCGGCCAATTCGAGGATCAGCTCACAGCAGCGACGGCTGGCCCAATCAAGCCCTTCGGGATCGACCATTCGCTCGAAACGATACGACGAATCGCTATGCAAATTCAACTGCCGGGCGGTGTTGCGGATGGAAACCGGGGCGAACTCGGCTGCCTCGACCAACACGTCTCGCGTGGAGAGAGAAATTTCAGTCTGTGCGCCACCCATCACGCCGCCAATCGCCACGGGATCGCGCGTGTCGCAAATCATGCACATCTCAGGCCCGAGGGCGTAGGTCTTGTGGTCGATGGCCTCGATGGTTTCGCCGGAACACGGACGGCGGACGACGATCTCGCCGCCTTGGAGCTTGCCGAAATCGAACGTGTGCAACGGCTGGCCGCATTCCAACATAACATAATTGCTGATATCCACCACGTTGTTGACCGACGTTTGGCCGACCGTTTCCAAGCGACGAACCATCCACTTGGGGCTGGGACCGATCTTCACGCCGCGCACCACGCGAGCCGTATAACGCATGCAAAGCTCGGGGCATTCGATCCGCACCTTGACCAACTTGCCGACCGGAGTCTTCGGGTCTTCCTTCGGGTTGGCCGCGGGCAGCGTCAGCTTTTGACCGAACAGCACGGCGGTTTCGCGTGCAATGCCAAGATGTCCCAGGCAATCGGGCCGATTGCTGGTCACCTCCAAATCAATCGCCAAATCGCCGGCCACCTCTTCGGTAGACTCATGATTCAGACCGGCCATCATCAACCGCCGCGTCAGTTCTTCGACCGGCATATCGAGCGGCACATACTGCTTCAGCCAATTCCAGGAAATAATCATGGGAGGGAGTCTGAGGTCAGGGGACAGAGGTCAGGGGTCAGGGGTCAGAAAAAGTGGCTAGTGGCCAGTGGTCAGTGAATCTAATCCCTAATCCCCAATCCCTAATCCCTCTTCTAAAACTGATGTAAAAATCTTACGTCGTTCTTATAAAGCTCACGAATATCGGTAATGTTGTGACGGCGGGCGCAGATGCGCTCGATGCCGAGGCCGAAGGCAAAGCCGGTGTACTCCTCAGGATCGTAACCGACGGCACGGAGCACGTTGGGATCGACCATGCCGGCGCCGCCCATCTCCATCCAGCCGCCTTGCCAACTCATGTCCACCTCGACGCTCGGCTCGGTGAACGGGAAGAACGAAGGGCGGAAACGGATATGCACGTCCGGGGCAAACGCGCTGCGGGCGAACAACCGAAGCGTGCTCTTCAGGTCGGCCATCGTCACATGGCGGTCGATCAACAGGCCCTCGATCTGATGGAACATCGGATAATGCGTTGCGTCGGCCGTGTCGGGCCGATATACGCGCCCACATGAAATAATGCGCACCGGCGGCGCGGTCTTTTCCATCACGCGAATTTGAACCGTGCTCGTTTGGCTGCGGAGCAGGAGAGGGGGCGGGAGATTGGGGGCGGGGGACGAGGACTCTGGCCCCTGACTGCTGACCGCTGACCGCTGACTATTCCCAGCCACGGCCAGATAGAAATTTTCGAGCGGATCGCGGGCGGGATGCGCGGCGGGAATGTTCAGGGCGTCGAAATTGTGCCACGAGTCCTCGACCTCGGGACCATCGACCACGCTGAACCCCAGCCGGCCCATGATCTCGCGCAACTCTTCGATCGTTTGCGTCACCGGATGCGGGCGGCCCAAGCGCACGCGAACGCCGGGCACCGTGGGATCGAATTGCGTGGTGCCGGCCGCGGGGCCGGCGGTTTTGGAAAGCCGACCGGCGGCAGCCTCTTGGGCGGCTTCGATCTCCTGCTTCACTTCATTGAATCGTTTGCCGGCCGCAGGCTTGTCGGCCTTATCGACGCCGCCCAAACCTTTTTGAACGGCCTTCAACCGGCCGCTTTTCGCGCCTAGGAACTCAATCCTCGCGGCTTCGAGTGCGGCAGCGTCGGCAGCGGCAGTGAACGCGGCAACGGCATCGCTCGCCAGGGAATCCAACTCCGATAGGAATTCAGCAAGAGCCATAAGAACGGAAAACCAAAAAAAGTGTTTAGGAAAAACCGCCCGAATAAAAGGATAAACCGCAGAGGACACAGAGGACGCAGAGAGAAAAGAATCCTTGGTTAGTTGCTGGATAACGACGGAATCTCCCCGAAACAGCCAACAAGAACAGGTTCCAAAAATTCTTCTTTCTCTGCGCCCTCTGCATCCTCCGCGGTTACGATTTTATTTCGGGTTGTATTTCCGATCCGTGTTACTTCGCAATCGCCTTTTTGACCAAGTCGACGACGGCCTCGAATCCTTGCGGATCGTTGACGGCCATGTCGGCCAGGACGCGGCGGTCCAACTCGATATTGGCTTTGACCAGCCCGGCGATGAATTCACTGTAGCGCAAACCGAAGGCCCGGACCGCGGCATTGACGCGGATGATCCACAGGCGGCGGAAATCGCGCTTGCGGTTGCGGCGATCGCGGAAGGCGTATACGCCGGCGCGAACCAGGTTTTCCTTGACGGTCCGCAGCAGACGGCGGCGTCCGCCGACGTAGCCTTTGGCTCGTTTGAACAGACGATTTTTTGCCCGATTGCGGGCTGCACCTTTGGTCGTTCTCATGTGACTAACACTTTCTGGATCCGTTAGGCCTGAAACGCAGCGAAAGCGCCTTGCGGCGGAAAACCGTGCGTTGAACGGCGATCATTCACGGATCAATCGTATATGCGAGAGCCAGGCCCTTCCCACACGCGGGAAGCGTTCCGGTCGCCCGTCTCGCTGGCAAAATTTAGTAGCTGTGCTTTCCGAGGACGAGGCGAATCTTCGCCGACTCAACGGTGTCGACGACATCCGTACCGCGAAGGTTGCGCTTGCGTTTGTGGCTCATCCGCGAGGCCAAGTGGCTGGTTCCGGCGGAGCGATGCTTCACCTTTCCGTTGGCAGTAACGCGGAAGCGTTTTTTCGTCCCCTTGTGGGTTTTCATCTTCGGCATAATGGCGATCCACTCTTACGATAGTTGCAGCGGCGAGTAAATAGACCCGTTATTATAAACGATCTTCGGTTGCGTGGAAGAGGTATCGGCAGGAAAAACCACCGCCCTCGCTGGGGGTACGCTGCCACGCCGATCAGCCTTTCACGGCCTTGGATTGAACAGCCATTATGAAGCCCGACCACCGGCGACCCGGCATAGTCTTCGGTATTTCAGTCGCAAAAACGCCAACAATCCATCCCACATCCGATATTCTGGTTCAGAAACAGGCCCTCTGCGCGACAAACCTTACCAAAGGCGGGCCTTGGGGAAACGACGAAACCCTTTTCGGATATTACGGCTCAATGCGGCATTTTTCATGCTTCGGGGGCGTTCTTTGCCCATAAACCGTTGACAGAACCTACCTCGCACCACGACAATGACTCGGAAGACCCCCTGGCAGGAGCTGTCATGCGATTTTATGCGTTTGTGTTAAAAAATGTCATCCGCCGCCGCGTTCGATCTTGCCTAACCGTTATCGGCATGGCTGTCGCGGTGGGGGCGGTCGTGGCGTTGGTCGGCGTTTCGAGTAGTTCCATCCAAGCGTTTTTGTCGATCTACGACGCACAAAAAATCTCGGTCATTGTGCAGCAGAAAGGCGCCAAGCAGCGGTTGACCAGCACGCTGCCCGAGAAATTAGGCGACGAAATCGCCAAAATACCGGGCGTCAAGCAGGTCAACACCGGGTTGGTCGATTACACGTCGCTGGAAGAGCTTGGGATCCATGCCCTGGTGGTGCAGGCCTGGATCGGCGACTCGGAGGCCATGAAAGCCCTGAACATTCTGCCGGGCGGACACTGGCTGACGGCCGCCGACCGGCACGGCGTTTTGCTGGGCGAGGAGTTGGCGCAGACCGTGAACAAGAAAGTCGGCGATAAGCTGCCGCTGTTCGACGACGGCGATTACACGGTGAAAGGGATCGTAAAAAGCCCCAACCCCTATGAGTCGAGCAGCATGTGGGTCTTGCTGCCGGCCCTGCAAAAGTTCATGGGCCGCGAGGGCCAGGTGACCGGCTATGCCATTGTGGTCGATAAGCCGGAGGATGCGGAGGTGGAGCGGATCTGCAAAGCCATCTCCGAGTTAGGCCCGAACGTCGAGGCAAAAAGCGTGCTGGAAACGGTTTCCACCACGACGGAAATCCAGTTTATTCGCGCCATGTCGTGGATCATCTCGGCCATCGCCATCATCATCGGAGCGGTGGGCATGTTGAACACGATGATCATGTCGGTTTCGGAACGGACCAAGGAAATCGGCATTTTGCGGGCCATCGGTTGGCGGCAATCGCGCATCGTGCGGATGATTTTGACCGAGTCGGTGCTGTTGAGTCTTTGCGGCGGCATCATCGGCTCCGTGGCCGCCATGATATTCACGCCGCTTCTGGGACGTCATCCGGCGGTTGCGGGACTTTTAGATCCTCGTATTTCGCCCGAGATCGTTGCAGCCGGCATTGCTATGGCCCTGTGCGTCGGATTACTGGGGGCGGCCTATCCGGCCTACCGAGGCGCACAACTTCTACCGACGGAGGCCCTCCGCCATGAATAACCGCAGCCGAGATCCTTACCTGTTCCGCACCGAGCATCTGTCGAAGCTCTATCCCGACGGGCAGGTCCATGCCGTCGAGGATGTGAACATCAGCATTCGACGCGGCGAATACGTGGCCATCATGGGCCCCAGCGGCAGCGGCAAATCAACGTTGCTGAATCTGCTGGGCGCGCTCGACAAGCCGACCTCGGGCGATGTCGTCTTCGACGGTCAGCCGTATTCCAAAACCCGCAGCCTCGATCGCATCCGGGTGCAGCAGTTCGGCTTCGTGTTTCAATCGTTCCATCTGCTGCCGATTTTGACATCGCTCGAAAACGTGCAGGTGCCGATGTTCGAGGGTTCGCTTTCGGCGTCCGCCCGCGTGAACAAGGCGAAGGAATTGCTAGACTTGGTCGGCATGGGCCATCGAGCCAACCATTTGCCGCAAAAACTTTCGGTCGGCGAGCGTCAGCGCGTGGCGATTGCCCGCTCGCTGGCCAACGATCCCATTGCCATGCTGGCCGACGAGCCCACCGGCAATCTCGATTCCGTATCGGCCGACGGCGTTTTCGAGCTATTCGCCCATCTGCATCACGAACTCGGGATGACCATCGTGCTGATTACGCACGACGAGGAATTCGGCCACCGCGCCCAGCGCACGATCCGCATGCAGGACGGCCACGTCAAGACCGATATCACGAACGAGCACCGGCGGATCCGCACGCCCTTGCCGCCCTTCGCGGTGTAAGAAATGAATCAGTCTTCTCTCGGGAGAAGGTCAGGGGGTGGGCGTCAAAAGAAACGCACATCCCTGTCCTTTGGAATTGACGCCGGTTCCTGCGATTTGTCCCTTGTCGTTGATGGCGGTTGCTTCTTTCAAAACCCAACCTAAGCCCGGATCAATCAGTGTGTTCAAGTCGATCGTTTTCCCATCACTATAGAGAAACGCTCGCCAACAAGGATTCAGATTATCCCCCGCTGCGATTCTTCCAACGACTTGCCCCTTGTTGTTAATTCCGAAGGCCCAACTGGCATCGCCGTCGAGTGTGCCGAGGTTGATCATCTTTCCGCCGGTATAGAGAAAAGCGTGCATTCCACGATTTTCGGAGACGTAGGCACCTCCCACAACCTGTTCATTGGCGTTGATCGCGTAAGCCATACTGTACTTGCCGCCGAAAGTGCCTAGATCTCTTGTCGTTACCCCGTCGTAGAGAAACGCGTGGATGGGACCGTGTTCGACGGGAAAAGTATTTCCTACAATCTGACCTTTGGAATTGATGCCGTTTGCTCCATTGCCAGCCCCGCCAAGAATGGGGCCAAGGTCGGTCATCTTCCCGTTGCTAAAGAGGAAGGCATGATGATCCTCGGCCTCGTGCGTATGAGACCAGCCCACGACTTGTCCTTTATCGTTGATGCCTTTGGCCTCACTGCTTCTGCCACCAAGGGTGCCAAGATCGATCATCTTTCCATCAGTATAAAGGAATGCGTGCAAGTAGGCATTCCCTGTTATCCAAGAAGAGCCCACCACTTGGTTTTTATCATTGATGGCGTAGGCAGTGCTGGCCGCACCTCCAATGGTGCCCAAGTCGGTCATTTTTCCTTTGGAATAAAGGAAAGCATGCCCTCCGAAATCGCCACATCCCACCACATCCCCATTGGCGTTGATCCCGTAAGCTTTGCTGCCAGTAAGCTCACCAAGCGAGCCGAGGTCCATCACAATGTATCGCACTTGACCGAAAGCATTCCCAAGAAAAACCGCCGATAATGAAAACACGACTGCAAAGGCAAACATACATTGCCTCATTTCATGTTTCCTTTCGGAAATGAGTCTTTCACATCGCCGTCATTACGCAAACACGGCATCGACGATGTCGTCTTCGTCTGTCGACAGGATGCTGTCGTAGTCGATCAGCCAATCGGTTTTCGCCGCCGCGCCGACCGTGGCGAACACCATCGAAGCGGCCGAGGAGGCAACGGTCACGGTGAACTTGCCGGACGCGGTGCTCGACTTCTTCTGCGAGTCGGTCGCGGTAATGGCGTAGCTATGCGAACCGGCTTTCAGAACGCCTGTGTAGGTGTAAGCAAACGTCGTACCGCTGCCTGATTGAGCAATGCCCGAGGTGATGGTCTTGCCGTCGATCGTCAGCTTGTAGCCGCTGATACGGTCGATGTCATAGGCATTCCAAGCGATGGTCGTCTTGACGGTCGTGGCCGTAATTTTTACGCCGGAGATCGTCGGCACGGTGGCGGCGACCGTGAACGAACCTTTCGTCTGCTTGGCAGATGCCGAAACAACGGCGGCATCCGTCGCGTCGATCGTGTAGGTATGCTTGCCGGCGGTTAGTTTTCCCGCATACGTATAATTGATCGTTGCCCCGCTGCCCGACTGTGTAATGCCCGAGGTCATCTTGACGCCGTCGATCCTCAACGTTGTGGACTTGACCTTGTCGTAGTCGTAGACCGTCCAGGCGATCACCGTATTGTCGCCCGAGGTTTTCGCGGTGACTTTCACGTTCTTAATGGTCGGCGTGGTGGGCGTCACCTTCAACGAGCCGGAATACGGAACAGCCGCTTTGCCCGTGGCATCGACGGCCGTGATCTTGAACGTATGCGGGCCGGCGGTCAACATGCCGGAATAGACAAAGTTGGCCGAGGTTGCGCTGCCCGACTTCCGGGCGATTGTAATGGCGGCGCCGCCGTCGATCGACACTTGAACTTTACCGACGCCGTCGATGTCAGCCACCGTCCAGGAGATGGTCGTTGCTTTATCCGACGTCGTGGCCTTGGTTGAAACCTTGGAGATGACGGGCGTCGTGGCCGCGACGGTGAAGGTATCGGTATAGCTGCTTTTTTGACCCTTGGAATCCGTGCCGGTGATGGTGTAGGTGTGTTTTCCCGCCGTCAAGACACCGGCATAGGAGAAGGTAGCCGTCGTCTTGCCGGTCGATTTTTGGGTGACGGACACCGCCTTGCCGTCGATGGTCAAGGTGGCCTTGCCCAAGGTATTGCTGCCGCCCGCCTCATTCCACGTAATCGTTGTTTTGTCGGCGGATGTTTTCGCGGTTACCACGATTTTGGAAATCGCCGGATGCGTGGAAACGGTCATGATCGATGTCGCGCTGAAACCTTCGTTGCCGGCCGCGTCGCTAACGTGGGTGCGCAGGCGGTAGGTTCCATCCGGGATGGTCGGAGTCGTAACGGCCAATTTGCCGCCCGAGAGCACTCCCACAACATAGCTGCGGATATCCACCACATCGGTAAAATCGCCGTCGTTATTCACATCGACGTCCAAATACGCGGTTGTTCCATCGGCCACGCCCGAGCCGGAATCCGTCGCGGTGCCCGAGCCGGAAAGCATGGAGACGTTGACCAATCTCGACACCGACAAGGTGACGGTCGGGGCGGTGTGGTCGACAAGAAACGTTTTACTGGTTGCCTCAGGAGCCAGATTCCCTGCGGCATCGGTTGCCGTGCCGGCAGCAACGGTTATACCCAGGGTTCCATCACCTGTAATATTACTGATTGTAACCGTGTATGTTGTGCCGGATCCCAAGAGACCGACGGTTCCAGTAGCCGTGCCGGTTGTGTTTAACGTAATGTCGGCCAGTGCGAGCGTGCTCGTATTGAAATAGGCATCGGCATAAGTGATGGTATAGGTTACCGCATCGTGCGCTGTTATGTTCCTCGAAGGGCTGCTGATCGTCACGATGGGAGCGATGTCATCGGCAACAACTTCCAAGGTAACATTATCAGCGTTGATTTCCTCTAAAAAGAATAACGATCCTTCAGGAGTGGGTACATTGGCCGTTGAGAAATCTCCGGAAACACCGGCGAACGTCATAGGCTTATAGGTGTCCGGGCCAGCAGGATGATAATCATCGGCTAAGACGACGTCTAACGTACCATCCAAAGCAGCCGTGCCCGTGATGTTCAAGCGCCCAAACAATCCGCTGCTCGATGCACCGCCGATCTGCGTGGTCAAGGCGGCGTTGTCGGTTTGCGTGTAGTTCCCGCCGACACTGATAGCACTGCCCAAACCCACGGTCAAGCTACCACAGTTGAGCAAGTCGCCCACGGTAGTCAATGTGGCGCCGTCGAGCACGCCAAGGCTGCCGGTAGCTTCGATGCGGGCTAGCGATGCGAGGTTGGTGAATGTTGCACCGGCACCAGACAAGGTGACATCTGCGCCGATGCTCGTCAAATTGCCGACACTGCTAATACGTAGTGTTGAACTGTTCTGAACGTTCCATGTGCCTCCGGTGAGTGCGTTGTCGGAAACCTGCGCCACAACGCCATAAATATCCAGCATGCCTGAATCAACTTCGACATTGCCAATGTTGTCGACTGCGGCCTGAATGATGACAGATTCAGTACCAGCCGACTTTTTCAGCATACCAAGATTTGTGAATGTCCCACCCCAAAGATCAGCAGCGCCTTGGAAGTCGTATATGCCCTTTGTATTGTTGCGCAGAATGTAGAGCACATTCAGACTACAATCTTTTTGGAAAATCGTACCTTGATTATCGAGTTCAAGAAACCCGTCGAGATATTTACTCCCGTAAGCTCCAAGAGTCATGTAGCCAGTGTTGGTCAAAATGGCGGGGGCAGCGGAAGTAGCTGAGGTATCTGCTTGGATATGACCTTCTTTCCATTGAAAGAGGCCCTCAGTAAAATTAAACGTAGCACCGGCATTCCCGATGACAAGAGCCTTAGTACTGCCCCCCCCAAATATCACATTTCCTGCACCGGTGCCGTTATACACGCCGGTCCAAGTTCCCGGATTGATCAGTTGTAAGGTCGCTCCCGAGTCAACAGCAATGGTGGCACCCGTACTCACACTATCGCTAGCATTGTTGATTATCAGAGTACCCGACTCAACATCGATCGTTCCACCTTCGTTGTTGAAGATCGATGCAATCGTAACTGTCGAACTACCTGCAGACACGCGAACAGTCCCACGATTTGTGAATGGTCCTATACCCGAAATGGAGGCATTGCCCTCGATATTATAGTGACCATTCGTATTGTTCAGCAGCAGCATACCATAGAAACGAAAATGACTGTTCCTCTGGCTGATTGTACCTTGATTGTCAACTATGAGATAATTAGGAACGCATATATCCTCACCGACTCCGAGGAATGTCATATAGCCAATATTTGTTAGGACCGATAGGGAATCTACCTCGATAAGCCCCTTTTGCCATTGGAAGAGTCCCTCGGAAAAATTGAAAACGGCTCCGCCATCGCCAATTGTAAGCCTCCCCTGTAGAACCACGCTGCCTGTACCCGTACCATTGTACGTACCAGTCCAGGTTGCACCATAAGCTATGAGCAATGTAGCCCCAGAATCAACATGGATGTTAGCGCCGGTGCTTATGCCATCAAATACCAAGGTGCCTGATCTCACATCAACTGTTCCACCTAGGTTGTAGATTCCGCAAGAGATATAGGATGTGGATGTTCCGGAAGATTTTAGAAGGGTGCCATAATTTGTGAATAAATTACCGCTTGTGGATAAGTCACGCAAAACAGCCCCATCCCCGGCAAAATCAAAAATACCATCCGCGGCAACCGTCACCGTAGAATATGGTTCTACATAGAGATTGCCGGTAATGGACATCTTGCCGTTGGCGATAGTCAAATTTCCTGCATAGAGGTAAACGTCGGCGATATTGCTCAAGCTATTGGTAATTACAGCGTCATTCCCGATGTTATACTCACCACCATAACAATAAATACTTCTACCGTAGGAGCTTGCATTGTTTCCAGAGAGAGTGCCTCCGAAAATCGACAACGTACCTATGTTGTAGATGCCTCCGCCCGTGGTTGCCGAATTATTGGATATTGTATTGTTTGTAAGCAACAACGTACCGCCACTGTTATAAATGCCCGCACCATTGGTTGCTGAGTTGTTCGAAATGACACAGGCAGTGAGCGTTGATGTACCGACTTTGCTCCAGATGCCGCCGCCATTTTCAGCGGAATTATTGGAGAGAGTGCAATTGGTAAGTGTCGCATTGACACCATTGTTGCAGAGAGCTCCGCCATTGCGACCGTGATTATCTAAGAGGAGACAGGCCGTAAGGGTCAACGTACCTCCGTTGTTGTAAATGCCGCCGCCATAATCGTTCGCGTAGCCTCTACTAATCGATAGCCCGGAGATTTCCGCACTTGCATTCGTGGCAATATAAAACACTCGCGATAAATAGTTACCATCAACAACAACATTTGTTGTGCCAAGGTTTTTGATAGTGGTTGTGCCACCTACAGATGTATCAGTAATGTTCAACTGGCCGCTCGTCAGTCGAACTGTTTGGCCTGCCAAGGCGGCGGAGATTTCAACGGTGTCCGCACCAACAGTCTGGTTGGCTTGCGTAATAGCCCAACGAAGGCTGCCGTCACCCGAGTCATTCGTATTGGTTACCGCAAACACCGCCAGCAGCGTTCGGTTTTCCAGCGGTTCGAGCCGCAAAGCACGGCTGAAGACGTCACGACGTAATTTTCCCGACGCAGAAACGCCGCCCCGTTGCTTGGAACTGGAATTCGCCTTCCGCTTTGAAAACGATGGGAAAAAGAACGACATGGCGTTGATCCTTCGAGGTCTGACAACGTGTTTGACATAAGCCCCAATGAGACGTCCACCAAAGAGCGGCGAGACGCAACCATCGGCAATCCCAGCCAAGCAGAATATCCCATGCGAAAAATCGGGTCAACCATCCCCACCCGCGCAATTACGCAGGTTTAACACAAAGCAGCTCTACAATGGGGTTTTTGTGCACAAGATTTGGCACATAAGAGGGGAAACATCCCGTCTCAATGCCGAGCCATCACCGAATGGATTCCCCGGAGGTCGCCATTCACTTGCCCAGAGAAACGCTGTCGTTCAACAGCATTACGGGTGATGTCCCCATGAAAAGAAGCATCGTCGTAAAACGAAAAATGCCCTCTCCATGCGTCAGACAAAAAATCGACGCATGGCGTTCCACGCTTTGAGCGCACAACAGCCTTGCCCTTGTGTCAAAGGGCATGACATGTTAGCTCGTTGTGAGTCACGACAAGTTTACTTCACCGCAGTCGTCGTACCGGCGGCCGAAGCGGTTTGGTTTTCGGGGGCGGCGTTTGCTTGATAGACGCCGACCTTGTCGATGCCGTCGCCGGTCCAATCGCCGACCACGGGCCGATCGCCGGCGCTGCCTAGTTGGAATACCTTGTCGGTAGCGTCGATCTGGTGATTGTTGTTCGTGTCGAGATAGAACGTGCCGTTGCGGTAGACGCCTAGCTTCGAAACGCCGTCGCCGGTCCAGTCGCCAACGACGGGCATGTCGCCTTCCTGACCATACTCGACGGTCACATCGCCATCGCTCCAGCGTCCGTCGCCGTCCATGTCGAGGAACCAAACGCCTTTGCGGAAGATGCCGACGGTATTGATGCTGTCGCCGTTCCAGTCGCCGGTCACGGCTTGGTCGTTTTTCGTGCCATACTGGAAAACGTGATCGATCACATCGGATCGCATCCTGCCTTCGCGTTCTTTCTTCATGGTTCGATAGCCGACCGTGGCATCGGCCGGATCGGGCGGAACGTTTTTCGGCCGATTCTTCGGCGGGTTCTGGGCGTCGGGCAAGCCGGGCTCGACGTTGATCGCTCTCACATCGCCGATCCAAGCGAGGCCATAGATGCCGATGTCGGTCTTGCCGTCGCCATCCCAGTCGCCGGTCACGGGCTGATCGCTCTTCTTACCGAGCTTGGCCCAAAGATCCTTGTTGTCCCAAAGGCCGTCGCCGTCGAGGTCGAGGAACCATTGGCCGTCGAGGAACACGCCGATCTTCGTAATGCCGCTGCCGTCCCAGTCGCCGGTCACCGGCTTGGCATCTTTGATGCCGTAGCGGATCGTCTTCAACTCCTTGCCTTCCTTGTCGGCCAGGATCCATTTTCCTTCGGTCATATCGCCGCCGGACCAGGAAGCCGCATCGAAAAACGTCGATTGCGTATCTTGAGCGAACGAGCCGTCGGAGTCGCCTTGGCGCGGTTGTCCGGCATTGATCACGCTAAGGTGCCAGCTATAGCCGCCGGGCCCGCCGGAACCGCCCGACATGAGTCGATTCACTTCTTGATAGAAGGTATATGCCGTTCCGTAAGGCATGTATTCGACGAACGGTAGAGCGGTGTAAGTGGGAGGCAACGTCGGAGGAGCCGGCGGAGGCGTCGGCGGTCCATGCGGCGGTTCTTCGGTATACGTCACGAGCACTTCGCTGAAGTTGTATTCGACGGCCGACTCGCCCCGGCTGAGATTCACGGTAACGATCGTTCGGTCCGTCGCGTCGATCGTCACGCCGAGCGCAGCGGCAATGCTGAGCGTTCCGGCATCCAATGAAGCATAGTTGTAGGTATTGATCGCCGTTCCGCCGCTGCTGCCGACGGTGTCGATGCCGGCGTAGTAGCTTGTGTAGTTGCTTGCGTTCAGCTTCAAGACGACCGAGTAGGAGCCGGCATAGAGCCCTGTGAATTCGTAGTAGCCATCGACGTCGGGCGTAGTGGTTGCCACCAATTTCCCATCGCTGTCGTAGAGATACAGGGTAACGCCGGAGGATAGCGCCGTATCGTCGGACGTGCGGGAGCCGTCATAGCCGTAATTGCTTGGATTCGTGAAGGCGGTGCCCTTCTTGAGCGACAGCGTCGAGCCGTCTTGGAAGACATAGCCCGAGATCGCGGCCGGCTCGATTTCATAGAAATCGTAGTTCAGGCCGCTCGCGCCGGCAACCAACGTCGCATCGACGATGCTGTTGTAGCCAATAGGCGTGCCGCCGGCCGTGAAGTTATTTTTATCACCGGTGCCGCCTTCCAAATAATTGGGAGTCAGCGATTCCTTGACGGTGTAGATGCCGGGTTTCAAGCCGGTGAAAATGTATTTGCCTTGCGCGTTGGTGCTCACCTTGTCGATGAGATTGCCGGAATCATCGTATAAATACATCAACACTTTCAACGTCGTCTCGCCGGAATCATAGGCGCCGTCGCCGTCGGCATCGACGAACACGCGGCCGCTGATCGAGGCGGGCAGAATTTCAGTGAAGTCGTAATTCGTGCCGTTGCTCGTCAACGGAATCTCCGTGATGATATCATTGCCGGCCGTGCCGCCGAGATTACCAGGGTAGTCGGCGCCGTCGAGATATTCCGTCGAGGAGAAAACTTCCTGAACCTTGTATTTGCCCGGCGGCAAGTTCTCGAATTTATAAGTTCCGTCGGCCAAGGTTTTGGTCGTGTCGATGATCTTGCCGGAAGAATCGAGCAAGTTGATGACCACGCCTTCCAGCGGGATATCGGTTCCGTCGACGTACTTGCCATCCACGCCGATATCGACATAGGCCCGGCCGGAAAGCTTCAAGCCAAGCTCGCCGAAGTTGTAGTTCTCGGCCGTATTATCAAAATTCGTGTACGAGGTGTACGTGTCGTTGAGCGTAATGGCTTGGATATAATCCTTGCCATCGCCGCCGGAGGTGCCGACGGTCAGATTGAGAATCGTGCCGGGGTTGTCGGTCCCGTCGAGATATCCCATCGCTGCCGCCTCGGTGCCTTCGACGACCTTATAGGTGCCGGGGCCGAGATTTGCGAAGATATAATAGCCGTTGGAGCCGGTGGTGTAGGTAACAGGATCATCGTTAGCGTCGGTTACGGCAACGTAGCTTGTGCCGTCCTCCCTGAGCTTATAGAGATAAAGCTTCACGCCGGAAATCGCCGAATCGCCCGTATCGTAAGTCTTGCTGATGTTGGCGTCGAAGTAGACGTAGCCGCTGATGGAAAACTTCGTTTCGGCGAAGTCGTTACTTACGCTGTCTTTCGAATCGACGGTGATGGTGCTGATCACATTGGTATCGTTCGACGAGACAATGCCGTCAATGGTCGAAGCACCGACGCTGGCATATGTGCCCGGCTGCGTTTCGACGACCTTGTAGGTGCCGTCCGGGAGATCCGTAAAGATGTACTTTCCGTCGGAGCCCGTGACGAACGTCCTATTCATCGAGGCATACGAGCCATCAACGAGTTTGTAGAGTGTAAGCGTCACGTTGCCGATGCCCAACTCGCCGGTATCTTTATGGTTGTTGCCGTCGAGGTCGTGGTACACCGTGCCGGAGATGGTCGATAACGGTCCTTGCGTTACCGAAGCATAAGCGCCGGCGGTATTGGCGGGTTGATAGCCGTCCTTGCCGTCGGGCGTATATTTGTCGGCGGAACTGTCGGAATAGGCATAATTTTTCCCGGGCAGAACATCGTAGATGCTCGTGCCGGTGAAGAAATCGCCGCCGTTTAGTTCGTAGCAGGAATAACTAGCTTGAGCAACAATGTCTTCCATGTGCGGCGTCGAGAATGATGCAGCCAGGGAAGCACCGGGGAGCGAACCGGACTTCGTATCGCTGCCGTCGAATTCACCGCCGTCGGCCAAGGGAGAATCATATTCATCCACATCGACGGTGAAAACGAGTTTTTCACCGGCTTCGAAATCGCTGAGGTTCATCACCAACCGCGTGCCGTCGGCGGAAATACTCCACGACGTGACCGAGAAGCCGTCGTGGCCGTCGTTGTCGCCTTGGCAGAGGAATTTCAGGTTGAAACTGCCGTCGGCATCGGTTCCTATCGAGTCGCCGGAAAGCACGTCGAAAACGGTCGTTTCACCGAGATCAATCACCAACTTGGTGAGTTTGGTTTCGGTATTGGTGCTTGTAAAGCTGACCTGGAAAATATCCGCGACCTGCGTACTGGAATCGCTGACGAGGCTGCAGGGAGTTTTGTCGCTGTTACCATCTTCCAGGTAGATGGCGCCGATCTGGATGGGCGTCGCCGACAAAAGCTGCCGCGATTCCAACGGCTCGATACGGCAGAGACGCGAGCGAGACGCTCCGACGCGCTCCGACTTGTGATGCGGCCGAGCAATCGAATGCTTTTTGTGTAGTTTATGAAAAATGCCCACGTCAACCTCCGTGTCGATTCGTGTCGTATGCTTTCGTTCGGCCGAAAACCGGCCGCCAACCACTCCCCCGGGAGTCGAAGACTAACGCTGCGTCATCTGTTCTTGATCCAAGCTCTTGATGTTCCAGAGACGAATCGTCGTATCGAAACCGCCCGAAACCAACGTCGCGGCGCCTTGTTCAAAAACCATCGTCGATACCGAGCCGGTATGGCCGACCAGTCGGCAGCGTTCTTGCCGCAAGGCGACGTCCCAAAGATGAATCACATTCCCGCTTCCAGCCGAAGCCAACAGGTTCGGTCCACAGAAGCAAAGCGACAGCACTTCGCCGGGCCGTTCCGGCAAATCGGCGACGATCTTGCCGGTCGTGGAGTCTAACAATCGCACGATCCGATCTTGGCCGCCGATGGCCAAAATCTTTCCATCCGGCGAATAGGCCAAAGCGCAAATCCGGCGCGGCGAGGCCTGTACGTTGAAAATTTGTTCGCAATTGCTAACGATCCAGACGCGGACCAAGCCGGCCCTGCCCGCAGCGGCCAAAAACCGGCCGTCGGGCGAGAAGCACAACGCGCGGATATCGCTGCCCGGCGCGGGTTGTTCGCAAAGCAACTTGCCTTTCGAGGTTTCGTACATCCGAACCTTGTCGTCAAAGCCGGCCGAAGCCAACGTTTGGCCGTCAGGACTATAGGTAAGGCAATAGACCGGCTCGGGCTGGCGGGCCAACTCTTGGGAACGATCTTCGGTCAGCGGATCCCAAAGGCGGATCCAGCGGTCGTCGCCCGAGGTAGCCAACAGCTTGCCATCCGGGCGAAAGATAACGGCTTTGTTCCAATCGGTGTGCGCCTTCCGCCGGGAAAGCACATTGCCGGTTGGGAGATCCAAAATTCGGACCAAGTGGTCATCGCCGACGACGGCCAAGGTTTTTTCGGCCGGATCCATCGCAATGCTGGAAACCACCGGAGGCTTCTCGTGGGAATCAGGCAGCGTCAACTCGATTACTTTGGCAGCGGCAACCTCGGGCAACTGCTCGGCCTGCACCATCGCCGAACAGAGTGACCCAACCGCCAAAAAAACTCCACCCACATACAGCATTGGCGTTCTCAACATTATTATCACCCCCATAAGCTGGGCTACTTTCCGCGCGCGCCATCATTTTATGGCCGATGCGCATTGACCCTGTTTCTTCTCATCGGCCAAAGCAGGCCATCAGCCTACGGAAACTTTGAATGAGATTTTGCATGGGCAATATACGCAAACTGGGCTATTTTTATCGGGTAATTAAGCCCAATCCCTACAAGCCGTTCCGCCGTGAATGCCCCAGCCGGTCAAAAAAGGAATTATCCTCCGGTTTTCCCTGGGGGAGTCTCGACTTGACCGGTCTAAAATGCAACAATAGATTGGGGTTTATGTAGAAATCCCCCCTGATCTTACTCCTTGCGTCCCACCACGGGTCGCCAGCGCCTGAGAGTATATTTACGTGAAACGAGCCCTCATCAGCGACATCCATAGTAATATCGAGAGTCTCGGCGCCGTGTTGGCCGACATTCGCGATCAAGGCATCACCGAGATTTTTTGCCTCGGCGATTTGGTCGGCTACGGTCCGAATCCCCGCGAAGTGATCGACGAGGTGATGAAGTGCAAGGTTTGCCTCTTGGGCAACCACGACCAGGGCGCGCTGTTTGATCCTGAAGGATTCAACTCGGGGGCCGAGCGGGCGATCTTCTGGACGCGCGGTCAATTGGAAAACGGCCCCGGGACGCCCGCCATGCGGCAGAAGCGTTGGGACTTCCTGGGTGAACTGCCCCGCAACCATATCGACGGCAACAAGCTGTTCGTACATGGGTCGGCGCGTAATCCGTTGAATGAATATGTTTTCCCCGAAGACATTTACAACAAGCGGAAGCTGGAGAAGATTTTCGCATTGGTTCCGCAGTTTGTTTTTCAGGGCCATACCCACGTGCCGGGCGTGTTTACCGAAAATTTCAACTTCTACAGCCCGGAAGAGCTCAACAACGAGTATCGGTTGGGTTCGGAGAAGGCAATGATCAACGTGGGTTCGGTCGGCCAGCCGCGCGACGGCAACCCCCGAGCCTGCTATGTGGTATTAGAGGACGAGGTGGTGCGGTTCCGGCGCGTCGAGTATCCGCTGGATCGGACGATCGCGAAGATCTACGATGTGCCCGAGTTGGACAATTTTTTAGGCGACCGGCTTCGCGACGGGCGCTGACGAAAACAAGATACAAGGAATATGGGCCGCGGCTGAACGCAGATAAATGCGGATTTGAGCAGCGAACACTATCGCCCCCCAATCCGCATCTACCTGTGTGCATCCGCGGTTTTCTCTTGAGCGAGTATTTATGGAACGTCGTTTTGTTATTTTTCTGGTTCTTTCGTTTGGAATTTTGTCGGGCTATTACTGGCTGATGCAGCAGTTGCATCCGCCGCGTCCGCGCGTGCCGCAAGACCAAGCGCAGGCGGCGGCCGATCAGAAAAAGCCCAAGGCCGGCAACGAAAAAGACAAGCCGAAGGCTGAAAAGGCGGAGAAAGCGGCCGCGGAGAAAACGGCGTCGAAGCCCGCCAAGACCGCGACGGCCATTCAGGCCGCACCCGAGCCGGAAGTTTCCGAGCAATGGATCTCGCTCGGTTCGGCCGATGCGGAGTCGCCCTATCGCATGTTGGTCACGTTGACCAATCGCGGTGCGGCGGTCGCACGGATCGAGTTGAACAGCCCTTACTATTGCGATATCGACTATCGCGGCGGCTACCTGGGCCATTTGATGATGGACCCCAAGGCCGAGACCAAGGGTTGCGTCGTGCAAGTCGTGGGACCCGGCACGCCTGCCGCCGAGGCCGGCTTGAAACCGGGCGACGTGATTACGTCGATCGACGACAAACCGGTTGCCGATTATGCCGCGCTCGAAAACATTCTCTCGAAAAAGCTGAAGCCAAAACAAACGGTCGGCATTGTCGTCCTGCGCGAGGGCCACGAGTTGGTATTGACGACGAAGCTTCGCCGCCGCCCGCTGGAAGTGGTTCGGCCCGACGTCGGCGACCCGCTTTCGATGCTGACGACGTTGCAGCAATGGGACGACCAGAAACTGGGCGATCTCGAAAAGAAGGCCGAGGAGATTTGCGACCAGGAATGCCAGGAATTGGCCAAGGAAGAAGCCGCGGCCAAGAAAGAAATTCTTCATCATTCGACGATCCAACAAGAACTCGACGGCGTTGCGCTGCGCGACGTGAATTGGAAGCTGGTCGAATCCGATGCCACCCATGCGCGGTTCCGCAGGGCGCTGCCCAAGAAGGGGCTGGAAGTTTTCAAGACCTATCGGTTGGCCAACGTGCCCGAGGCCTCGGTTCGCGATGGAAATTATCCGGCCTATCACTTGGAATTCGAGATTGAAATCCGCAATGCCGACGACAAAGCCCACAAGGTAGCGTATCGGCTCGACGGGCCGAACAATCTGCCGACGGAAGGAAAATGGTATTCGAGCAAGGTGAGCCGCAACTGGGGCGGGGCGGGCTTGCGCGATTACATCGTCTCGTTCGGCGGCAGCACACCCGAGATGACCGGTGCAATGGCCATTGCCGACGGAACGCAATTTCCGCCTCGGCCGGATACGCCCGACAAAATGCTGACGTTCGTCGGCGTTGATGCCCAGTATTTTTCCGCCGTATTGATGCCCTTGCGCGAAAAGCCGACCGACGTTTGGCTGAGCGATGTGCAGCCGATCCGGTTGGGCAAGGTTGATCCGCAGCATAAAAACCTGGCCAATACCTCGTGCCGGTTGACCGGCACGGTGCAGGAATTGCCGCCGGGCGGATCGCTGGTGAATTGTTACAAGTTTTTCGCGGGTCCGAAGAAGCCGGCTCTGTTGGAGAACAAGGACTATCGGCTTGGCGAATTGGTTTATTTCGGGTGGCCGATTTTCGCGGCGGTCGCCGTGCCGTTGACGTGGATTCTGCACGGTTTTTATTCGATCACGTGGAACTACGGGCTGGCCATCATTTTGCTGACCGTCTTGGTGCGCGGCTGCATGTTCCCCTTGAGCCGCAAGCAGGCCCTGGGCGCGCAAAAGATGCAGGAGTTGCAGCCCGAGATCAAGAAGATTCAGGAGAAGTTCAAGAATAACTTGGAGGGCCGCCAAAAAGCCCAGCAAGAGTTGTTCCGCAAGCACAACTACAATCCCTTGGCGGGGTGCTTGCCGGTGTTCATTCAGATGCCGGTCTTCATCGGATTGTATCGGTCGCTGATGGTGGCCATCGAATTGCGCGACGCGCCGCTTCTTTCCAATTCGATCCGTTGGTGCTCGAACCTTGCCGCGCCGGACATGCTGTTCGATTGGCATGCCTTCATGCCGGCGTTCATTGTCGATGGGCCGGGGCTGTTTTGGCTGGGGCCGTACTTCAATCTTCTGCCGATCTTGACGATCATTTTGTTCATCTGGCAGCAGAAGATGTTCATGCCGCCGCCCGCCGACGAACAGGCCGCCATGCAACAAAAGATCATGCAATACATGATGATTTTCATGGGCGTAATGTTCTTCAAGGTAGCGAGCGGATTGTGCATCTATTTCATTGCGTCGAGCCTTTGGGGAATGGCCGAGCGAAAGTTTTTGCCGAAGACCACGCCCGTCGCCGCCAACGGCTCGAACGCTGAAACCCGAGCCGAAGCCAAAGCGCGGATGCGCGCGGAAGCCGAGGCCGCCGAGGCGAAGAAGAACCGCGGGAAGAAGTAAAGGACATGCACCCGTTGGACGACACTATCGCCGCCGTCGCCTCGCCGTCGGGCGGCGCAGCGCGCGGGATCGTGCGTATCAGCGGGCCGGCAGCGCTTGATTGCTTAACGCAATTCTTCAAGCCGAACGACGGACAGGCGATCCTGCCAGGAGCTACCGCATACGCCGTGGCAGGCATGTTGCATTTGTCTGGGTTGCACGGATCGCTTCCTTGCGACGTTTATGTCTGGTCGGAGCCGGCCGCAAAAGCATCTCGCGTGCGCAGCTACACCGGCCAGACGGTCGCGGAGATTCATACGTTCGGCTCGCCTCCGCTGCTGCAAATAACATTGCGGGCGATTTGTTCGGCGGGCGCTCGACTGGCCGAACCGGGTGAGTTCACCTTGCGGGCTTTTTTGGCGGGGCAGATCGACTTAACCCAGGCCGAGGCCGTGCTTGGCGTGATCGACGCCGGCGATTCGCATACGCTGAATGTGGCTCTGGAACAACTGGCCGGCGGACTTGCACATCCTTTGCAACAGTTGCGGCATTCGTTGTTGGATCTGTTAGCTTGTCTTGAGGCCGGTTTTGATTTTGCCGACGAAGATTTGGAATTCATCACCCCGGCGGAATTGGATCGGCGGCTCGTCGAAGCACAAAACGGCATCGAGGCGGTATTGCAACAAGCGGCCTCCCGAGGCGAGGCCGCCGACTCGGTTGTTGTGGTGTTGACAGGCCGGCCGAATGCAGGCAAAAGCAGTCTGTTCAACGTGTTGGCCGGTCGGAGGGCGGCCTTGGTATCCGCTCAGCCCGGGACGACGCGCGATTATCTGACGACCGATTTGGATCTTGAGGGCGTGCAATGCCGGCTAGTGGATACGGCGGGAATGGCAGAAGAGAGGAGAGAGGAGAGAGGAGAGGATATAGGCACGGACGCGATCGAGCGGGATGCGCACTCCGCGGCGGCAAGGCAACGACGCCGGGCGCATGTGCAAGTGCTTTGCATCGAGGCCGACAGACCGCTGGACGCCTGGGAGCAAAACGAACTGGCTAATGCCGCGGGTCGGAGGCAAATCGTCGCGTTGACCAAATGCGATGACGGCCGTACAGCACGGTCGGTTGACGCAATCGAGCTTTCCACACTGCCGGGCAAGCCGGAAGCGACGCTCGATAGACTAACAGCTTTTCCAACCAGCAGCGTTACGGGGTTTGGGATTGCCGAACTGCGCAACGCATTGCGGCAACACGCGCAGGAGGCCGGCAGTGCGGGGGGCGATATGGTGGCCGGTACGGCCCTGCGCTGCACGGAATCGTTGCGGTTGGCCGACCAATGTTTGCAACGTGCGAGGAAAGTCGCCCCCGCGGGCCAAGAAGAATTAGCGGCTGCAGAAGTTCGCACGGCCCTCGATCAACTTGGAAAAGTCACCGGGGCCGTCTACACCGAAGACGTGTTGGACCATATCTTCAGCCGGTTCTGCGTGGGCAAATAGTTGCCGCGTGCGAATCATGCCGGAAGGTGCGTTCCAGACGCCCTATAGGTCCATGTTCGAGATGATAGCCCGCCCTTTTTTGGGAATGTAAACGCAATCGGGCTCCGCTTCGAGATAATCGCCCGTAACGGCATAAGCGCGGGCGCGGCTGCCGCCGCAAACGTATCGATACTCGCAGATGCCGCAACGGCCCTTGAACCGATCGGGATCGCGCAGGGCTAAAAATACCGGATGCTTCTGGTAGGCGTCGATCACCGAATCTTGCGGGAATCGACCGCAGCAGACCGGCAGAAAACCGGCGGGATAGATTTCGCCGATGTGGCTGATGAACATAATGCCGCGACCGTCCCAGACGCCCAACGGAGCACGATGGCTGTGCGGCGCGGCGGAATCCTCGGGACCGGCCAACGGATTGCCGCCGCGTTCGAGCACGAATCGGCGATAGTGCGGAGCCTCGGTCGTTTTGACCGCATACGGCTGATGCTGGGCATGATGCCAGAGCCGCTCGAACACGGTTTCGTATTCCTCCGGCTGGATTCGCTCTTCTTCAATGCCGCGTCCGACGGGCACGAGGAAAAAGACCGACCACATGGCAATCTGTTGCGACCGGAGCAGGTCGGCCAACGCATCGATCTGGGCGACGTTGCGCCGCGTGATCGTCGTATTGACCTGGACGCCCAAGTGAAGCCGTCGGGCGTAGTCGAGCATTTGCATGGTGCGATCGAAGCTGCCCGAAACGCCGCGAAAAGCGTCGTGCGTCGCGGCGTCAACGCCGTCGAGGCTGATGCCCAATCGGCGGATGCCGGCTTGCTGGACTCGCTCGAACGCCTCGAAGGTGGCTAACGGCGTGGCCGAGGGCGTCAAGGCCATCGACAAGCCCGCCGCCTCGGCATGGCGAATCAACTCGCATAGGTCGGGCCGTTTCAGCGGATCACCGCCGGTAAAAACCAACGAAGGTTTGCGAGGGAAGGCCGCGATTTGATCGATCAGCGATTTCGCCTGCTCGGTCGAAAGCTCGCCGGGGGCCGGCAATTCCTGGGCCGACGCACGGCAATGCTTGCACGCCAGGTCACACGCCAGCGTGACTTCGTAATAGAACATCAGCGGGTTATCGCCGAAATCGTGGGACGAATAGTCGGAATGGTGGGCGCTCACTGGTTCTCTTCGTCCTTCGGTTCTTCTTCTTTGTCCTTCGGTTCTTCTTCGTCGTCCTTCGCGCCTTTTTTGGCGGCTTTTTGTTTCTGCTTTTCTTTTATTTCGTTGCTGCGTTGCTCATTCTCTTCCATTTCCTTGAGCGTAATCTTCGTTTCCTTGGAATGGCGGCGCACCTTGGCCTGTTCGCCGGGCGAAGCCGGAAGGATCTCCTTGACCACGACGTCGTCGAACTCGATCACGCCGGCCGTTATGTAGGCATAGAGCATCACGCGGCACCACTTGGGCGAATATTTGACATGCTGCGGCGTGAAATCCTCGGTTTGCGTGTTCCAAGTATTGGTCGGGCCCTTCAAGTTCTGCTGGCTGCGGTAGACTTCGCGCCGCATGGTTTCGCTGCCGACATAGTCGCCTTTGCGAAGATTTTTGCCGGCCGCCGCGCTGCCGACTTTGCTCTCCTCGCGGTATTCGCTTCGTTCGTCGTCGTAGCACTTGACGAAAACCTTCACGGCCGGCCCGTTCGAGCGCCAACGACATTGGAATCGATAAGTAGCGCCTTCCTGAACGGGAAAATAGTCGCTGTAATACATCAGGCCGGTGAATTCGGCGACGTCTTTGCTCAGATTAAAACGGATGACGCGATTGCCGGAGTTGCTCTGCTCGGCCATCCATTGCACCTGACGCCCGATGGGCTCGCGCGGTTCGCCGCAAAGTTTGTCCCAACCTTTCGGTACGCCACGGTTGCCGCGTTCAAAATCGCCGCCGATGACCAAATTGGGATTCTTCTTCCAATTTTCCTCGGCGATGGGATCGAGGCCCGGCTTGCTGCCCGGCTTACGTTCGTACAGAGCATCGAGCATCTGCTTGACGTAAAGGTGTGGAATTTCGCTCACCGAATTGGTGCGGGCCTTGACTTCGTAAATCACTTTGGGATCGGGCTTGGCCGAAAAATCGACGCATTTGATGACCAGATCGTAAATCTCCTTCTCCTCGCCGGGCGCTCGTTCGACGCTTCCCCAGATGCCGATCTGTGCGTCGAAATCGCCCCGGACGATTTTTTTCATTTTGTCCAGGTCCATGTCCGGCGAAGGCTTGAGGCTATGGCTCGTGCAATAATCGCGCACGTCGCTCATGGCCTCGGGAACGATGAAGCGGCCCTGCTTCGAGAGCTTTTTCCAAAGCATGTCACCGACAATCTCGCCGTAGCGGCCGTCATCGAATTTGGAGACAAAATCAAATGGGATGACCACCTTGCGATCATCATCCGTGGCGCGGGCGGAAACGGCGAACAGGCAAAAGAAAAGACCGGCATAGAGCGGAAAACTGGGTAAGGAAACGCCGGTCCAAAATGTTTTGATCTTCACGGTTTTCTCTTCACGCTTTTTTTAATGGATGCCCGGATTCTCCAATACCGTTTTGGGAACCCGATCTGAACTCCAAAGCTTCTGCTTCGGGACGAGATCATTGCGATCAACAGCGGGCCATCGCTGCGATCAATCCGCCTTACTTCTTATCTTTTTCTTTTTCCTTGCCCTTGTCGGCGCCGGTTGTGCCGGTCTCTCCGCCGCCGGAGAGCCGCTCGAAGTATTCACGATTGAGATCCTCCCAGCCGGAAGGCGAAGGATCTTGCATACTGCCGAGGATTTCTTTTTGAATGTCGGTCGGCAGATTGGTCGTCGTATCTTGGCGGGTTTGGAACTCGCCTTCCAGATATTGCTTGACGTTCTTCATATCGCCCGAAAGCTTTTGGCGCTGACGCAGGGCATTCTGATAGCGCCCGGCCTTCAGATCGCGTTCGATTTGCGACATGGCATCGATCAACTTCTTCATATCCGTATGATGGAAATTGGTCACCTGGAACTGGACCTGCACGCTTTCGGCTTTATTGCGCAGCGCGGCCTGTTTTTCGGCCAATCGCGTGGCATCGCGGGGACCAGGGGCACGGCCGGTGGGCCCTTCGAGACCTTCGCCGCCCTTGCCGCTTTCCTTGCCGCCGCCCGTGGCGCCGCCGGCCGATTGCTTGCTGTGGTCCTTGATCTGGCCTTTGACGACCGGATCCGGACACAATCGGCTGGGCGTTTTGCGGCCGCCCTTGCCGACGGCCTCGTCGCCAACGAACTCACCGCTCGACTTGCCTTGGCGTCCTTCGCCCGACCGGCCGCCGATTTCGCTGGTGTTCGGCAACCGATTGCCGGTGATGCCCTTGGCCGTAAAGGTCGAGATGGGTCCATCGACGGCGTCCCAGCCCACGCCCTTGTCGGGCGAGTCGGCCCCGCTGCTCGACACGTCTTCCATCTCGTCGAACAGGTCTTCTTCCTCTTCCATCAGGTCGCCCATCATGTCTTCCAGCTCGCCGGGCAACTCGGCCATGGGCGTTTCCTTGTCCTTGTCGGTCAGGGTTTCTTCCTGACTCCATTTTTCGCGGTCGGGCGTATCGGGCAGCCACTTTTCGAGGTTCACTTTCATTTCCTCGGCCATTTCCGCGCCTAACTGTTCGAGCGGCACGGCAATGTCGGCCGACTTGGCCAGCAGGGCGTCTTCGGCCATCTTCAGTTGCGTCTGAATCTCCGACAGTTCCTTGGCCATCGAGGAATTCGCGAAATCCTGTTCGGGCAGCTTGCTGAAGTCGGATTTCATCTCCTTCATGAACTTCGACCAGTCGTCCTCGGTCGCCGCCATGCCTTTCAGAGCTTCCTCCTCTTCCTTCGTGAAGTCTTCCTGCGGCTTCTTCGCCAAATTCTCCGTGGCCTCGATCACTTTCTTTTGTGCTTCGAGGAACTTGTCGAGCTTGGCGTGCATGTCTTCCAGCTTTTTCTTCGTGTCGTCGGGCAAGTCGCCGCCGGGCCGCTTCTTCATTTCGGCCAACGCTTCGGCCTGGGCTTGCCGCGTAACGTCCAACAACTTCCGCAACACACTGATGATGCGATCCTGCGCGGCGGTCAACTCGGGAGCGGGCTTGGCAAAGTCGGCGGGAGCCTTGAGTTTCGCCATACTCTCGGAGATCGTTACGGCCTTCAACATTTCGCCGAACGCAAGGTTGTTGAGAATGCGTTTGATCGACTGCCGCTCTTCTTGTTGCGTATCGCCGATCGATTTAACGATGTCCGACGAGCTCTTCTGAATCTCGACCTGCTGGATGCGAATCGCGGAAGCCAACCCCACGCGCTCGTCGATCTTCTCTTTCTTCAACACTTCCGCGGCGCTCGCCCTCGCGTGAATTTGCTTCTCCAGAATCTTCCAGATATTACCGCGCAGGCTTTCGATCTGCTCCAGAGCGGCGGAGGCTTTGGCATCTTCGTCCACGATTTTTATCGTATACCAACCGCTGGCGGTTTCCTGGGGGCGAAGATCGAGCGACCAGTCGTTGACCACGCGCTTGTCCCAAACCACCGCGCGAACCATCACGGTTTGGCCGGGCTTAAGCGTATTGGCTTTCAGTTCCAGCGAATGATGGCACACGGCCGTAGTGGTCGAGTCGCCGGTAAAGTCGTTCCATTGCTTGACAACCGTGGCGGGGCCGGCGTCTGCGGGGGCCTTGTCTTTGTCTTTCTCGTCCGATTCGGCCGCCTTGATCTTCATTTCCAATTGCATGTGGTCGATGCCGTGGTCGTCGCCCGCACGAACCATGACCGGCACCACGGAACCCGGCGAGGCCGAGCTTTGACGGGCGGGCTTGAGCAGTTCGACGGTCGGCGGCTTGTCGGGCACCACCGTGATGCGGTTCATGCGCGGGTTGGGGTCGGTATGGCCGGACTCGTTGAACAACTTGGCGAAGTACGAGCCGTTTTTCAACAGCGGGATCGAAGCCACGATCAGATTGCCGTCTTGTTCGACCTTGCCGACGTAGCGCGTGCCTTCCGATTCAAGATAGCCCTTGGCCACGGGCGATGACGTGCGCATCCGCAATTCGGCGACCGTGTATTGCGGGGCGTCGAGATCCATGCCCTTCTGGGCCATCGTCTCGCTCTTGCGGCCCAGGTAGGCCGGATAGTGGAACACCACTTCGACCGAATCAACCACCGGCTTTTCGCGCACGTCGATGGCGTATTTCTCGGATTGCGAATCGCCGATTTCCAAACGATACTTGAACGGCTTCAAGACGGTGGGAACGGTCAATTTATAAAACTGATGTTTCTCGTCGGCCGACAAGATCAGTTCCGCCTCGGGTTCGTCCTTCGGCGTGATGAACATCACGGCATGGTGCGGTGTGTTTTCTGGATTTTTGATCTCTGCGATGATCTCCACGCTTTGGCCCACCAATACATCCGAATTACCGGGCGTTACGCGGACGATCTCGACCGAGCCGACCGAGGGCACGAATTCCCAAGGGGCCAACAAACGCGAGGCCGCCGAGCTCCAGTTGGGAATCAGCAGTTCGCAAACCACGGCAATCACGATCATCGCCACTAAGATGCTAAACGACTCGACCAGATCGCGCGGCGTTTGCATGCAGTCGAGGAACCGACGCCAGCGGGTTTCCTTTTCCGGCGCTTGATCGAAGGGGATGTAGCCAACTTGCGCGGCGGCATGGTTGATCGCGGCGTCGCAAAACGTCCGGTCCACATTCTTCCGATCCTCGGAAAGCTGGACCACATTGATCAAGTTGCTGTTCAGCTCAGGGAACTCTTCCTCGACTCGCCGGGCGGCGGCCTCGATCGATCGCTGACCGCGCAACATGCGGCGGCCAACGCCGTAAAGAATCCATAACGTGGCTCCCAGCCAAGCCAACAACAGCACCAACAAGGTCAGTTGCGAGAACGTCAAAAACGAGTCGGCCAGCATGAAGACCATGAACGTGCCGAACGACGCACTGAGCGCCAAGACGCACGTGGTCAGGAGCGAGAAAAACCACCACTTTTGCCGCGCGGCATCAAGCCGCCGGATCACACCCTCGGCTGCGGGAGACATGGGCCATGCTCTCCAAGTATTATCTAATTGAAACCAAACTTGATTATAGTTAATGACACCCAAAAAAACAAAGGATCACCAACGACACTCACCGAAGCTCCAGCTCTGGAACATTGACACTGACGCCGTATTTTTGGCTCTCCAACCACGACTTAAGAACCAGCATTCCACGTTAATCTGCATACAATTTCGGCTGGGGCACATTCACCCCGATCTTCTGAAGTGAACGATGGGCGATATTTCTCACAACATAACTATTTCTTTGTACACTACCGCTCCCGGTTTCTGTGATCCACACCTTTTCGACATAATCATCGTTCAAGCACTTCTTCAATGCATTCACCACTTCCGCATCGTTCCAAAAACGAAGCCGCCATATCGCCTCTTTTCTCTCGGTTCCATTTTTACCGGCAAGAGCACGAAGCGATTTTTCTCGATACTCGGGGTCGGGGGGAACGGTAATATGATTGATTGTTTCGTTGATATCGACAGGACACCCCGGCGTTTCCGTGAATCCATTGTCAAGTTCGGAATCACCTCGTTCCCAGTACTGCGGTGCAGGTGACTTTAACCGCTTCCGCACATGGCTAAGTAGTTGCTTAGGATCTGTAAGTAAAGTTCCGTGCTTGGTAAGGACCGCACACACTTCTTGTGGTGATTCTAAGTTAAACACCGCGAAAAAATACGCATTCAGCCTAGCCTCATCAGTAGACAATCGCAAGGCATTCTCGGTCAAGGAGATATAGAGATATACCGCTTTTTTACCTTTCTGTTTTTCCGCAAGTATTAGAATTCGATGGCCAGTCTTTAAGTCTTTGAGTTTATGAACAATGTCGTCTGTTATCCATGCAATATTGTCGGTACGCTCAACCGGCTTGAGGATATCTTCAAGTTCGACTTTGCCATTTTCACCACCTCGGACAACCTTAACAGATGCAATTACATCACTGGTATCGATTAACCATTCGATCGAGAAAACATAACGGGAATAGAGATCTGCTTGAGACACACTCGCCCAAAGGCTTAAGCCGAGCACGATGCCTAGAATCGTTATCTTGCGACTCATAAAAAACCCATTCCAACGATCCAGCTTCGGAATGCTTTTCCATTGTGGTGCGGGCGTTCCGCCTGCATTAGCTGGTGGCAGACAAGACACCTGCACCACAAAAGGCAATCTGTTCCTTTCTTACCTGTGCTCAAGCTGGAGCTTGAGAATCAGAACACAAAAAAAGGAACACTAATTTTCGCTAATCTTCACTAATGAGGGATAAGTGCCGATCAGCGCGAATTAGTGTTCCTTGAAAACAGTCGAATTTACTTGTCGAGACTCCTCCGTTTAGTGCGTCACGGCGGAAACCAGCACGTTGGTGCCGATCTGCAGCGCGGATTCGTCTTTCAGGCCGTAGCTGTAGGCGTGGGGGAACTGCTCCCAACCGTTGCCCAGGTCGAACCGGCTGTAGACGACCGCCAGCTTGCCGTCGATCGTGATGCCTTCGATTTCGGGGGCGTTGAGCTGTCCGAAATCTTCGCGCACCCGGGGGGTGTATTCCACTTGTTTGATGTCGTAATGGCAATGGAACAACGGGTGATCGAGCGGCAGACGTTCGAGCTTCGCGCCCGGCAGGGCCTTGGCGATTTCACGCCGGAAGGCGATGTCGAACGCGGTGCGGCCGCAGCAGGCGTCGCCCAACAGAAGACCGCCGGCCTTGAGGTAACGTCCCAACGAGGCGGCTTCTTCCGAAGTCCACGCGAAATCGCGGTGCCCGGTGATGTACAGCAGCGGATACTCGGAAACTTTAGGATCCTTCAAGCGGACGTTCTCTCGCTTGAATTTCACTTCCATCGTCGAATTATCGCGAACGTACTTCAGTAAGTTGTGGACGGCCGAGGGATCGGGATCCCAATCGCCGTCGTGCATGATCTGGGCGAACACGAGGTCGTCGCGGCTGGGGGCCGCGGCTTCGTGGTAGACCTTCGTGCTGCTCAAGAATCGTCCAAGCTGGAACGTGCCAAGCACGTAGGTGACCAAGTTCGCGCCCACTTGGCGGGCTTCGTCGATCACGACGCGGGTGCCGCGGGGATGCTCGTGGCCGTCCCAGCCGCAGGTCAAGTCGCGAGGCGAAAAGACCACGCCCGTCCGGCAGCCGAAGTCGATCCCTTCCAAGCACGGCGGTTCGACGAATGTGGAACCGTCGCCCTTCTTATACGTCAAATTGCCAAGTTTGTAGTACGAAGAATACACCGGCTCTTCGGGCAACATCTTCCGCAGCGGGCGGCCGGGGAAGATCAGTTCCATCTCGTGCCGGAACGAGTCGGCGAAATTGTTCCAACCGCAGCAGGCGTCGCCGATGATGGCCCCGCCGTCCATCACATAGCGGGCCAGTTTTTGGCGGATTTCGTCGTTCAACTCGAACTTGTTGTGGCCGGCGAACAGCAGCGCGGGCAACTCGCGAGGATCGTAAGAGAAATGGGCGAAGTCGGTTTCGACGGCCCGGTAGTTGATGCCCAGCTTCTCGGCCGTCCAGCTCAGCAACGTCATCACGTCGGCCGGGTCGGTCATCCAGTCGCGGTATTGCACCCGCTTGCCTTCTTTCGTGACCCAGCGGCTGGCGCCCAAGGCAGCCTTGCCGATTAGGGCCGGGGGACTCGGCGGGCGCTTCTTTTCGCTGCGGCGCAACGGCGTGGCCGGCAAGGGCAACGGCGGGAACGATTCACCGCCCGTTTGATGCTGCGGTTTGGCTTTCGGCGGAGGACCGCAATCGACTGGGCCGGAGTCGCCTTCGTCGGCCCAGGAGAGCGAGGGCAGGCCAAGACTGGCTGCCGGGCCGCTGACGGCCGCTGTGATTCCAAGACGTTCGATAAACCGCCGCCGCGAAAGATCGCCTGATTGGGGGGTATCGTTCGGTTCCATCGCTATTCCTTTTTTTGAGAAAAGCAGGCCTTGGCTCTGTCTATTGATTGTGTCGGAGGCCGGCAAGAGAGTCAAGGCAAGCCGCCTCCGAACGCGGTCACACCAACGCCACCGCACCCTACCGAAAGAAGGGTTTTTCGTCATGCTACCGCTGTCATAGTTTCATTCGGAGCAATTTCATCTTTTTATTCCCACCGATTACGTTTTTTGTCCATCAAAAACTTGCATTTTCATGTCCAGCCATCGACCCGAGGATTCGGGCAAAATACAATAGAGATTGACGATGTTAGTGGCTAGTGGCTAGTGGTTAGTGGCTAGTCAGGAATTCGAGCCAAATACGATAGAGATTGATGACATCGCCAACAAAGGGGGGTGGCTGGGCGAGGGTGGTTGAATCGGCTTTACTGAAAACCTCTCAAAAACGTCATCGTCATTCTGAGCGTAGCGAAGAATCTTCGTGGTATTTGGCAGATCCTTCGCTTTGCTCAGGATGACCACAATAGGGGTTTAACGAAGCTGGAGTAGTGGTTCAAAGAAGCTGATTGAACAAGTGTGCAATAAAACGTCGCCAAACCGCGATTTCATATTAGGAGAGGAGGAGGGCAATGACAAAAACGCTCGTTCTGCGCGCGGGGGGTTGCGCCGCCGTATTGTTTCTTGCGTCGCTGTCGCTCAGGGCAGCCGATCCGCCTGCGCTGAATCCCTTCGGCCAAGCGCCTTCGTCGCAACGCGACGACGCCGCAGTCGGCTGCATCGAGCTTTCCGACGGCACCAAGCATTCCGGCTTGATCTACCTGACGCGCGATAAGCGATTCCAGGTTTTCGACAAGGAAATGCAACGGCAACGCGAAATCCCCATACACGTCATCAAAAAAATCGAATGCACCGTTAAAAAAGAATGGCTCGAAAAGGAATGGAAGTTCCTCGAGACGGCCAACGACGAAAAACTGTATACCGGCCGCAGCTATCCCGTCCGGGAATACGTTCACACCATCACGCTGAAAGACGATCGCACGGTCACCGGGGCCCTGGCGGCCATCGTGTTTCTCGAAGAGCAAAAATACAAGACCGCTCGTCCCGAGGGAGGCGCGGCAACCGTCGAGCCCGAGCGTTTTCTCCTTCACAAGCGCAATAAAGGCGAAATGGGCGCAACCTTGAAATCGCTGGTCTACGTCAAGCGGATCACCTTTAGCGACAAAGAAGACGACGAGGAAGACGAAGAAAAAGCACCGAAAAAGGCAACGAAATCGGGGGCCAAAAAAACCAAGCCTAAACCCAAGAACGAAGAAGAGAGCGACTAAAAACCAAATCAAGAAACCTCAGTCCACCCGGAAACGGCAACCGTCGCATCTTTCCCGAGAATGGCATTGGTTGCCTGCTCTTGCGAAACCGCAAGCGGCTTCTTTGATTTTTACAATCCTTTGATGAACGACGTACTAGACACCTGAAGCCCCACACCACATGCAGTTCACCCTTGCGCAAGGTTACAGTGTTACGACGATGCTGGCAGTCGCCGCTTTGGCGATTGTGCTGACGGCCGCGTTCTATTATCGCGCGTTCGGCTCGCTCAAACCGCGACAGCGGAACACGCTGCTGGCCCTGCGCGTCACGACGATCATCGTGGTCGTCCTGCTGCTGTTTCGGCCGGTGTTTTGCTATCAGAACGAACTAACCAGCAAACCGGCCTTGATCTTCATGCTCGACAGTTCCTCGTCGATGAGCATCACCGACGACGCCACGGGCGTGCCGCGATTCAATCAGGCCCGCAATAGATTGGAAAAATGGTGCGAGAAGCTGAAGGACGATTTCCGCCTATCGCTGATCTCGTTCGCC
>CAYWGR010000027.1:36816-40282 GCA_964458015.1 uncultured Planctomycetaceae bacterium
CTGCGAATTTGCCGGGTTTGGCGGCCTCGGGCAAGGCGACTTCGATTTTGCGGGCATTATCGACCGCCTCGAAGCAGTTTCCGCCCTCCGACGTGGCCGGGGCGTTTCTGCTGTCCGACGGCATCCACAATTCGGCCGGCAATCCGTTGGACATCACCGGCAAACTAGGAATACCCGTGCATAGCATAGGCGTCGGGGCCAGTTTGCGGAGCAATCTCTCGTATCGCGATATCCAAGTGACCGGCATGGACTGTCCCGATCGCATGATCTTGAACAACACGGCCCGAATCACCGGTTCGATCGAAGGCATCGGGCTGGGCGGCCGCGTCGTCGAGGCGTTTCTCGATGAAGACGGCAAGCAGATCGGCCAACAGGAGCTGACGCTTGACGACACCGAGGGTTCGCAGCAAGTCACGTTCGAGTTTCGCCCCACGGCCAAGGGTCGCCACACCTACACGGTGCGCGTGCCGGCCGTGAACGAAGAAAAAATCACGGAAAACAACCAGCGGTCGGTCGTGGCCACGGTAATCGAGGCCGGCATCAAGGTGCTCTACGTCGAAGGCACCTTGCGGGCCGAATACGGCGCGCTGGTGGATCGCTTTTTGGCCAAGGATCCCGACTTGGAATTTTACGCGCTGGTTCAAACCCGCCCCAACGTTTTCCTCAAGCGAACCAACATGACCGACCTGAAGCTGACGGTCATCCCGAGCGATCAGGAAACGATCAACAAGTTCGACGTTTTCATTTTCGGCGACATCGACAGCACCTACCTGCGGCCCGCTCAACAGGAAATGTTCATTAAGCGCGTGCGCGAAGGCGCGGGGCTCGTGATGTTGGGCGGCTATCACAGCTTGGGGCCGGGCGGTTTCGAAGGCACGCCGCTGGGCAATGTGCTGCCGGTCGTGTTGGGCGGCCGTCAGATCGGACAAATCACCGATTCGTTCCTCCCGCTGCTGACGCCCGCCGGCGCGCATCATCCGATTTTCACAAACATCGCCAACTTTTTCCCCACGGCGCAAGCGCCGGCCAAAACGCTTGGGCTGCCGGGGCTGGAAGGTTGCACGCGCGTGCAAAGCGCCAAGCCGGGGGCCAGCGTGTTGGCCCTGGCTCCCGCCGCGCTAGGTTCGTTGCCGATCTTGGCCGTGCAGCCGTTGGATCGTGGCCGGACGGCGGTTTTCACCGGCGATACGACGCGCAAATGGCAACAAAGCCCCAAGGCTCTGAACCTGGAATCGCCGTTCCTGCGGTTCTGGGGACAGATGGTTCGCTGGTTGGCCGGGCGCGGCGCCACGGTCGAGGCCAAGGCCAGCATCACGGCCAGCACCGACAAAGCGTACTACGAACCCGGCGAGCCGATCCGCATCACGGCCGTCGTTCGCGATAAAGAAGGCCAAGGCGCGAAGGATGCCAAGGTGGTGGCCAGCGTTCGCGGACCGGCAGGCCAGCCCGAGCAGGTCGTGCTGACGCCCGTCACGGGCCCCGGCGGCCACTTCGGCGGCAGCATCGAGCCGCGCACGGCCGGCACGCATGAGATCGTGGTCGAAGCCCGGCTGGGCGAGGTGAATTTGAAGTCGGACAAGATTCCGCTGGAAGTCGGGCGTCCGAACTTGGAATTCGAGAAGCTCGACTTGGACGAGAAGCTGTTGAAACGCATCGCGGAAGACACCGGCGGCCGCTACGTGCCATTGACCGCCGCCGATCACCTAATCGATCAGCTCGACCGCACGCAACGCAAGAAAACGGAATACAAAGAAATGCCACTTTACTGGCCGCCCGTTTTCTGGATTATTTTTGTCGGCGCAATCACGGCGGAGTGGGTGTTACGAAGGAAATATCAATTACGATAGAAGATCAACGGCAGAGGCAACCACCCGTGTAAGAAGGAAAAATGGGAAAGGGGGAAAGCGGAATTTCAATTGAATGCAAGACGTGTGGAACTAGAACATTAAACTGACTTTATTTCCCTTTTACCCCTTTACCCTTTTTTCCTTCATTACACTGACCGTTAAACCACTTTTAACTTTACCCCCTTTTTTTCATGGATACAGGCTATCGCTTTTTAGAACCGCAGGCCCTGGGCCGCGTGAAAAACCTTTCGATGGTCGCCCGCGGGGTGGTCGAAGGGGCCATCACCGGTCTCCATGCAAGTCCGTATAAGGGATTCAGCGTCGAGTTCGCCGAACACCGCGACTATACGGCCGGCGACGATCCTCGGCATCTCGACTACCGCATGTTGGCCCGCACCGACCGCCTCTACATCAAGCAGTACGAAGAAGAGACGAACATGCGAGTCCAGGTGCTGCTCGACACAAGCGGCTCGATGGGCTACAGCGTCAACGGCAAGCTGACGAAGTTGGAATACGGCTCCTATCTTACGGCCATCCTGGCCTATCTGATGACGCGGCAGCAAGATTCGGTGGGGCTCTGCGCCTTCGATACCGAAATCCGGCTCGACATGCCGGCACGCAGCTCGCCGCGTCATTTCAACGAAATGATGCACAAGCTGGAAGGCATGAAGGCAGGCCGCGAAACGAACGTGGCCGAAACGCTGCACAAACTCGCGAATCGGTTCAAAAAACGCTGCTTGATCGTGTTGATCAGCGATCTGTACGACAATCCCGAGGACGTGATCCGGTCGCTGCACCATTTCCGCCATCGCCGCCACGAAGTGATCCTGTTCCACGTGTTCGACAAGGCCGAGATTGATTTCCCGTTCGACGATTTGACTGTTTTTCACGATCTTGAAACGAACGAGCGGATCCAAGTCGATCCGTCGTATGTCCGCGAAGAATACAAGGCCCAGGTGGAAGAGTTCATCGAAACGTATCGCCGGGCATGTGCCGAGGCCCAGATCGACTACGTTCTGACCGACACGTCGGTGCCTTATGATTTCATGCTGTCGAAGTATCTAGCGAAACGGAACCGTCCATGACCTTTGCCGCACCGTTATTTTTGCTAGCCGCGTTGGCTGCCGCGATTCCGGTCGTGCTGCACATGAACAATCGTCAGAAGGCGAAGGAGTTGCCCTTCTCAACGTTGCGATTTTTGAAGATCAGCGTGCAAAAGACACGTCGCCGCAAGCGGATCCACGATATTTTGCTGATGGTGCTGCGCGCGTCGCTATTGCTGATGATCGCCGGCGGTTTGGCCCGGCCCGCCGTGACGAATTTAAGTTCGCTTTGGGGTGGATCGCATTCGGCCGCCGTGATCGTGCTCGACAATTCGGCCAGCATGGGCATGGTCGATCAAGACCGCATCCGTTTCGATACGGCCACCTCGGCCGCCAGTCAAATCCTCGACCAGTTGGGCGACGGCGATCAAGTGGCGCTGCTGTTGACCTGCGGCCCCGTCTTCCCCGACTCCGACAAGCTCGAACGCACGCAAGATACCGTGCGGCAAGTTTTGAGCCAATGCCGGGTGAGCTATGAACTGGCGAATATCGGCCTGAAAATCCAACAAGCCCGAA
>CAYWGR010000028.1:0-38765 GCA_964458015.1 uncultured Planctomycetaceae bacterium
GCGCGGAATTGAGCCCGGGGCACGGTATCAGGTGCAATTGGACAGCCGGGGACTTATTTTTGCTGTGCCCGGCGAGCAATTGATGCGCGAGGGCGTTCGCGTGCGTCTTGAAAAGTCGTTGACCAGCGAGTTGGTGATTCTTCGCCGGTTGGATTAAGGATATTTATGGATGTTTACTTAGATCATGAATCGGCCGATCAACTTCATTGGCCTAGATTTCGGCTTCGGTACATCGAAAGTGCAAATGTCGATTAGTAATCAGAGACCCAAACAAGGACCATGCTCATGACACTGAATAAAATTTCCGGCAGTCTTTGCCACATGAATCGCCGTCATTTTCTGAAAACCACCTCGACTTTGGCGGCTGTAGGAACGATGGCAGGCAATCTGTCGATGACTGCCCCGTTGAGGGCTAATCCTGAGGATGCTGTTTCGTTTGCCGATACGCCACCGATGGGATGGAATACTTCGGGTAGCTATAACCTGGCCGGCGAGAACGAAGATATGGTCAAACGCGGCGTTGATGCGATCGGAAAACTGGGGCTCAAAGCGGCGGGATACCGTTATGTCCTTATCGACTATGGTTGGTATCAGAAGGAATCGAGCACCACAACATCGAACAACGGTCTCGATCGTTGTGATGCCTACGGCCGTCTTATTCCTTATCTAGAGCGGTTTCCTTCGGCAGCTAATGGGCATGGCTTCAAGCCGTTGGCGGACTATATTCATAGCCAAGGCATGAAGTTTGGCCTTCATATCATGCGAGGGATCTATCGCGGGGCTTACGATGCCAATCTGCCGATCAAGGGAACATCCTTCCGCGCCAAGGAAATCACGGATACAGGAAACGTTTGTGGGTGGTCGAACCTGACTTATGGGTTGAAAATGAGCCATCCCGGCGCACAAGCGTATCTCAATTCCCTGTTTGAATTGTATGGTGACTGGGGTGTCGATTTTTTGAAGATTGATGACCTGATTTCTCCTTACCATGCGGCTGAGGTCGAGGGATATTGCAAAGGCCGCGCAAATTTGGGGCGTCCCATTGTCATTTCCGGATCACCGGGCGATGAGACCCCGCGGTCGCAGGCAGATCATTTGCGGGGCAATATGGATATGTTCAGGATTACCAAGGACCAGTGGGATCAATGGAGCGATATCCTCGTGCAATTTGACAGGGCTTCGCAATGGGCATCGTCCAGCGGTTCAGGGCATTGGGCCGATCTCGATGCGCTGCCGTTCGGCAAGTATTTCGACATGGTTACTGCGCATAAGATTATCCAGACGCGTTTTAGCCAGGATGAAATTCGAACGGACATGACTTTGCACTGCATCGCCCGATCGCCGTTGGTCTTCTATGCGGACCCAATCTGCATGGATGATTTCACTCGCGATATATTAACGAATGCGGATGCCTTGGATGCCAACCAACATGGTTCGGAACAACGCCAGCTTGCAGGCGATTCCAAGGTTCGGAAATGGCTCAGCGTAAAGAAGGGTGCTACTGCAAAATATCTAGCTCTTTTTAATTTAACGGATAAGCCTCAGGTTATTACGCAATCGTTGGCTGAAATTGGATTCCCAGAAGGTGGTGAAATCCGAGATATTTGGAACCGGAGAAATTTGGGGTTTCAGGCAGGCTCCTTTGCACCTACTGTTGCTGCACACGGCGTTGGATTCTACAGGCTGGATACTAAGAGCAAATGATCGGCCGATTACGTCTGAAACATTGATCCGTGGGGATAAGACACATAACTATCGGCCTTCCGTTGGTCGGCCTCGGTTCATAAGTGATGCAAAGTTCATAATTAAGGGATTCATTCTTTTGGCACACATTCATGGGAAGGATTGTTCTCATAGTTTTTTTCCAAGGAGAATTTTATGAAGTCGTATCAACGATGTCTTCGGGGAATCTTGGTTTTTGTAGTTGTGATAATGTGTGCGGGGTGGATTATTGCTGGTGAGCCATCGACGCCAATAGCGAAGAAGTTGAATTATGCGCGGCCGTTCGAGCCGCCGACACGTCCGGCGCTGATCGTGTTGCCGCCAGGCACGGTTGAACCGCAAGGCTGGCTGCGCGATTGGTGTTTGACGGCGCGCGACGGATACACGGGGCACATGGATGACGTGGATGATGAGTTCAGAAGGGCCTGGGCCGCGGATCATAAGATGACAGGCAATCGTTTGGATTGGCCGAACGGAGCTTGGCCTTATGAGGGTGGCGGCTATTGGTTTGACGGCATGGTGCGGCTCGGTTATATTCTGCACGACGATGCCTTGATTCAACAGGCGCGGAAACGCATGAATGTCGTCGTGGAGCATATGAATCCGAACAGTATTTTGTTTTTGTGGTGGCTTAACAAGAACAATCCCGACGATGCAAAGTCGGTCGGTATCAGCGGGGCGTGGCCTATCTGGGCTTGCGGGCTTTTGGGAAGATCCTTGGCTGCCAATTATGCGGGCTCGGGCGACCCTCGGGTTTTGCAGACGCTGGTGACTGCTTATGGCGGGAGTTCCGATTATATTCGGAACGGTTGGGGAATGTCGAACACGTGGCCGGCATTTCAGACCTATACGTGGACGGGCAACAAAGAGATTGCCGCGGCATTGACCGCGATTTTCTCGAAAGACGGCGGCGGCAAGGAGCCGGGCGGATCATCATGGAATCGCTACAGCCGGAAGCCGAATCCGAACCCTTGGGCTGAAAGCGACGACCATGTCGTGCATTTTTTAGAGAGTACGACGCCCTGGGCGCTTGGGTATTTGTGGACGGGCAATCGCGAACTGCTGGATGCGACGTTAGCGTGGCATGATTTGGTGGATCGCGATGCAATGCAGCCGCATGGCGTGATCGTGGCCGACGAGTTTTATGGCCCCACGGGTGCTTTCCGCGGAACGGAGACCTGCGATGTGGCGGCGTATTTGTGGAGCCAGCTTTTGCTGCTCTCGGTATGCGGCGACGGCCGGATGGCCGATCGCGCGGAACGGGCGTTTTTCAACGCGGGGCCTTCGACCGTATCGCGGGATTTCAAAACGCATGTCTACATGCAGACGCCGAACCGCATGGTTGATATGGCGCCGAAGTATGAGAAGGCGCCGCCTCCCGGGGTGAATACCTACAGGCTCAAACATTCTCCGCTGTGTTGCACGGCGGCGCTCAACCGCATTTTACCGAATTATGTGATGCACATGTGGATGGCGACGTATGATAATGGATTAGCGGCCACACATTATGGGCCGTGCAAGGTTTCGGCGCTTGTGGCCGATCAAGTGCCGGTGGAATTGACGTGCAAGACGGACTATCCGTTTAATGATACGATCGATGTGAGCGTAAAGCCGGCGCGCGAGGCGGCGTTTCCGCTGTCGCTGCGCATTCCTGGCTGGTGTAAGACGCCGGAGTTGAGCGTGAATGGGACGGCGATCAACGTCGCCGCCGACGCGAAGGGTTTTGTTCGGGTGGAGCGGCTTTGGAAGCCGGGCGATACGGTGCGGCTGCGATTTCCGATGTCGGTGGTCGTGAAGACGGGCAACGACAAGAATATGGCAAAGTCGCAGGGTGCGCCTTTTGGTTCGGTTTCCTACGGTCCTTTGTTGTTTGCGTTGCCGATTGCCGACACCAAGGATTCTAACACGCCTGACCCCGCGGCGAAGTGGAAGTTTGCATTGGATGCGCAGGGCAACACTTTGGGGGCCGATATTTCGGTGGAACGCGAGGCGATGCCTGTTCATTGGGATTGGTCGCTGCGGTCGCCGGTAAAGCTGCAAGCGAATGTTGTAAGCTGTGAGTGGTCGCCTGAGCAAAATCAACCTTTGCCGGTGAAACCGGTTGCGAAGACACAGCCCTCGGAACGTATTACGTTGGTTCCTTACGGTTGCACGAAGCTTCGGGTGTCGATGTTTCCGATCACGGAGCGGGTGCAGCAGTTATCGGACCAGGGGGCGAAGTAACGATCAGCTTTCAGCATCGGGCGCGGGGATCGGCAGGCGTAGAGAAAACGTGCTGCCGACTCCGACCGTGCTCTCGACGCTGACAGAGCCGCGATGGGCCAAGGCGATGTGGCGGACGATGGCCAATCCGAGTCCGGTGCCGCCGAGTTCGCGGCTGCGCGCCATATCGACGCGGTAGAAACGCTCGAACAGACGCGGCAGATGCTTGGCCTCGATGCCGCAGCCTTGGTCTTTGACGCGGATCACGACATCGTTGTCTTCGCGGGCGGCGCTCAGTGAGATCGTGGAATCGGCCGGGCTATATTTGACGGCGTTGTCCAACAGATTGACCACGGCCTGTTCGATCAAGGCCGCATTGATCCGGGTCATGATTTTTTCGGAGCAAGTCAGTTCGATCGTGATGTTTTTTTGCGAAGCCTTGCGTTCGCACATTTCGCGAGCGGCTTCCAGCACGGAGTGGATCGAGTCGAGCGAGGTCTCGATCATGGGGCCGTCGGTTGTTTTTTCGATGCGCGACAAGGCGAGCAGGTCGTTGATGATCGCGTCCATGCGGTTGACTTGCCGCAGCATGATTTGCAGGAATCGGTCGGCGTTGTCCTTGTCTTCCAAAGCGCCTTCGAGAAGCGTTTCGATGAAGCCTTTGATCGACGTGATGGGAGTCCGGAGTTCGTGCGATACGTTGGCGACGAAATCGCGACGGACGTCTTCGAGGTGGCGCAGCCGGGTGATGTCGTGCAGGACGATGAGCACGCCGATTTTGCCGCGTTGGGGATCGTGCAAGGCGGTGCCGTGCGCGCTGACCCAGCGGTCGTTGGGGCCTCGGATCGGTATTTCGCCCTCAACGGGCGATGAGCCGGCGAGAGCCGATTCGACGAAGGCGAGCAAATCGGGTTTGCGAATCGTCTCGTAAATCGAACGGCCTTCGAGCTTGTCGGGTTCGCCGCCCAGCAAGGTTGCGCAAGTTTTGTTCAAGCTTAGGATCGTGCCTTCCTTGTCGATCGCCAACACGCCTTCCTCCATGCTGGATAGCATTGCTTCCCGCTCGTTTTGTTGCTGCAATACGGTTTGAATTCGTTCGTTGAGCTGTTCGGCCATATGGTTGAGGGCCTCGGCCACGGCGCAGATTTCGATGCCGCCGGTGACCGGCAGCCGGTGGTTGAGCTCGCCCGCGGCGAAAAGGTCGGCGCCGTTTTTGATTTGTTCCAAGGGACGGCTGATGCGGCGGGAAATGACCAAGCTGATCACGGCTTGCAGCAGAACGCCCAGGATGGCGGCAATCAAGATCCTGTTGCGGAGGATGTCGAGGGCTTGGTCCAACTCGGTGACGGGGACAGAGGCTCGCACGACGGCCGCTGGTGTTTTGTCGTGTTGAAGCACGATGGCCACGTAGATGCGGTCTCTTTGCTCGGTGGAGCTGAAGCGGGTGGAATGTCCGACGCCGTCGGCTAACGCCTCTTGAATTTCGGGGCGTTGGAGATGGTTGTCCAGATCGCGGGCCGTTTCCTCGGAATCGCCGATCACCTTGCCGGAGGGCAACACTACCGTGAAGCGAGTGTGGGTTGATTTGCCTACTTCTCGGCAAAGATCATCGACCTTTTCGAGTTGATTATTGAGCAACAAGGCGTCGATGGGTTTGGCAGCCAGACGGGCGCGGGCGTCAAGATCGGCGATGAGATGGTCTTCGTAGAAACGCCGTGCCAGACTGGACCCGTAAAGGCCGATCAGCAACAGCACGAGCACCGGCGCCCAGAGATATGACGCGAATAAACGCCAGAATAGACGTTTGTTGCACATCTTGTTTATTCCTTGAAGCGATAGCCCACGCCGCGCACGGTTTCAATGTAAGCGCCGGCATCGCCGAGTTTTTTGCGTAGGCCGACCACCTGTACGTCGACGGCGCGATCGGTGATGGCGTAGTTGTCGCCATGAACGCCATCGAGGATTTGCTGCCGGGTGAAGACCCAGCCGGGGCGTTTCGCCAGGAAATAGAGAAGTTTGAATTCGGTGGCGGTCAGGTCAACAAGATTGCCTTGGACGAACACCTCGTGTCGTCCGGTGTGGATTTTCAGATCGCGGATTTCAACGGTTTCACTTTCATCATCGTCTGGTTCGCTCTCGTTTTCTTGTTCGTTTTCGGCGCGGCGCAGGACGGCTTGCAGTCGGGCGAGCAATACTTTGGGACTGAACGGCTTCGTGATATAATCGTCGGCGCCCATGTTCAGGCCGGCGACGATGTCGGATTCCTCGCCCTTGGCCGTCAGCATGATGATGGGGATCGACTCGGTTTGCGGATCGCCTTTCAATTTGCGGCAAACGGTCAGGCCGTCGAGGCCGGGCAGCATGAGATCGAGCAGGACGAGATCGGGCGGTTTGGCGGCGACGGCGGCCAAGGCATTTTCGCCCGAGGCTACGCCGGCCACTTGATACCCCTCTTTTAGGAGGTTGTAGCTGACCAGTTCACGAATGTCTTCTTCATCTTCAACGACGAGCACCGACTGTTTGAGCATTCCGACCTCTTGCCTGCGGGTGGCCAAAAAACCAGGGGGCAGTGAAAAATAATACTAGCTATTGCTCTAACAATTTACCATCCGTCTGTTAGGGAAGCGTTAGCGGGCGGTTAGCATATTATTGGTGCTAAGCTTTATCGAGAAAATATGCCGGTTTGGGGCAGGTATTTTGTCTTGAACGGCAGTCCTAGGCAGCAAAACCATGAAGAAAGACTTTATGCCCCGAGTTGCGTTACTCGTTGAGACGTCGCACGGCTATGGGCGTGATTTGTTGCGTGGGATCGTGCGTTATGCAAGATTGCATGGGCCTTGGTCGTTTTATGTGACGCCGGGAGATTTCGAGCAGGCGGTGCCCAAGATGCGGCAATGGGGCGGCACGGGCATTATTGCCCGAATCACGACCCCGGCGGCGGCCAAAGCGATTGTTGCCTTGCGGTTGCCGACGATAGCGTTGGATTTGCAGGAAGATCAGCTTCATGCGCCATGTCCACTGGCCAAGATGGGCGAAGTGTCGTCCGATTCACTTCATGCGGCGCAAATGGCGGCGGAGCATCTTCTGGAGCGGAAGTTTTTGCATTATGCGTTTATCGGCGTGGCGGGCCAAGTGTGGTCGGATCGTCGCGAGCGAAGTTTTTGCGAGCGTATCACGGCCGCGGGATTTCGGCCTTATGTTTATCCGTTTCCGAAGTCGAAACGCCGCCAAGCGTGGGATTGCGAGCAGGCTATTTTGGCCGAATGGCTGCGGAAATTGCCGAAACCCGCGGGATTGATGGCTTGCAACGATGAACGCGGTTTGCAGGTGCTCGAGGCGTGTCGCGCGGGCGGGATCGACGTGCCGGAGGAAATCGCCGTGGTCGGCGTGGACAACGATGAGTTGCTGTGCGAAGTTTCGGATCCGCCGCTGTCGAGCGTGGCGTTGAATGCCGAGCAGGGCGGCTATCGCGCGGCTGCGCTTTTGGACCAAATGATGCGCGGCCGGCAGCGGAAACCGCAGCGGTTGAGCGTCGAGCCGCTTTGCGTGATTACCCGGCGTTCGACCGATATCGTGGCATTGGACGACGGAGAGGTTGCCCGATCGCTTCGGTTCATTCGCGACAATGCCTCCAATTCGATTGATATTCACGATGTCGTGAAGCATGTGCAGCTTTCGCGGCGTGCCTTGGAAATGCGGTTTAAGAAGGCGGTTGGCCGAACGATTCATGCCGAGATCATGCGCGTTCGCATGGAGCAAGCGAAACGTCTGTTGATGGAATCGGATTTACCGATCCCCAAGGTGGCGTCGGCGGCGGGCTTCAAGACCGCGAGCTACTTCGTGCAAGTGTTTCGGCAAGAGGTTGGCATCACGCCTGCCCGCTATCGCACGAAAATTCGCACGGGCGAGTAGCAGCGATTCTTTTCAAGCGAGGCTTGCGTAGCGATTGTTCGTTGCTGCGCGGATATGCCGATTACACGGCCGTTACCATCGTTATCTGTTCCGCAAGTTTTGTTTTCTGCGAAAAAAGCGACGATGTATCCTTGTGGGGTATGTCGTTAAATATTGCGCAATTGGTCTAGTTTCACGTGGCTGGGTTGTAGCTTCATTACCGTCGGCTTGAGCGTCGCGAGGGATTTTCTATCGCCCGAGGGTTTTTCGCGACGTTCAGAATGCTGAGAACGGTTGATGGATGTGTTCGACAAAGCCTTTACAAGTGGATGCTGCTTAGTAGGACGAACCGATGAGCCGACATGATTTTTTGATTTTGGGTCTGTTTGGAATTCTTGTTCTGTCGGGATGCCATCACGAGTTGCCGACGGCGGGGCCTGTCGAGTTGACCGTGGATGCAATGGTTCCGGTCGAACGCGATGTGGTTGATCGCGAGGAGTTCACCGGAAGGACCGACGCGGTGAGCCGTGTGGATGTTCGCGCGCGTGTAAGCGGATATCTTGTGAAAGTGCATTTCAAAGACGGTGATTTCGTCAAATTGAATCAGTTGCTCTATGAAATCGATCCCCGCCCCTTCCAAGCCGATGTGGAAATGGCGCAGGGCACATTGGAACGGTTAAGGGCGCAAAAAAAACTGTTGGATATTCAGGTTGATCGATATCGCAAGCTGGCCGAGAAAGGCGCCGGCAGCCAGCAGGATTTGGATCAGTATGTCGCCCAACAGGCGGAGAATATCGGAGCTTTGAAGACCGCGCAAGGGCAGCTAGATCAAGCGGAATTGAACTTGGGATTCACGAAGATCACGGCGCCGGTTGCGGGAAGGATCAGCCGCACCCTGTTGACCGATGGGAATCTGGTCAATGCCGACACGACGCTCCTGACCACGATCATGTCGATTGATCCGATCTATGCCTACTTCAATGTCGAGGAGCCGACGCTTCTGTTGATTCAAGATATGAAGCGTAAGGGTTTGTTGAAAGAGCGGCTCGGTCATGCGTTGGTCTCGATGGGATTGGTCGATGACGTTAAGCATCAATTCCCGCTGAAGGGCGTGCTTGATTTCGCCAACAACACGGTGGATCCGCAAACGGGAACCATTTTGGTGCGGGGTACATTTAGTAATCCTCTCGAAGGTAATGACAAGCCGCCGATGCTGATGCCGGGCTTGTTTGTCCGCGTTCGTTTGGAGATCGGGCCCGCGCATAAAGTCTTTCTCGTGACGGAGAAGGCCATCGGCACGGATCAAGGGCAAAAATTCGTTTACGTCGTCGACAAGGAAGGCACGGTAGACTATCGCCGCGTTCGATTGGGCCAGAAGTTCGATGGACTTCAAGCGATTGAGGAAGGTTTGCAGTCGGGCGATTGCGTGGTGATCAACAATTTGCAGCGGATTCGTCCGAAGATGAAAGTAAAAGTTGAGATGAAGAAGTAGGGGAGGGTGAGATTTGGGATTGGGGATTTGTTTGCTGGCCGCAGACTGAAGCGGTAATGACGAATGTCGAATGACGAATGCCGAATGAATACTGAATAATGTTCAATGACCAATGTTCAATGACCAATGACCAAGGTTCAATGGCCAATGACCAATGTTCAATAATCTCTGAACACTATCCACTATCCACTATCCACTATCCACTATCCACTAGCCACTAGCCACTAGCCACTAGCCACTAGTTTTCAATCCGTCGTGATTTCGCGATTTTTCATAGATCGACCGATTTTTGCTACCGTCCTGTCGCTGGTGATTTTGCTGGCGGGCAGTGTGACGTTGCGTTCGTTGCCGTTGGCGCAGTATCCGAACATTACGCCGCCGACGGTTCAAGTGATCTGCTCGTATCCCGGGGCGAATGCACAGACGATGGCCGACACGGTGGCGGCGCCGATCGAGCAGCAAGTGAACGGCGTCGAGAACATGCTTTACATGTCGTCGCAATGCACGAACGACGGGGCGTATACGCTGACGGTTACGTTTGATTTGGGGACGGATTTGAAGTTGGCGTTGGTTCAGGTGCAAAACCGCGTGCAGTTGGCCATGCCGCAGATGCCGAGCCAGGTGCAGCAACAAGGCGTCAACATCAAAAAGAAGACGCCGAACATTCTGCTGGCGATCAATCTCTATTCGCCAAAGGGTAGGTACGATGATCTGTATCTGTCGAATTACTTGATGATCAATATTCGCGACGAGATTTTGCGTCTGCCGGGCGTCAGCGACGTGAGCATTCTCGGCGAACGCGACTACAGCATCCGCGCATGGCTGGATCCTGAAAAGCTGGCGGCACGGAGTATGACGGCCAACGATGTCGTGACGGCGATCAACGAGCAGAATAATCAAGTCGTGTCGGGGCAAATCGGCCAACCGCCGATCGGCGGCGGAATCCAATTCCAACCGACTATTAACGCCTTGGGGCGACTGGTGGAGCCTTCGCAGTATGGCGAAATCGTTGTGAAGGCAGGCACGACGACGGCCAACACGCCGGTCACGCCGCTGGTGCGATTGCGCGATGTTGCCGAGTTGAGCCTCGGCGCGCAGCAGTATGATCAATCGTGTTTGATGGACGGTTTGCCTTCGGTTGGTTTGGCGGTTTATCAAATGCCGACGGCGAACGCCTTGGATACAGCGGAAGGCATTCGGCAGAAGATGGAGGAGTTGAAGAAGCGGTTTCCCGACGATTTGGACTATAAGATCAACTACGATACGACGCCGTTTATTCGCGAGTCGATTGTCGAAGTGCTAAAAACGCTGCGCGACGCCGTCATTTTAGTGGCGATTGTCGTGCTGGTGTTCTTACAGAACTGGCGCGCGGCGATTATTCCCTTGGCGGCCTTGCCCGTGGCCATCGTGGGCACCTTCGCCGTGATGGCGATGTTGGGCTTCAGTTTGAATAATCTTTCGCTTTTTGGTTTGGTGCTGGCCATCGGCATTGTGGTGGATGATGCCATCGTGGTGGTCGAGAACGTCGAGCGATGGCTGGCCGAGGGACTTTCGCCGCGCGAGGCAGCCATCAAGGCGATGGGCGAAGTCACGGGGCCGGTGATCGCCGTGGCGTTGGTTTTGTGCGCGGTGTTCGTGCCGTGTGCGTTTATTACGGGCATTACGGGCCAGTTTTTCCGGCAATTTGCGTTGACCATCGCGGTCTCGACCGTAATCTCCGCTTTCAACTCCTTGACACTGAGTCCGGCGCTGTCGGCGGTGCTGTTGAGGCCGCACGGGGCGCGGCGCGATTGGTTTTCGGTAGTGATCGATTTTCTCTTCGGATGGTTTTTCCGGCTGTTTAATTGGGGGTTCGACCGCTCGACGCATCTCTATACGCGAACGGTGGGCTTGATGCTTCGCGGCTGCGTTTTCACGCTGCTATTGTATGGTGGATTGCTATTCCTGACGGGCTGGAGCTTTACGAAGGTGCCGTTCGGTTTCATTCCAGAGCAGGACAAGGGATATTTGCTGGTGAATGTGCAATTGCCCGAGGGAGCTGCGGTCGAACGCACGAAGGCAATCATTTCGGAGCTAGACAAGTTGGCCCGCTCGATGGACGGCGTGGGGCATACGCTGGGTGTTTCGGGAATGTCGATTTTGCTTCAGGCCAATGCGCCGAACTTTGGTTCGATGTTCGTGATTTTAGATCCGTTTGAGGATCGAAAAGGGTTTATGTTGCACGACAAAGTAATCGCAGCCAAATTGCGGAAACTTTGTTTCGAGAAGTTCCCCGAGGCGGTGGTCAGCGTATTCGGCGCGCCGCCGGTGGACGGGCTGGGCACGGCGGGCGGGTTTAAGATCATGGTCGAGGATCGGACGAGCGCCGGGCTTGAGGCCTTGCAGGAATCGACCGATGCGTTGATTGCCGATGCGAGCAAACAAAAGGGTTTGATTGGCCTGTTTACATTGTTCCGGTCGAATTCACCGCAGGTTTACGCCGACATTGACCGGACGAAGGTGAAATCGCTGGGAATCAATATCAGCGACGTTTTCAACACGCTTCAAGTCTACATGGGTTCGTTGTACATCAATAATTTCAATGAGTTCGGCCGTTCCTGGCAGGTGAAGGCGCAGGCCGATGGGCCGTTCCGACGGACGGCCGCACAGGTGGGACAGATGAAGGTGCGCAATCGCGCCGGCGAAATGGCGCCGTTGAATGCGGTTGCTCGGTTCCGCGATATCAGCGGGCCGGTCATGGTGACTCGCTACAATATGTATCCCGCGGCGCCGATCAACGGCAATATGCTTCCCGGCGTAAGCACGGGGGAGGCGATCCAGATGGTGGAACAGTCGGTTCGTAGGACGTTGCCGGAGAATATGAAAGCCGAATGGACGGAGCTGACATTGATGCAGATCGAATCGGCCAAGATCGATTCGGTGAAGGGCTTGCTGCAAAATCCGATGACGGTGTTCACGCTGGCCGTGATTTTGGTTTTTTTGGTGCTTGCAGCTCAGTATGAGAGTTGGACGCTGCCTGTGGCGGTGATTTTGGTGGTGCCGATGTGTTTGCTATGTTCGGTGGCGGGCGTGGCGATCATGCACATGGACATCAATATCTTTACCCAGATCGGCTTCGTGGTATTGGTGGGATTGGCCAGTAAAAACGCGATTTTGATCGTGGAATTCGCCCGGCAGCAGCGCGACGCGGGGATGGGGCCGCGCGAGGCCGCCTTGGAAGCGTGCCGGTTGCGGTTGCGGCCGATCATGATGACATCGCTGGCGTTTATCTTGGGCGTTGTACCGTTGGTCTTTGCATCGGGCGCGGGGGCAGAGATGCGGCGCACGTTGGGCACGGCCGTATTCAGCGGCATGTTGGGCGTGACGCTGTTCGGCATATTTTTAACCCCGGTATTCTTCTTCGTGATTGATTGGATCAGCACGAGGAAGGAGAAGACAGAGAAAATCGAGACACAGTCGCAATAAAAGGGAAGCACATTCCGGGAGTTGTTAACTCCCGGCTATTTTTGATACTGACCACTGACCATTGAAAACTATCCACTGACCACTAACCACTAGTTATCATCGTGTTATCGCATTTTTTCATCCGCCGCCCGATCTTCGCCTCGGTGATGTCGATCATCATCACGCTGGCGGGAGCGTTGGCGGTGTTTATGCTGCCGATTGCTCAATACCCCGACATTACGCCGCCCACGGTGCAGGTGACGGCGATTTATCCGGGGGCGAACGCCAAACTTGTGTTGGACACGGTTGCCGCACCGATCGAGCAACAGGTGAACGGCGTGGAGAACATGCTTTACATGTCGTCGCAATGCACGAACGACGGCGCGTATACGTTGACGATTACGTTTGCGTTGGGCACGGACTTGAATATCGCGCAGGTGTTGGTACAGAACCGCGTTCAACTGGCGATGCCGGTGATTCCGGATATCGTGCAGTTGCAGGGCGTGGCGGTGAAAAAGAAATCGCCCAGCATCATGATGATCATCAATCTGACATCGAAGAAAGATGAAAAAGGAAACTATCTGCAGAACGATCTTGATTTATCAAATTTTGCCACGATCCAGGTTCGTGATGCGTTGTTGCGGCTGCCGGGCGTCGGCGACGTAACTTATTTGGGTCAGCGTGACTATAGTATGCGAGCATGGCTTGATCCTGAAAAGCTGGCCACGCGGAATATGACGGCTGATGATGTTGTGAACGCCTTGCAGGAGCAAAACATTCAAGTGGCGGCGGGGCAAGTGGGTCAGCCGCCCGTGCCTGCCGGGCAGAATTTTCAATTTACGATGAGTACGCTTGGGCGTTTGACCGAGGCCGATGAGTTTGGGCAGATTGTGTTGAAAACGAGTTTGAACGGTCCCAATGTCCAGGATGCGACAGTTGTGCGTCTGCGAGACGTTGCCTGGTTGGAGCGTGGTGCTCAGCAATACGATCAATCTTGCACACTCGACACGGAGCCTTCGGTGGCATTGTCGATCTATCAGTTGCCGGGCTCCAACGCGATTCAGACGGCGAAAACGGTTTATGCGAAGATGGAGGAGTTGAAGGCAAGTGTGCCGAAATTTCAAGAAAAAATCGACTACAACATCGTCTATGATACCACGCCGTTCATCTACGAATCGATCATTGAAGTTCTAAAAACGCTGCGCGACGCGGTGCTTTTGGTGGCCATCGTCGTGCTGGTGTTTTTACAAAATTGGCGTGCGGCGGTGATTCCGTTGGTAGCGGTGCCTGTGGCCATCATCGGGACGTTTTCTATCATGGCTTGCATGGGATTCAGCTTGAACAACTTGTCGCTGTTCGGACTGGTGTTGGCGATTGGCATCGTGGTGGACGACGCCATCGTTGTGGTGGAAAACGTGGAGCGGTGGCTTGCCCAGGGGCTATCGCCGCGCGATGCCGCGTTCAAGGCGATGGACGAAGTGACCGGGCCGGTGGTTGCGGTGGCGCTGGTTTTGTGCGCGGTGTTCGTGCCCTGTGCATTCATCAGCGGCATTACGGGCCAATTCTTCCGGCAGTTTGCGTTGACGATCGCCGTTTCGACCGTTATTTCGGCATTCAATTCGCTGACATTGAGCCCGGCGTTGGCGGCCGTGTTGCTGAAGCCGCATGGGGCGCGTCGCGACTGGTTTACGGTGGTGATGGATTTCGCGCTGGGTTGGTTCTTCCGCTTATTCAACTGGGGATTCAACCGTTCGACGGGGCTATATGCCAAAGCGGTGGGGATGCTGTTGCGGATGAGCGTGATCGTGTTGTTGGTCTATGGCGGACTTTTGTATCTGACGTATTGGGGCATGTCGAACATGCCGAGCGGATTTATTCCGCAACAAGACAAGGGATATTTGTTGGTGAACGTGCAATTGCCCGACGGGGCATCGGCCGAACGCACGCGGAATGTGATGCAGAAGATCGAAGATATTGCTCGGCAAACGGAAGGCGTTGCACATACGGTGGGGATTTCGGGTCAATCGTTGCTGTTGGGGGCGAATGCGTCGAATTTCGGATCGCTCTATGTGATGCTGGAAGAGTTCGACAAACGGCATGGCGCCGACAAGACCGGCGATGCGATTGCCGCGAAGATCAACAACCGCTGCCGGGAGGAAGTGCGCGATGCGTTGGTTTCGATCTTCGGGGCTCCGCCGGTGGATGGGCTTGGCAATGCCGGCGGGTTCAAACTGATAGTCGAGGATCGCGGCAACTTGGGACTTGCAAGTCTTCAGGAAGCGGCCGATAAGTTGGTGGATCGAGCCAACGATACACGCGGTTTGGAGAGCGTTTTCACCAGCCTTCGGGAAGATACGCCTTGGCTTTATCTCGATATCGACCGCGTGAAAACGAAGTCGATGGGCGTTAGCGTCGGCAGTGTGTTCGACATGCTTCAGATTTACATGGGTTCGCTCTATGTGAACAATTTCAACGAGTTTGGGCGGTCGTGGCAGGTCAATGTGCAGGCTGATCCGAAATTCCGCGGGAATATCGACGATGTGTTGCAAATGAAGGTGCGCAACAACCAGGGGCAGATGGTGCCGCTCTCGACGATTGCCAGTGTGCGCGACATCAGCGGGCCGGTGATGGTGATGCGGTATAATATGTATCCGGCCGCGGCGATCAACGGCAACCTTGCGCCGGGGGTCAGTTCGGGCGATGCGATTCGGCTGATGCAAGATGCGGCCAACAGCGTTTTGCCGCAGGCGATGGGCTATGAGTGGACCGAGTTGACGTTTATGCAAATTTTGGCCGGCAGCACGGCGATGGCGGTTTTTGCGTTGGCCGTCGTGCTGGTGTTCTTGGTCTTGGCTGCGCAATACGAGAGCTGGTCGCTGCCGCTGGCGGTGATATTGGTGGTGCCGATGTGTCTGCTTTGCTCGATTGCGGGCGTGGCGCTGATGAAGATGGATGTGAATATATTCACGCAGATCGGCTTCGTCGTCTTGGTTGGATTGGCGAGTAAAAACGCTATATTAATCGTGGAATTCGCGCGGCAACAGCGTCAATCGGGCGTTGCCAGGACCGAGGCGACGGTGGAGGCGTGCCGATTGCGATTGCGGCCGATCATGATGACCTCGCTGGCGTTTATTTTGGGCGTGGTGCCTTTGGTGATTGCCGAAGGGGCCGGCGCGGAAATGCGACGCACGTTGGGAACGGCCGTGTTCAGCGGCATGTTGGGCGTCACGCTGTTCGGCATCTTTTTAACGCCGGTGTTCTTCTACGTGATCCAAGGAGTAACCGATTGGCGTCAAAGCCGTCTTGCGGCAGATCAAGAGGCAGGCTTGGGCGGAATTACTTCCTCGGCCGGCAGCGGAGGCGCTTGATCGGTTTCGGGCGCGGCGGGTGGAGGAGGAGATGGCTCGGGTGTTTCGCCGGTGCGAATTTGCCAGCCGCCGCCTAGGGCCCTATAGACTTCGACCAACCCCAAAACCACGTTGGCTTTTGCCTGTTCCAACTGCAATTCCTGCGTTACGAGATAACCTTCGAGCAGGAATACGCGGTTGAAATCGATGGTGCCTTGGCGGTATTGTATCAAGGCTAACTCGACCGATTTACGCAAGGCCGCCACAGCGCGGATTTGCGATTTGACCTGCCCTTGCGAATAGAGGAACGAAGCCAGGCCGTTTTCGACTTCCTGGTTGGCCACGAGGACTTTGTTGCGATAACTCCAAACGAGGCTCTGGAATTGGGCGTCTTGCCCTCGGATGGCGTTTAAGTTGCGGCCGTAGTTCAAAACGTCCCATCGCATGGAAGGTCCGATGCCGCCGGTGAATGATTCGGGACGGTCAAGGTCGGTGAAGCGGCTCGATTCGACGCCGATCGAACCGACGATGGAAAGTTGCGGATAAAGCTGGGCCGTGGCGATGCCGATTTGCTCGCCTTGGGCCGCGAGGAGTCGTTCGGCGCGTCGGAGGTCGGGCCTGCGGCGCAGCAGGTCGGCCGGAATGCCGACGGCCACGGAAATCGGCGCGGTGGGGAGCGGCTTCGCTTCCAGCTTGGCTTCGAGTGCTTCAGGCGGAGTGCCCAGCAAAATGCATAGCTGATTGCTCGATTGGCGCAGCGAAATTTCCAACGGCGGGATCAAGGCTTCGGTTTCGGCCAGATTGGCTTCGGCCTGTTGAACGTCGAGGTTTGTTACGACGCCGTCGTGGAAACGGATTTTCGTCAGATCGAGCGTATCTTGCTGGAGCTTGACGTTTTTGCGAGCGAGAGATAATTGCGATTGATAAGTTCGGATTTGGGCATAGCTGCGAGCGACATCGGCCACAAGGAGGACCAAAGCGGCGTCATAATCTTCGATCGAGGCGTCGAGCCGGTCGTCGGCCGCCGCCACGGAACGGCGCAATCGACCCCAGAAATCGAGTTCCCAGGCGAGATTGAACCCGCCGTCCCAGAGATCGTAGTATTGTTGCGCGGCTGCCTGATTGGCGACGGTTTTGCTGATGGCGTTGCGCGAAAAATCGGCATAGGCTTGTTGCTGCTGCGGGAAGAGATTGCCCACGGCGATGCCGCGTTGGGCTCGGGCGACCATGATGCGGCAACCGGCTTCTTTGAGCGTTAGATTTTCTTGATACGCGGTTTGGACAAGGTCGTTCAACACGGGATCGTTGAAAACTTGCCACCAAGCGCAATCGTTGGGGTCGGTGCTTTGGATGCGTGCGTCGCCGGTTTTGATCCAGTCGGGCGCGGTCGGTGCATTGGGAGGGCAATAGTTGGGCCCCACCTTGAATCCATTGTGCATCCATTCGCGCGTGCTGGTGCATCCGCACGTCAGCAGAACGAGTAGCACAAGACTGGTGAGAGGCCCTCCCCGCATATTCGCTCCTCCTGAACGCATCGAGTTGCCGTCATGGCAGGGAGGATGCTTTTGGGTGGTCGGCACGATTTCGACTTGGCAAGCTGGGTAAGAGTTGTTGCCCGTACAGGGCCTAAAACGACACTACCCGCCAAAAAAGCGACTCTATTGGACCACAAGATCCCCCTATAGTCGATATTATCGACAAAGTTTACCTAATCCATAAACCTTCTTTACAGGGGGTACAGTAACGGTTTTTGGCAGTTGCGGGTACGAAGGTGAAACGGGTTTCGCCTATGCTCATGGTATACAACTGCTCATAAACACGGCGGGCAAGCCCGCCCGCTTCACATTTTATCTATGATGAGCATAGAAAATGCTGCTTTGACCATAGAAAAAACACTGTTTTGACCATAGAAAACTACTGCAACACTTTACAGCTTGCTGCCGTCGATGGGTTGGTTGTCGTTGCGGCAGCCGAGATAGCTGAGGGTGGGCATGTCGATCGAGTAGCTGATCGAGCGGACGGAGCCGTCGCAGAGGGCGGCGTTGAAGCCGGCGGCGTGGGCGCTGCCATAGCTGACGGCGCAGGAGTAGCTGGGCTGGTCTTGACGCGGCGGGTAGGCCGCAAAGGTCCAGCGGTAGTTGTCGTTGTCGTAGCCGGCGTACATGTTTTCGTTGTCGCCGCCGTCGAGGCCGGTGGTGTAGCAGTCGGGGTTGAGATATTTCTCGCCCAGCAGAAGCGTGTTGCTTGTGCCGTCGCGGATTTCGGCCATCGACGTTTGGCTTCGCTCGAACATCACGCCGTCGAAGTCGGAGCTTGGGCTCCACGCGAAGCTGGATTCGCCGCTCAAGTTGGTCGGGCCGGCTTTATGGCCGTCGGTCTTATTGCCGGCGTTGGCGGCGTAGTCGGCGTGGGCCAGCACATTGTTGTCGGCGGTGTTCGATACACCGCCGGCGTTGTAGGCGATGAAAGTGCCGCTATCGTAAGCGTTGGGATAGAGCACGGCGGGTCGACGACTCGGGCAATTCGTCATGGCCAGCGGCGTGTGGGTGAGCGAAAGAACGGCCGTCTGTTTGACGCTGTCGGCTTGGCCTGCACCGAGATCGTGCAGGGCTTGTTGTTCACAGTAGGGCAGGATGTTGTAGATCCAGCCGCCGGGCTGGCTTTTGCCGAAGCCGCGATCGGGATCGCCAACCCAAAAATAGCCCCAGCCGCCGGTCGGAAGGAAACCGTTGGCTTGCTCATGGTTGAGCGCGCCGAGGGCCATCTGCTTCAGGTTGTTGCTGCACTGCAAGCGGCGCGCTGCCTCACGCGCCGATTGCACCGCAGGAAGCAATAGCGAGATCAAGATGCCGATGATCGTGATGACGACCAGGAGCTCGACCAGGGTAAATGCGGATTTGAGATGGTTGATTTTGGATGGTGGATTTGCAGGCATACAACATCTCCCCTTGATAATGAAGGACGGGCGGATGGGGATGCACGTATTGCGTACATCCGCCATCCACCATCCAATATCCGATATGTTTACTTCCGCTTCCGCCATGCGTAGCAGAGCAGGCCGATGAGGGCGGAACCTAGGAGAATGGCAGTGCCAGGCTCGGGGACAGTAATACCGGCATTATAATGAGCCAATGCTGTTGGCTGGCTCATCGCGGAGCTGTAGATGGCGACTTCGTCAATCGAGCCAGAAACAGGAAAAGTGAGATCGGCGCCGTTGTAATTCACACCGATAAAAATAGCATGGCCTACGGAACCAAAGTTTTCTGTAGAGCCGCCTACACTGAATTGCTCGACTCCATTGATGTACGCCGTTAAATTCGACGATCCATCCCTGGTTAAAACCATGTGATACCATTGATTGGTTTTCAGCTCAGTCGAGCCCGTCGCCAGGGAACCGACAGCCGTTGACCAAAGATTCAACTTGCTACTTTCGTAAAAGAGGCCAAAGTCGACTTCACCTGCACCGTTTTTATAGTTGAACAAATCGCCTCTGGTCGAATTCGATGCGTTGAACCACATTTCCACGCTGAATGCCCCTGTGCCGATGGTGCTGACGGCTGATTCAGCGATCGAGATGTAATTGTTGGAGCCGTCGAACCCGGCGGCGGTGTCGCTATCACCTGCAATGGCACCGGGCTTGCCGTAGTCGGCGGCTTCAAAATTGTTGTATGTGCCTGCAACGCCACCGCTAATCTTGTTGGCGGCAGAAGCGGAGCCGCTTGCGTCGTCGAGACGCCAGTAGCCGATGGGATTGCTGTTGATGATGTCGGTCATGTAGCCAGCTTGGGCGATGGCGGCCGTGAGCAGGACGGCGAGGCCGAATAACCCGATTCCGAAAACTCGCATCACATTGGGGCGTTGCATGACGCTCCTCCTTTTGGAAAGCAACCGTTGACGGTCGGACCGTTAGAACCTTTCTAAACGAGATTTGCCCGAGGACATTGGTTGTGTGTTTCGTTGTTTATCATGGTGCGTTGCAGAGGCACCGTAAGTTTTTGTTTTGGTTTTTGGTGGTGTGTCACGGACGCACCCTACGTTGATTTTGCGAAAATATTTGTAGGATGCGTCCGCGACGCATCAATCATTGTGTTCCGTTTATGCACATTAGCTCGGTGCGTCACGGACGCACCCTACTTGTGTTCGGGTTTTTTGTGGTGCGTCGCGGACGCACCCTACGGGGTGTTAGGGGACGGTTGAGGAACAGTAAAAGAGCTTGCGAATGTCGGCGGCCGATAATGCGTGGTTGAAAATCGCGAGTTCGTCGATCGCGCCGTGCCAAAATTGGACGGGCTTTAATTTCGAGGAGTCGGGCGAGTTGCTCCAGTTCTTGCAGCCGAGGGTCAAATGTTTAATGGGGGGCGTCAGGCAAACGCCGTCGCAGGGCGTGGAGCATATCTTTCGGCCGCCGCGATAGAGTTGCAGCGTTTTGCCATCGGCCACGAAAGCGACGTGGTTCCAATAGCCGATGCTCAGTGGCCGATTCGAACCTTCGCGCAGGTGGCACCATAGACCGCGGCGGTCGTTGACGCCTGCCCAAAGGTCGCCGGCATCGCCGAAAAGCCCGAAGCCGAATTGCATGCGGCACGTTTTATCTTCCCAAGCCCGGGCGTATTGTTCGGAGGCGATGTTGGCCCATTCCGATTGGTCATCGACGCGAACCCAAGCGACGACGGAGATGGCACCGGCCTCGGCCGAAGGCAATGTGGGCACATCGACGTAGGTAGTGCCGTCGAAGTGAAGTGCGCTGCCAAAGCGGCCTTGTTGCCAGGGTTCGTTTGCCGTGTTGGCTGTGTGTAAAACGCCGTGATGGCCGCTGGCGGAATCAATCACCATGTTGCGATTCTTGGCATCGGCAGATGATTCCATGCGATAGTAGGCGACCGGCTGCATCGCAAGGACCATCGCAGCGTAGCCTTCGGGGCTAGTGGGCATGAATCTGGCGAAACGCTTGGAATCGGCTTTGACGACGGAAATCGGACCTTGCCGGCTATTGCATCGTGCGGCTTTGCCGGCTCGCAGAAGTTGTTCTTCGGTTGCAATGCCTGAACACCCCGTCCTTGTAAATAAAACGGAACCAACTAAAACATGCGTCTCCGTGTCGCCGGTCGGGCTGACTTCGACGCCAAACTCGGTGCCAAGGTCGGTGACGATGGCGGTGGGCGTTCGCACGGCAAACAGGGGAGCGGGGGATTGGGGGCGGGGAGCGGGGGAAAACGAGGGATTTGGGATTTGGGATTTGGCGATTTGGGATTTCGGGATTTCGGGATTAAGGGATTTCTGATTTATGATTTCTGATTTAGGATTGATCACCGCTGTGTCCTGAACCTTGAACCCTGAACTCTCCTTACTGGCCACTGGCCACTGACCACTGACCACTAGCGATTGGCCACTGGCCACTTTTTCTGATTGCTGACTGCTGACTGCTGACTGCTTCTTCTCAAGTCGAGCAGTAAGTTTGCCCACCGAAAGAAAACCGCCAACGGGGGAATCGGCTTGGTAAGTGCAGGGGCCTTGGAGGATCACTTTCGCGCCGGTGTCGTAGGTGATTTCCATGAGGCCGGAGGCCAACGCATATTTACGGTTCAAGGCAACGAGTTCCGTGACGGCGGCGGTCGTGGCGTCGGACCATTTGACATCGATCATCCCGGTAATCCGGCCGATGTACGTTGCTTGAGGCTCGTGTTTTTGATGCAGAGACGTGTGCGTGGCGGGGTGATCGTTGTCGGCGATTTGATTGTGGTGGGAAACGTAAATGAACGAACCCATCAAAAGGCCCAGGCCTGTTACAACGGTGGCAATCAGGAGCGAGAAAGGCACCTCTTGCGAGAAAAAGCCGATTGTGCCGTTGAAGGCAGAGGGAAAGAATCCGAGGGCCGGCATTGGCGCGGCGGTGGGCTGCGACGGTTGAGCAAGCTTTGACTGAACTCCGTCGAGACCGATTTGGCAGAGGCGTTCCGCGCGGCCGAGGAATCGGATGTCGGCCTGGAGGGAAATGTGGTCGATGTAAGTTTTGCAAGCATCGGCATCGCATTCCAAGGCGGCGGCTAATTCGTCGAGTTGCGCATCGTTCAATAGGCCATCGCAAGCGGCGTCGAGCAGAGGCGAAAAGTCGTCGTGGTCATGAATACGTTCGTTCACGGCGCATCCTCCTCGGCAGGAAGATCGTGAGTGACGGACGACGGGGCTTCTTGCTGGCGCAGTTCGCGTTTGATGCATTCCAACAACCAGCAACGGATGCGGTGCAGCGAGTTTTGGACGCTTTTCGGCGAGCGTGCCAAGGTGTCGGCGATTTGCCGGATGGGCGTGTCTTCGATATAACACCGCTTGAGCATCTGTCGGTCGTTTTCAGCCAGGCGCTCCATGCAGCCGCTCAAGGCCGAGAGATTGTCCGAGGCTGTTTCGATGCCGCGATCAGCGACTTCAGTCAGCAAAGCGTCGCGCAATCGGGCGGTGAAGGCGGTGCGGCGAGCTTGCTTTTTCTGGAAGTTCAAGACCTTGTTTTGTGCGATCCGTAACGCCCAGGCGAGAAAACTGGTGCCGGGCTGGAATTCGTCGTACTTTTCCCACAGCGTCAGGCAGGTTTCTTGAAACAGGTCTTCGGTGTCGTTCCAGTTGAGAAGCATCGCCTGGATATACGACAAGATCCGACTCGTGGCGAGCCTGACCTGTTCGGCGAATTCTTCGTAGCGCTGGGCGTTGGGCATGGGCGATCGATCCTGCACGGATAGTTTTCCGTTCTATCTCTCATCATAATTTCCGCAAAAACGAAAAACCCATTGAAAAAACGCTTGGATTCGGCGGAATTGTTCGGAAGGCGTTGTCGGTATTGAATTTACGAGTGTTGGCGTGGCTGTTGGTCGCGTAGTTGCTATGGGTGGCGGGTGAGCCTTTCGCCGTCTTGTTTTTCTGAGATAGGTCTGTGAAAAGAGGGGCCTGCAACGTTTCTCACCGCAGGTCAAGGTCGCACGCACTCTACATTTTTGCAAGAAATGCTAGGGCACAAAAGTGTGTCGCATATCGTTACAAGATTCACGCAAATACGAACATCGGGGACTGTCGCTTCGGCTATAGTGAATGCCTGGAGTGTGTGGTTTGTCATTCTATGCCGGAGAACATCATGTCGATAGTTGAACGAAATCAGCGCACGACGAAAGCCGTGTCTAGTCTTGGTCCTTATCCGTCGAAAATTGGCGCCGAGGAACTGATCGAGGTGCTCGACCTGTGGCAATTTTCGCAGGAGACGAAGCGGCTGATCGTTGAATTGGTGGAGTCGGATCAAAATTTACAGGGGCCGCATTTATTCCGTTATTACAACCCCCGGCCGAGCAAGGTGGCCGCGGCTGAAAAGGCAATGGCGGACTTGACGGGCGTGAAGCATTGTTTGGCGGTCAATTCCTGCACGTCGGCCTTGGTGGCTGCTTACAAGGCGCTAGGCATTGGCGCGGGCGACGAGGTGATTGTGCCGGCCTACACGTTTTTCGCGTCGGCTGCCACGGTGGTTGCGGCCAATGCGATTCCCGTGATTGCCGATGTGGACGATTCGCTTTGTTTGGATCCGTCGGCCATCGAAAAGGCGATTACGAAACGCACGAAGGCGATTGTGCCGGTTCACATGCGCGGGGCGCCGGCGCAGATGGACGCCATTTTGGATTTGGCCAATCGGAAGGGGATTCCCGTGGTCGAAGACGTTGCCCAAGCGGGCGGCGGTTCGTTTCAGGGACGCCGGCTGGGAAGCCTGGGAACGTTGGGTTGCTTCAGCTTCGATTATTACAAGGTGCAGGCAAGCGGCGAGGGCGGATTTGTTACGACCAACGACGCGTGGCTTTACACTAGGGCCCAAAGCTGGCATGACACGGCTGCCTGCTGGAGACCGGATCGCTATGCCCATGAAGGCAAGGCGGGCGAACTGTTTTGCGGCGAGAACTATCGGATGAGCGAGCTGCAAGGCGCGGTGGCCTTGGCACAGATTCGGAAGACCGACACGATGTTGGCGGGCTATCGGCGGGCCCATCGCCGGATCAAGGAAGCTATCGAGGCCGTGCCGGGGCTTTCGTTCCGCCGCGTGCCGGATGTCTCGGGCGATACCGGCATTTGCTTGATCTTGTTCCTAGGCGATGCCGACACGACTCGGAACGCCATGAAGGCGATGCAGGAGGAAGGCGTGCCGGCGGGCGGGATCTACGATCAGAAGGTCCGCGATTGGCATATTTTCGCGTACTGGGAACATATTTTGGAGAGGAAGCACGTTGCGGCCGACGGGTTGCCTTGGAGCGCCGTGCCAGCCGACGAATTGCCGCGCTATTCGAAGGATATGTGCCCTCGCACGCTTGAGCTGTTGAGCCGAGCGATTATGATCGACATCAACTGGCACTATAGCGACCAGGATTGCGACGCTATTGCGGAAGGCATCAATCGCGCGTTGGCTCGTTGCTGCAAGTAAGAAATTGGTGGGTCCCCTCTCTTTCTTTGGAAACCGAGCAAGAGGTGGTGGGCGGTTGGAATTGCCTTGAAATCTTGGCTCTTTTACCAAACAGCCCTCACCCTAGCCCTCTCCCAAAGGGAGAGGGGACTTTTTTACTGTGCTAGCCTTCTCCCAAAGGGAGAGGGGGCTTTTTGCTGCGAAGGCAAGGGGATTTTTTGTTGAACATTCGAGGAGAACAACATGGTTATGGTAGGTGTTTGTTTGGAAACGGTGTTTACCGATTTGCCGGTCGATGAGCGGATTGGAAAAATCGCCGAGGCGGGCTACAAGTGCGTGGAATTTTGGCATCCCGAGGGCACGTGGGACGGCCGTGGGATTCAAACCGCATTGGCCAAGGATCCCGTGGCATTGCGTCAAGCTTGCGAACGGCACGGCGTTACGCTCAACGATTTTGCAATGCACGCTTGGGACGGTTCGATCGGGGGTTGCCCGGCCAAGGCGGTTGACCGCGAGCGTTATCTCGCGCAGATGCGCAAAATGATTGAATTCGCCAAGGCGGCGGGCTGTAAGAAGGGGATCACGCTGTCGGGCACGGTCGATCCGTCGCTTTCGAGGAGCCAGATGCGTGCGAATTTCGAGTCGGCATTGGCCGAGGCGGTGAAAATGGCCGAGCAGGCCGATTTTACGTTGTTGCTGGAACCGCTGAATACGTTGGTGGATCATGCGGGCTACTATCTCGATTCGTCGAGCGAGGCCGTCGAGATTGTGCGCGCGATTGGCAGCCCTCGGTTGAAAATTCTGTACGATGTTTATCACATGCAGATCATGGAAGGGAACATTTTGGCCACGATCGAGCGGATTCTGCCGTGGATCGGACATTTTCACGCGGCAGGCGTGCCGGGGCGGGGTGAACTGTTTGGTTCTGAGTTGAACTACCCGGAGATCGTGCGACGCATCGAATCGTTTGGCTACGAAGGTTCGTTCGGCTTAGAGTATTTTCCAAAAATCGCCGACCATGACGTTTCGCTGCGGAAGACGCTGGAGTATCTGGCGGGAAGGTAGCTGTTTTTTCGTAGATTCCCGTCGTTCCGAGGATTTCGTTGTGGGAATGGCATCCAATCGCTAATCGCCTGTTGCGAGATGAACGAAGCTGGAGCTTGGGGACGAGAGGAAACGGGGGGGGCAACCGCTTCCTGGTGAGCATCGCACATTCCGGGAGCTGTTAGCTCCCCGGCTATTTTTGGGATTTTACGAGTTAGTTCCGGGCTATTATTTTAGGTTTATGTCAGGCTAACCCCCCGGGTCTACTATGCCGATGGACCTCGCTCCGATTACAATGGAAACTATGCCGGCCAGTTCGCCAATGGTCGCGCCGGCTGTTTCCATTTTGAAGAGCGCGGGCATGATCGGACCGAAACGCATTGCATTGTTGATGAGCCAGGACGCCGGTTTTCATCGGCAGGCCTTGTTGGGCATTCGCGCGTATGCAAGCCAAAGCAAGCGGTGGCTGTTCCACAATGCGCCGCCGACGCATGTTTCGCTTCGGCCGCTTCTGGAATGGAATCCGCATGGAATTATCGCCCATCTTGATGATATGAAGTTGGCGCGAGAGATTTTGAAGCTGCGCAAGCCGGTGATTGATACGGCTTGCGTGCTTAAGGAGTTGGGGCCGCCGATCGTGGATGTCGATCATACGATTGTGGGCCGGATGGCGGCCGAACATTTTTTGGCGCGGGGTTATCAGCATTTTGGCTATTTCGGCAGCGGGCGAGCACGTTATGCACTGTTGCGTCATGCCAGTTATTGCCAGGCGATCGAGCAGGCGGGCTTCCAGGTGCGCTCGTGCTACATGGAATATCTGCCGCGACTGCCCGAGCGAACGAGTTGGAAGAGCGTGAACGCGCAGGTGCGGAAGTGGCTTCGCGAATTGCCGAAGCCGGCGGCGGTGTTGGCCGACCATGACGTGCCGGCGCACGATTTGGCCAATATGTGTCAATTGCTGGGGCTGCGCGTGCCAAACGACGTGGCGATTTTGGGCGTCGACAACGACGAGGTGGAGTGTTTGCTGGCGTTTCCGCCGTTGTCGAGCGTTGCGATTCCGGCCGAGCGGATCGGCTTCGAGGCGGCGAAACTGCTCGATCGTTTGATGTCGGGCGGGAAAACGCCGGCGGAGCCTCGCTATTTGCCGCCGATGCATATCGTGACGCGGCAATCGACCAGCATGTTCGCCGTCGATGATCCGGACGTGTCGGCGGCATTGCTTTATATTCGCAACCATCTGGGCGAGCCGCTCAATGTCGGCACGTTGACGACCGAATTGGTTGTTTCCCGCCGGGCTTTGGAACGGAAATTCCGGGCACTTTTGGGCCGTTCGGTGTTGGATGAGATTCATCGCGCCAGGATCGAGCAAGCGAGGGAACTGTTGACCACGAATCTTCAGGTGGCCCAAGTGGCGCGGCAAACGGGCTTTACGAGCCCCCAGCTTTTTGCGACGGTCTTTCGTCGCCTGACCGGCGTTTCTCCACGCCAGTATCGCCGCGAGAACAAAGTGCGGAATTCGTGATTGTGTGGGTTTTTGTATTTCGCGGTGGAAAACGAGATTCTTTTCCGTTTGATGCGAAAATCTCGGGAAAACAAGGTTCCTCTGCGCCTTGGCTATGCTCTGCCGATTGAAGAGTGATTTTGCAGGTGCGCAAAACCTGCTAAGAAAGCCGCAAAACCATACATAAGAAGCCTTGATTTCCTGGACATGACCCCTGGGCTGGAATTACTATGAATTTATGTGAAAAGGGCTCACCGGCGTACAGTGAGACGCGAGGGGAATACAGGCCGAACGATTCTTTTCTCAGGAGGCATTGTAATGACGCGATGGATGTTGTGTGGAGCGGCTTTAGTGATGGCATTGGCCCAGGCGGCGAGGGCCACGCCGATTACGGTGGCTAATGCGGATTTCGAAGATCCTGTATTAGCGGCTGGCACGTACTTCCAGATTACATCTGGAAATGTGCCGAACTGGAGTGCCAATGACCCTAACATCTATGTGCTGAAAGGAGCGGAATTTGGGTTAGGCGCAACAGCATCGAACGTTGCTTTTTTGGAACCCAATGCCAACTCTAGTATAGCCACGCAAATTGTCTATCAGGTTTTGGGAGAAACAGTCAGAGCCGGCACGTACAAGCTCACGGTTGATGCCGGTCATTCCACGAGCTATGGCAGCGTGGACGTGCCCACGGACGCGATCATTGGTTTTGGTCATTTCAACCCCGATACCTCCAGCTATGCCGAGTTGCAGGTTGATACCGTGGCTAGCTCTTCGATGCCGAATGGTTCACTTAGCAGCATCAGTATGACGATGAACATCTCGTCCGGATCTCAGTATTTGGGGGAGAACCTTGTCGTGGTGTTGGCTTCGCCCTATCAGTCGGCCGGAATGTGCAATGTCAGTTTCGACAACGTCAGAGTTGACTATGTGGGTATCCCCGAACCTTCTTCGCTTGCCTTAGTAGCGGCAGGTATTGCCGGTTTGCTTTGCTATGCGTGGAGGAAGAGGAGGTAGTGGGGTTGGTGCGTTGCGGACGCACCCTACGGGATTGTGGATTTATGTGAAAGGGGCTCACTGGCGTACAGTGAGACACAAGGAGAAGGCAGGCCGAACGTTTCTTTTCTCAGGAGACATTGTTATGACACGATGGATGTTGTGTGGAGCGGCGTTGACGATAGCTCTGGCCCAAGTGGTGAGGGCGACACCGATTGTGGTGAATCCGGGTTTTGAGAGCCCTGGGGGGATTGGAGAGGGCGTATCCTCGTATACCTATCCTTTCCACGACCCTGGCGTGACGGTGGAGGGATGGACGTTCGCGGCATCGGAAGGCGGCATACCGGACGGAAGTTATGACGGTCTCAGCAGGCCTGGCCTTGCCGGCTCCTTTACAACACTTACAGGATACGAAGGCAACCAAGTTGCTTTCCTCGAGGTTTTGGGATCTTTTTCGCAAGAGATCGGCGGGTTCAATGCGGGCACGTTTACCGTAAGTTTTCTTGCCGGGGGGCGCTACTATTACGCCGACGGCGTTTATCACCGCAATTTGGCGCCAATGCGATCCAGGTGAAGTTGGATGACACGATTTTAACGTTTGGAACCGGCAATGCCGAAACAGTAACGCCAACGGATGGGGTGATGAGTTCATACACCAGCAATGCCATCAACATCGTAGCCGGCTCCCACAGGCTTACCTTTAGCGGCATGGATCATGCCGACCACACGTCGTTGATCGACAGTATCAGCATCGGCGGCACATCGACAATACCCGAACCATCGACGCTTATTCTTTCAGTAATTGGTGTCGCGGGTTTGATTTGTTATGCGTGGAGGAAGAGGAATTAGATTTCGGGATTGAAGAAGGTGGTGCGTCGCGGACGCACCCTACGGCAGCAGGAGAGAAGAGGGTGGTGCGTCGCGGACGCACCCTACGGCAGTTTAATTAAGGATACTTTTCTCGGGAGGTTGTGCTATGTCACGTTTCATGTTGTTGGCGATGCTGTTGACGGTTGCGTTAGTTCAGGCGGCGGGGGCCACGACGATTTCGATTTCCGTGGCGAATTCCGGCTTCGAAGATTATCTGATCGTGGGGACTAATCCGAATAGTGTTGTGAATTTTGGGAATGCCGTTCCTTGTCAGTATTCAGCTACGTTTGGCAATACTCATGATTTTGGTGCGTTGCCGACCGGCATTGGTTGGACCTTCGGTGATTCTACGAATCCCTCTTTTAATGGTTTGATCCGAGATGGCGGTTGGGGAGATGCGGCCTATGCTGGTTCGCAAATGGCATTCTTTGAAGGAACGGGTTCCATTTCTCAGGCATTGAGCGGTTTTCACACGGGCACGGCGACCGTAAGCTTCTATGCCGCCGGGCGGTCGAACTTCGGCCCGAACGGAATTAAGGCGACAATCAACGGCACCGAATTAACGTTTGGCGAAAGCACCACGATTACACCGACCAACAGCGTGTGGGCGTTGTATACCAGCAATGAATTCAATGTGACCTCAGGTGTCGATTACACCTTGACCATTTTGGGCACGATTCCTTTTAGCGCTGGAACAGACATGAGTTCGTATGTTGACAATGTCAGCGTATCCAACACTTACACTATCCCCGAGCCCTCGGCGGTCATTCTTTTTGTCACGGGTCTGGTTGGAATGTTGGCCTACGCTTGGCGGAAGCAAAAGTGAACATCTAGGATATTGGATGGTGGATGGCGGATGTACGCATAACGCTGCATCCCCATCCGCCCGTCCTTCATACTTAAGGAGAGATGTTGTATGTCTGCAAATCCACCATCCAAAATCCACCATCTCAAATCCGCATTTACCTTGGTCGAACTCCTGGTTGTCATCACGATCATTGGCATTCTTATCTCGCTCTTGCTCCCGGCGGTACAGGCGGCACGCGAAGCGGCGCGGCGGATGCAATGCTGCAACAACTTGAAGCAACTGGGGCTGGCGGTGTTGAATTATGAGAATGCGAAGAAGGTGTTTCCTCCGGGGGCGTTCTTTGGGGATACATCGAGTCCGGGCGGATATGACCAGGCGACGCAACCGATGAAGGGATCGATTTTCGTGCATTTGCTGCCTTTTATCGAGCAGCAGGCGATGTATGATGCGTTTGATTTTTCGCAGATTAATATCACCGGGCAGAAGTTGCCGGGCAGCACGGTGGAGATTCGGAGTATTGTTATTGCCTGTTACGTTTGTCCGAGCGACGGTCACCCGGCGACGCAAGAACAACCGGCGGCCGACGGATGGTGGATTGGCGCTGGAAGGACGGTGGCTTTGCACAATTATGCGGCGTCGGCGGGGCCGAATACCGTGGCGGATAATGGTTCGTGCAGTTGTTCGCTGAACTTCGGCAAGGAAAGCGGCGGCACGCCAATGACATTCACCGGTTATGCCTTGGGGAGCTATTATACGCCGGGCAAAACGGCGGGGCCGTTTGACCGCATGAGCCAGTGCAAGACGGTGGCCGACATACGCGATGGGTTGTCGAACACGATCTTCTTTGGCGAGATTCAACCATTGTCTTCATTGCATGGACAACGCGGTTGGGAGGATTCGTGCAACGGCAGCGGATTTATTTCGACGATTATCCCGATTAATTATGATACCTCCAATCGTGAAGCGGGCGGGGATAACTGCAACCGGTATTGTAATTGGAACACGGAGCTTGGCTTCAAGTCGGCCCATCCGGGCGGCTCGAACTTTGCCTTCGGCGACGGATCGGTGCATAAGATTCCGCAGTCGATCGACCATCAGACGTATCAATACCTTGGAGGACGGGCGGATGGCCATCCGGTTAATGTGGACTTCTGAGCATCACTACGACATATAGGAGCGTATGATAATTGCCAAGGGGTTCATCGCTGGAGATGGAGAGTTTCGGCCGTCCCTACGGGACTTGATATGGTGGAAAAATAGTTTTCCCAGCAGTGAACTGCTGGGCTAGTGTCAGATGTCCCTACGGGACGAAAACAGGTGTCCATTTGGGACACACAGGAGATCTGCAAAGTTCCTCGGAATGAGAAGCAACGATGAATTACATGGCCAGGCATTTGGGAAATCTCACTAGTATTCTGATATTTGCCCTTTTGGCCGGCTGCGGGGGCGGGCCGAAACCGTTGCCGGTATCGGGCGTCGTGACGCTTGACGGTCAACCGGTGGCGGATGCCGGGGTAATGTTTTGTCCTACGGAAAATGGCCCGATGGCAACGGGCACAACCGATGCGAATGGAAAATTTCAGTTAAAGACGACGAATTCACGGGGCGCAATGCCCGGCCAATATCGTGTGGCGATTTCCAAAAAAGAAGAATCTGGCCCGAAGAGTAAATCGGGCATGATCGATCCTCGGCTGATTAAGGTAAAATGGATCATCCCGCAGAAATACAGCAATCCTGAGAGTTCGGGCTTGAAGGCTGAAGTCAGCCCCGGCCAGATCGCATTTACATTTACGTTAGTCTCGCAATAGATTGCCGATTGCATTTATTGCGTGCCCGCCTACCAACATTCCCACCACGGTAAGATAGTATTGAATATGGCTTATACCAGATACACTATCGGCTTTTTGGTTGCGATTCTTGCCGCGACGTCGTGGCTGGCGGGCGAGGAAAAGAAGGATCGCGAAGCAACCGCGGCGGTTGTTCATGCCGCCGTGCGATCCGATCTGCGGCCGACGTTGAGCCTTGACGGCTCTTGGGAATTTTGCACGGATCCGAAGCTGGAAGGCGAATCGCAAGCGTGGTTTCAGCAGGGGAAGCCCTTGCCGAACGCCCGGCAGCTTCAGGTGCCAGGCTGTTGGGAGGCGCAGGGCATTGGCGAGCCGGCCCTGAGCCAGGCTGGCAACAAGTTGGTGTATGAGCCGGTCAATGTGAAGCTGAAACATGCTTACATGGGCGCGGCGTGGTATAAGAAGGAATTCGTCGTTCCGCAAGATTGGGCCGGCAAGCAGATTTGGTTGAAGATCGGCGGGGTAAACTCGCAGGGCTGGTTCTGGGTGAACGGCCACTATGTCGGCCGCGACTGGAGCTACTGTGGCGCTAGGAAGTACAATGTGACCGATTTGGTAACGCCGGGCCAAAAGGCGACGATGGCCGTGTTAGCGCGGAACGATGTGCCGAGCCGCCGGGGTGAGTCGAATTGCGTGCGGATGTACGGCGGGGTGTTTCGGAGCGTGGAACTGGAAGCGACGCCGGCCGTTGCGATTGACAACGCTTATGTGGAACCTTTGTTCGATCAGAAAAAGGCCAGAGTGCATGTGATGCTTCGCAATGCGGCGTCGGTTGTTTCCGGCGACAAATTCGTGTTACAGGTGAAGATTGCTGCGGTTTCTGACGGCCAAGCTGCCGGTGAGGCGGCTGCGACTGTAGCATTTTCGGAGGGCCGCACGGCAGAGCTGACTGTGGACGTAGGCCTCGATTCGTTCAAACCCTGGTCGCCTGAAAGCCCCACGCTTTATCGGGCCGAGATGGTGTTGAAGCAGGGCGAGAAGCCGATCGACGGTTGGGTCGAGCGGTTCGGGATGAAGAAGTTCGAGGTGCGGGGCGGCGATTATTATTTGAACAACGTGCGTTATTATCTGCGGAACTGCGGCGATGACCACGTGTATCCGGAGACGGTTTGCTCGCCGGCCTCGCGCGAGGAACACGTCAAGCATCTGCGAATGATGAAGGACTACGGTTTCAACTACATTCGGTTGCATACGCATTGCGAAGTGCCCGAGTATTTTGAGGCGGCCGATGAGGTTGGGTTGTTGGTGCAGCCGGAATTGCCGTATTACGGGAAATTTAACGAGCAACGGCCGTATTCGCATTTGTCGGGCGCGCCGCTGACGCCGAAAGAGGATTTGCGGGAGTTGGTCGCTCACATGCGGCGTTACACGTCGTTGGCGATCTACTGCGGCGGCAATGAGGGGCATAGCCCGACGCCGTTGAATCAGGAGCTTTATAAGCTGGCCAAATCGCTCGATCCGTCGCGGCCTTGGCTGAACATGGACGGGGCGCAGAATAACACGAAGGAAAATTCGGAGGTAAATCACGGGGGCTATGGTTGGGAGTATGCGCCATTGAAGGAAAATACTTGGCCCTTCGTGCGCCATGAATACATGAGCTTCGGCATCAACGAGGATCCTCGGTTGGAAGCGAAGTATTCGGGGGCCTTTGCGCCGAATATGAAGCTTCAGGACACGAAACGCATGGTGACGGAGCAATTGGGGCTCGATTGGCATTGGGCCGAGGCTTGTCTCGATGCGGGGCATCGTTTGCAGGGCATCTGGCACAAGATCGGGCTTGAAGCGGCGCGTATCGATCCGTTTTTGGATGGTTTTAGCTGCTGGCTGATGGTCGATCTTTCACCCAGCACGCAGTGCGGCGTGTTGGATATGTTCTGGGGCAAAAAATGGAGCACGCCGGAGTATTTCCGCCAGTTCAACGCTCCGACGGTAGTTTTGGCGAAGACGGTGAGTGCCGCATCGCCGGAAATGTTGGGGCTAAACCCGGCGACGTTGATTTATACTGCGGGCGATGCGTTGGAGTTGGATTGGGTTGTTTCGCATTTCCAGCCGGAACCACTGAAAAACGCGACGCTTGCTTGGCGCATCGTAGACGGCGGAAAAACGTTGGCCGAGGGCAAGATCGAGAAAATCGACGTGGCGGCGGGAACGGTTCCGACGGTAGGACGCAGTCGGATTACCATGCCGAGCGTCGGCAAGGCGGTTCAGTGTCGGTTCGTTGTGGAACTTGATGCGGCAAAGTCACAAAATTCTTGGGATCTGTGGATATTTCCGAAATTCACGCCGAAGCCGGAGAGCGGAAAAGGGATGGCGGCGTCGGCGGGCGTGTTTGATCTGCTAATGCCGCGTTATCCCGGACTGGCGAAGCTTGGCACGGCGGAAGGCAATGCGGCCGCGATTGTGGTGGCTCGCGATTTCTGCGAAGCGGGCGTGTTGGATGCTTTGAGGCAGGGCAAGAGCGTCGTTTGCTTGTATTTGCCGGGCTACAATTTGCTTCGGCCGGGCACGGGATTGGCTGCTTGGCAAATCAGCAATCAGACAGGCACCGCCATTGCCGCGCATCCGGCGTTTGGCGATTTTCCGAATCGCGGCTATCTCGATCAGGGATGGTTCCGATTGGTCGATAAGGCCGAGAAGCTGGATCCGGGGCATAAATTCCGCACGGTCGAGCCGCTGATGATCGGCATCGGACGCGAAACCGGCTACGCTTTCGGCACACTGGGGTATCCGTTGGGATTCAACTTGTATGCGTTTCAGGCACGTGCCGGGCAAGGGAAACTGCTGGCTACGGGGTTGAATCTTGGGAATGATACGCCCGAGGCACGTTATCTCTTGGATCAGTTTATTCGTTATGCAAGGTCGGAGAAATTCAACCCGCAAGGAACGTTTGACTTAGCCCAACTCGAACAGCAGGCGAAACAGATTCGCGAATTCCGTGAAAGCCTTAATGGTTGGGCAACCACCGTGCAAGCTAGCGAAAAGACAGACTGGTACTCCTTCCTAGGCACGGCGCCGATGTGCGTTGCGCGGCAATCGAACGGAAATAGTTCGGTCTCATGGCGAACAGGTTAGTGGAAGCCGAACGAGAAGGGACAAGCAACCTTCCGGTGGATTGCGAACCTTGGCTGGCAGAGCCAACCGGACGGCGGACATTTCTCGCTATTCCTTAATGACAACAAGCTGCTTGATTTTGATATTTCGCTGGAATCCAAAACCTGGAAGAGTGCCGACGGCTTGGTTACGCTGAATTATTCGGTGAAAAGCCTTGACCGCAATGAAGATAGTTCCGGGGTTATGGAACTGACATTGCCGGTTGCTCGGCTGGAGAAGGATGGTAAACCGGTGACGCTTCGCGTGGATGGCTCGGCAGGGAACAGTCAACGGTATTTCGGCTTGCAGGAGTTTCGTCCATGAAAAATCGAAAAAGCCGATACTCTCTTGCCTTCTTGCTGATGCTGATTGCTCAAGCGGCGACCGGCGAGGAGCCGCGCGCGGAAGACGTGTCGTTTACGGCGAAGTGCGACGGTTCGACGCAGCGCTACGTGGTTGTCTATCCCCATGGATTTCAGGCGGATCAGCCGGTGAATGTGCTTGTTGCGTTGCATGGGCATGGGGCGGACCGGTGGCAATTCGCCAAAGATGCGCGCGACGAGTGCAAGGCGGCCCGGGATGCGGCGGCCGCGCATGGCATGTTGTTCGTATCGCCGGATTATCGGGCGAGAACGTCGTGGATGGGGCCGAAGGCCGAGGCGGATATGCTGCAAATTCTTGAGGAATTGAAGGCGAAGTTCAAGGTCGTCAAGGTGATCGTCAGCGGCGGCTCGATGGGCGGAACGTCGGCGTTGACGTTCGCCGCGTTGCATCCCGAGCTTGTCGCGGGCGTTGTGGCGCTCAATGGAACGGCCAACCATGTGGAATATCAGAAATTTCAAGATGCCATTGGGGAATCATACGGCGGCACGAAAGCCCAAGTGCCGCAGGAGTATGAGAAACGCAGCGCGGAATTGCAGGCGGAGCGGCTGACGATGCCTATTGGAATTACGGCGGGCGGCAAGGATGACATCGTGCCGCCGGCGAGCGTTTTGCGGTTGGGCGACAAGTTGAAGAAGATGGATCGTAAGGTGTTGGTGATTTATCGGGAAGCCTGCGGGCATAGCACGAACTACGAGGACGCTCGGAAGGTTTTTGCGTATGTTTTGGAGCAGGCGATTCGATGAGGTGGGAGTGTGAGGGATAGGTTGCGAAGTGTGAAGAAATCCGGGCGCCCTCACCCCCGGCCCCTCTCCCGCGAGCGAGAGAGGGGAGATGTCTCGCACAGGATGCGAGGGGAGATGTTAAGTTTCTTTACTTGGTTTTACAAGGATCATTCAGATGCATATAAGACACAATTTGTGGAAGACATGGATTTTGGCTATTGGTTTGGGCATGTTCGGGATGCCGTGCATGGCGCGCGGTCAGGCGGCTGAGTCGAAGCCGCTGTATCTTTCGGATGAGCTAAGCGACTTGATCAGCTCGTCGCAGGCGTGGGGCGAGCTTGGAATGGATACGGCCGTTAAGCCGACCAATGGGAAAGGCGCTAGTCTGCGGATCAAAGACAAAGAATACCAGCACGGCCTGGGGCACCATGCCAGCGGCGAAATGATCGTGACATTGGATGGCATGTACAAAACTTTCGAGAGCGAAGTCGGTCTGCAATGGCAGGGCGGCAAGACAACGGGCAGCGTTGTCTTCCAGGTTTTCGTGGACGGCAAGAAAGTGTTCGATAGCGGCGTGATGCACGAGAATGATCCGGCGAAAAAGGTCGCCGTTTCGGTGGAAAACGCGGATGTGCTGCGGTTGGTCGTCACCGATGCGGGCGATGGGGTCATGTGCGATTGTGCCGATTGGGCGGAAGCAAAGTTGGTTGAAGATCCTACAGGGAAGAAGCGATTTACGGAGACGGCCGTTGATATTGCACCGTTTGCCCGCGTTGTGGCTTCGGATCCGAAACGCATGAAAGGGACCGCCGCGGCGCGTGTGCAGGAATTGCCGGCGAGCGATGTGTTTTTAGAGACGGATGTGAAACCGGCCGCGGACGGGAGTTACGCCGTGGCGGTGAAAGAGGGCGAGGCAGGCTGTCTTGGTTTGCGATGGTATGAGATGCGATTTTTGCGACGCTTGGAATTGCACTGGGCCGATGCGAATGCGATGCCGAATGCGGATGCCGTGCAGATGCAATACTGGGTGGGCATTTCGCCGTGGCAAGGAGAGTGGAAGCCGCTGGTCGCGAAGTTGGAGCAAGCGCCAGGCGTTTGGAGCTGGCAAATTGCGAACAAGGCCCAGCCGACGGGCACGTATCGCGTCCGCTGGGTATTTGCAGGATCGAAGCAGCCGGTTGCACTGAAGAAGATTTCGGCTTTCGGACGCACCACATGGACATCGGTCGAGTTAAAGGCGGAATTGCAGCGGCCGGTGGCGGGACAGAATACACCGATCATCGTGACGAACGGCAGGCTTGTGGATGCCGCGGGCGCTGATGGTGCATTGGTCAGCAAATGGGATGTGTCGAAACCCATTACGCTGAAAGTATGTTACAGCAAGCCGCGTCCGCATAAAGGCGACCGCACGGTGTTGCGTTTCGAGCTGCCGGATCAGCCGATCAGCGTGGCGGTGGAAGATGTCGTGGCGAAGGGATGCGTGTGGGTTCCGAGTGCCGGGCTGTTTGTGACGGTCAGCCCGTCGCAGACCACCTTGGCGCAGTATCTGCAAAAGATTGCGGGCAAGAAGACCGTTTTGGAGCAGGTTCGGGCCATGCCGGATCAGACTTTTGCGCAAGCAATGACCAAGACGCACAATCCGATTCAGAAGAATGGGCCGGTTCTGCTTTCGTTGGGTTGCGATAATCGCAAGTTGGTGGTCGAGCGGGACGGCACGATTCGGTTTGACCTTTACGATTCGCCGGATGGGAATTATCCCGCGTTGGTATCGCCGTGCGAATGGTGGCGGCAGCCGACCGACAAGCCCTATCCGCAGCTTGTGCCGAAATTCGGCAGTGGGAAAGGCGATGTTGCGCGGCATCTCGAAGGCGGCTGGATGCCGAGGCCCGTCATCTGCGTTCAAGAGAACGGGATTGCCTATCGGCAATGCACCTATGTAGCGCCGATGGACGAGAAAGCGGCGGAAGGTTTTCCGAGTTGGTATCGGCCTCGGGCAGTCAGCGTGGTGGAGTATACGATCGAGAATAAGCAAGCGGCAGAGGCCGAGGCGGCGATGAAATTGACGTTAGCGGCCGTCGATGGGAAGTCGAAGATATTCGATGCCGTTCAAGAGGTGAAAGACGGCTTGCTGGCGGTGGCCGGTGGAAGGGTGTTGGCCTATTACGACGCCGCGCAGGCGTTGCCGTTGAGCTTGGTGAAGCAGAATGACGGAGTCAGCATCGTCGGCAAGCTGGCGGCGGGCAAATCGGCTCGGCTGGTCGTTTATTTGCCGATGTGGCCAGTGAAGCCGGCGGATTATGCGGTTCTTGGCAGCACGACTCGCTGGGCGGAGCAGTTCGAGCGATTTTGGAAAGAACAAATGGCGGGAGCGATGCAGATCGACGTTCCCGATCCGCTGTTGAAGAATGTGATCCTGGCGTCGCAGGTGCATTGTTTGTCGGCGGCCCGGAATGAGGAACGCGGCAGCCGCGTCGCGCCGTGGATTGCCTCGATGGTTTATGGGCCGCTGGAGAGTGAATCACAGGCCGTGATTCGCGGCATGGATATGTGCGGTCAGGGAGATTTCGCCCGGCGTGGGTTGGATTTCTTCATTAAGAGGTATAACGACCAAGGATTTTTGACCACGGGCTACACGCTTTGCGGCACGGGCGAGCATCTTTGGACGTTGGCCGAACATCAGGCTCGCTATGGCGACCGGGAGTGGTTCAAGAAGAATGCCGCGACGTTGGTGAAGGGATGCAAGTGGATCGTTGCCCAGCGTGCGAAGACGAAGGGTGTGGACTTGAACGGCGAGAAAGTGCCGGAATACGGATTGATGCCGCCGGGCGTGACGGCCGACTGGGAGCGGTATGCCTATCGGTATTTCAATGATACGCAATACTGCCACGGTTTGGAAACGATCGCCCGGGAATTGGCCGCGATCGGACATCCCGAAGCGCCGGCCCTGCTGGCCGATGCGAAGCAGTATCGCGAGGATTTGATGCGGGCC
>CAYWGR010000028.1:38775-39705 GCA_964458015.1 uncultured Planctomycetaceae bacterium
GGCCTATCGGTGGACGCAGGCACGATGCCCCGTTGTCGAGTTGGGCAACGGTACGTGGGTGCCGAACCATCCGGCGATGCTCGATATCTTCGGCAATGTCGAGGAGATGGTGCCGGCGGAAGATGCTAACCGCAGTTGGTGCTATAGCGTTGAGATTGGGACGCATCACATGGTTGCCAACCGATTGTGGGATCCCAACTCGGCCGAAGTGGCTCGGATGATGGACTATTTGGAAGACCATCAGTTTTTGCGTGAAGGGTGGTTTGATTATTCCGAGGAAAAGAACCGCAAGGACGTGTTCAATCTCGGCGGGTTCTCGAAGGTTCAGCCGTACTACTCGCGGAATGCGGAAATCTGCGCGTTGAGGGACGATGTGAAGCCGTTCGTCCGCTCGTACTTCAATACGGTTAGCACATTGTTGAACGACGAGGTGTTGTCCCTGTGGGAGCATTTCCACAACACGGGCGGCTGGAACAAGACGCATGAAACCGGTTGGTTCCTTTGCCAGACGGCTGTGATGTTTGTTCTAGATCGAGGCGAGGAGCTGTGGCTTGCACCGATGATAACGGACCGTTGGCTGGAGGACGGCAAGAAGATCGAGGTTCGGAATGCACCGACGCGATTCGGACCGGTGAGCTACGCGATCGTGTCCTCGGCTGCCGCGGGGCATATCGACGCCACGGTGGAACCGCCGGCGCGAGAAACGCCTAAGCGGCTGGTGATTCGTATCCGTCATCCCCAGGGCAAGCCGATGCGCGCCGTGACGATCAACGGCAAGGCGTGCCAGGACTTCGACGCGGCGAAGGAATGCATAAGCCTTCCCTCGGGCAAGGAGCGACTGACGGTGCGCGTGGAGTATTGAGCCAAACCGCAGGTGGCGGGCCAAGCGATACTTGGCCCGCCACGCGGTTTTGGATTTTATCTCGTTCC
>CAYWGR010000029.1:0-16578 GCA_964458015.1 uncultured Planctomycetaceae bacterium
TCCGCCTTTCGCATCTCCCCTCGCCCGTTTACGGGAGAGGGGCCGGGGGTGAGGGCGGGTTGCCTCCCAAAAACCGTCTTTTTGCTTTTCGTAACCCATTGTCCCATATAGTCGCGAAAGGCGGACGCTCTCTTTACAAACCTCTTACGCTGGTTTTCCCGCTGTTTTTCCTCCAATTCCCGAGCACCCTCAAACGACTCGCCAATGCCTACAACGCTCGCTCATTGCCAACCTCATGCCGCCATTAACATCCAGCCACACCCCCAAGATAGCGTACAATTTCGCATCCCACGATTAGTAATTCATGCGGAAATTCTATTAATAACGTCGATCTTCAATAAATGTCTTGACCAATTTCCAAGTTGTGGTCTAATAAGAGGTGGTGGCAAAGTCTAAGGGCGGCCTTGCCAGCCAGTTTCCCGGAACACGTCAGGAGAGGCATATATGCGCTCAAAGAGAGTCAAGCTATCCGCGTTTACTTTGGTCGAGCTTCTGGTGGTCATCACGATCATCGGCATTCTTATCTCACTGCTCCTTCCCGCCGTTCAAGCGGCCCGTGAAGCTGCTCGACGCATGCAGTGCACCAATCAACTCAAACAGATCGGCCTAGCCCTTCACAACTACGCATCGGCCAACCGCGTCTTCCCGCCAGGAGTGATTACCAGCACCACAAACATAGCCGACCCCTGGAAGGACGCCACGGTTGGTGAAGGCGGTCATGGCACCAGCTTTTTACTGCGGTTACTACCCTACATTGAAATGGACACCATCTTCAAGCAGTGGGATTTCGGCACGAGCGTCTCAGGTAACACTGCCGCCCACACCAACGCCACAACTAAGGTTGTCTATTCCACTCCAGCCGCCATACTTGAGATCAGAACGCTTTATTGCCCTACCCGTCGAAGCGCTTTCCGCTCGGGCACCGATACGGTTATGATGCTGGATACTTCAACGTCATCAGTATGGACGGGCGGCGGGACCGATTTCGGCGGTTGCGCCGGCCGGCTTGATTGGGCCTTGCAAACTATGAGTTTCAACCCCGGATATAGTAAAGCAGGGACCACTCCTTTCCCCGCCAACTTCTCCGATGGCACCAGCCTCTCGAAATGCTGGGGCATCTTCGGCCAAGTCAACATGAGCACATCGTTCGGCGCGATTCGCGATGGCACATCCAACACCCTCATGACCGGCGAACTGCAACGGATTACCACGCAACCCGCGTCGGGCGACACTACTCGTAATTCCAGCACCGGCCCTGTCATTAGCCACGACGGCTGGGCAGTCGGCGGTGATGCAACCTTATTTAGCACGGGCGTGCTCTCTGCCACCAGCGGTTCAACGTCCCAGATGAACAATGGCTGGTTTGCGTCGCCCGGCAGCGATCATAACGGTACGATCAACTATGGTATGGGCGACGGCTCCGTCCGCTCGCTAAGCGTTTCGACCAGTGCCGAGGTGTTCGCTCTCTTGGGAAGCATGTCTGATTCCCTACCAGTCACCCTCGAGTAATTTTTTTGACTTAACGCAAATCCGGGAAACGATTCCGCGGGGCGAACGCCCAAAACGTTCGCCCCGCGTTTATTTCTTGGCCGTCTTCTGCGGATTTCAATCACGAGTGCCCTTATTTGTGGGCTACATTCAGCTTGCTGATCGCTCAGCAAAGAGATTTTCCCAGGCAGGGTGCGGTAACAGGATATGGCGGTTTGTCCGCAGACCGCAAAAAGCACAACAGTTTAGCCAGGAACTCGTTAGCTGAAAGCTTATTAGCCGGGAGCTAACAGCTCCCGGAATGTGCCCGGATTGCACAATAGTTTAGCGACCGACACAACGTCAGCCCCTACGTTTAGCAGCCGCCGGTACGGCGGCCCTGTTGCCAAGCTGCCCTACCCATAATTATCTTATCTCTAGCCCAAACAACATCGTTATCAACAAAACCCTCTCGCAAATCTTGTCAATCCTGGAAATCCTGTCCGCTTGTTTGTTCTCGTACTATTCTCAACGATTATCCGAGCGGTAGCTCGCATTGGCTGGCGGCCCTTGCCGCCCTACGCACTCTCGGCCTTCCAACGCCGTTTCGCATTCTTCGCCGGCGGTTCTTCCTCGTGTTCTTCAACTTCCGCTTCCGCATCTTCTTCCTCGCCTAACTCCTCTTCTTCCTCTTGTTGATAGTCTTCGTCCTCGTACTCTTCATCCTCTTCCTCGAATTCCTGTTCCTCCTCGTCGTAATCTTCTTCGTCTTCGTCGGTCGCGAAAGGCGGCTCCTCGTCCTCTTCTTCAGGATCGTCCACCGGCCTCACCGTCCGAATACTGCCCGACGACATCCTCTGCTCCCCGGGCTCTTCCAATTGAATCTTATTATTGCGACGCGGCTTCGACGCCTCGGCAACCGCCGGCGCCGCTTCCTCGCCGTTCATCTGCTGCCATTGTTCCAGCGAAAGCAGTATTTCACGCGCTTGCGAACCGTTATACGGCCCCACAATGCCGTCTTCGGCCATAAAATCAATAAGCCGGGCCGCACGACCGTAGCCGATGCCCAACGATCGCTGCAACAGCGACACGCTGCCGCGCCCCTCGCGCACCACGATATCAATCGCCGACTCGTAAAGCTCGTCGCGGTTCGCGAATTTCGCCTTGCCGTCGCCGTCCGTCGTCGTCGTCTTCAGTTGCACCAATTCCTTAACAAACTGCGGCTCCTCCGTGGCCACGGCCCCAATGACCCGCGAAATTTCGTCGTCGCTCAAATAAGTGCCCTGGCCGCGAAGCAACGTGCTGGTGCCCGGCCACAGGAACAGCATATCGCCGTTGCCCAACAGCTTATCAGCGCCCATTTCATCCAGCACCACGCGGCTATCCGTTCGGCTCGCTACTTGGAACGCAATACGTGCCGGCAAGTTTGACTTGATCAAGCCCGTGATCACATCCACCGTCGGCTTTTGCGTGGCCAACACCAAATGAATACCGACCGCGCGACTCTTTTGAGCCAAGCGAATAATATGCCCTTCCACCTCCTTGGCAGCCGTCATCATCAAGTCGGCCAACTCGTCGGCCACAATGACGATATACGGCATGTGCGTCGGAATCTGCTTGCGTTCCTCATCGTCCTCCGGCTGAATGCGATCCATCAACTCGTCCACGCCCAACTGGTTGTAGACGCTGATATGCCGCACGCCCGCCCGGGCCAACAGATGATAACGCTCTTCCATTTTTTCGACAGCCCAGCCCAAAATCGCCTCGGCCTTGCGCATATCGGTCACCACCGGATGCATCAAATGCGGCAGGCATTTATAAGGGCTCAATTCGACCATCTTCGGGTCGATCATCAACATCCGCACGTCGTCCGGCCGCCGCGTCATCAGCATCGAAACGATGATCGAATTCAAGCAGACGCTCTTGCCCGTGCCAGTGCGTCCGGCAATCAACAAGTGCGGCAACGTCGTCAGATCCACAATCAGCGGAGCCCCGGCCACGTCCTTGCCCAGATATACCGGGATTCGCATCTTTTGCGCCTTGCCGCTCGCTTCTTCCATCACTTCGCGCAAATGGACGATCTGCCGATCGTTGTTCGGCACTTCGATGCCCACCGTATTTTTGCCCGGCAACGGAGCCACGATGCGCACGCTCGGTACGCGCAGCGCAATCGCCAGATCGTCGGCCAATCCCGTAATGCGGCTCAACCGCAAACCGGCCTCAAGCTCCACCTCGAACTGCGCAATCACCGGGCCGGTCTGAATCTCCACCACCCGGATATTGAAACCGAAATCGGCAAAAGTTTTCTCCAGTATCTTCGCCTTCCGCCGCACCTCTTTCTCTTGCTCGTCGAAACTGAACGCCTCGCCCTTCACCAGCAGTTCGAGCGAAGGCAATTCATAGTCCGAGGCCTCGTGGCTAACGCCCGATTCGTCCATTTCTTCCAGCACTTCCTTGTGCTGCTTCGACGATTTCGGTCGGCTGATGCCCACCTTCGAACCGAGCGCCTTGCGCCCTTCGCCGGTCGCCGGTTCCAATACCTCGATCTCGGCCGCCGCTTTCTTCGGCTCCGCGACAACTGCCTCCGCTGCCTCATCGGCAACTCGGCCCGCTACGCGAACCGCCATCGGGCCGCCGGCCGGCACCACATCGACGCTATCCAAATCCGAGCGGCGCACTCCGTTCAACTTCTGCGCATAAGCCGTGCCCACCTGCAAAACGCCTTGCCCCAGCTTGCGCGACGGATTGCCAACCGCCCAAGCCAATAGCCGTACCAACAAATAGTCGGTCGAAAGCAGCAGGCCGCCTATCACCATGCTGATCGTAAGAATATACGCCCCCACACTGGCAAACTGCGTTTGCAACAAGGCCTTGATCGAAACGCCGAAATAGCCGCCGGGCCCAATCACCGGTCCCGGCGAAAAACTCGGCGCCGCCAACGCCGCCAACGTCGTGAAACCGATCATCGAAAGCAGCCAGCCCCCGGCGCGCAGCCACGGCTGACTTACATTCCGATGGATCAGCAATACAGCATCGAAAGCCGCCAGTGAAACCAGCAGATAGTAAGCCCCCAGGCCAAATACTTCAAACATCAAGCGGCTTACCAAAGCCCCCCAATATCCGCACATATTGACCGGCTGCGAATGCTGCGGAAAGACAAGTTTGCCCGGCGGATCGGCCGGATCGTAACTCAACAATGCGGCCCCAAGAAAGATCACGCCGGCCAGCAGAACCAGTGCTAGCAAATCGATTTTCAGATTACGGTTTTCTAACATAATACGCCGTTGTGGTGCAGGCGTCCGACCTGTCGTTGCACGATCAGGCAAGACGCCTACACCACAAGACTTTCAAAATTGGGGGGGCGGCATAGTGGCGGCTACTCGCTATATCGACGCCGCAAGACAATTTCAACCAACCTACGCCCTTCGCACCCTGCCGTTTACCCCTCCGAAAACATGCTTCAAACCGTCGCCTCAAGTACAACCCGCACGAACCCCGCCGTCGGATTAAACAGTCGCAAGAAACATGCTTGCAGCGTATTTAAGGCAAAAAAATAGCCGGGAGCTGACAGCTCCCGGAATGTGCGAGAATTCTCCCTCTCGTATGCCACTCGCTTTACCAGACCTTTCCATCCCTACCCCGTCGGCATATTTCGACGCACCAGCCATCTCCCCGCCTCGGACGGATAAAGCACTCCGACAAGACCTCCGTCGGGATCCAAAGCCGCAAACTCGTCAGAAACGGCACATTCCGAGCCACATTCAACGCTTTGCCCATTCCGAATCCGCATCGCCTCGTCGGCCGAAAGCTGCACCGTCGGCAAATATCCCACCGCTCTTAGAGGCGGCTGTAGATGCGTCGTCCAGTTGTCCGACGTTAAATCCCTCGGATCGTATGCATCCTCGATCGAAAAAACGCCAATCGCCGTGCGAACCAGCGCCGACATCACGGCCCCCGTGCCCAGCGACGCTGCCAAATCGCGGCCCAGCGAGCGAATATAAGTGCCGCTGCCGCACTCGATTTCCAAAACCAACTCAGGATACTGATACGACCTCACCTGAATCTCGAAAATTTCCACCGGCCGCGGCTTTAAATCCACCGGCTTCCCCTGCCGAGCCAGTTTATAGGCCGGCCGACCGTGAATCTTGAGCGCCGAGAATACAGGCGGACGCTGCTCGATCCGCCCTACAAATCCGCAGGCCGCCGTTTGAATCTCTTCCAACGTCGGACGCTTGGCATCCGTCAGCACAACCGCTTCGCTCTCGATATCCTCCGTCGGACTCTGCCGACCCAGCAAAAACGTGCCGACATACCGCTTGCGCATCCGCTGAACATATTCGATCAAATGCGTCGCCCCGCCGACGCATACCACCAGCACCCCCGAAGCCAGCGGATCGAGCGTCCCGGCATGTCCCGCCTTGGCAGGCCGGGTTAAACGCTGCACCATATTGACCACCTGCCGCGAGGTTATCCCCCGTGGCTTGTTCAGGTTCAGCAGTCCGCAAAACGATCGAGGTGAATCTTGGCGTCCGCAGGCAGTCGTCATGCTTGAATTCATGGGTTCCATTCTAATATCCGTCCGAAACCACGTGCAGCCCCCCAACGACTGGCAACAATCACCACTATGCGGTAAAATTACTGTTATCGTGACAATAAATCTGTCCCCTAATCCCTGACCTCTGCCCCCTAATCCCTAACCTCTGCCCCCTCCCATGCCCTTCGACCACCTTGGCCCCTACCAAATCGTCGGCAAACTCGGCCGTGGCGGCATGGGCACGGTCTACGAGGGCGTTCACCGCGAAAGCGGCGAACCCGCCGCCGTAAAACTTCTTGCCGCCGCTCTGGCCCAGGAAGAAGGCTTCCGCGTCCGTTTCGAATCCGAAATCGAAACCCTCCGCAAACTCAACCATCCCAATATCGTGCGGCTATTCGGTTTCGGCGAGCAAGACGGCCATCTCTTCTATGCGATGGAATTGGTCGATGGCAACAGCCTCGAAGAAGAATTGCAGCGAGGGCGACGGTTCGACTGGCGCGAAGCCGCCGGAATCGGCATCGAAATGTGCCTCGCCCTGCGCCACGCCCACGACCGAGGCATCGTCCACCGCGACATCAAGCCGGGCAATCTGTTGATGGCCAAAGACGGCCACGTCAAGCTCTCCGACTTCGGCATCGCGAGACTCTTCGGCAACGCCCGCCTCACCAACGACGGCAACGTGCTTGGAACCGCCGAATACATGGCCCCGGAACAGGCCGAAGGTCGCCCCGTCGAGTATCGTGCCGATCTCTACAGCTTAGGCGCCTTGCTCTATGCACTGTTGGCCCGCCGCCCCGTGTTTCGCGGCCGCTCGCTGCTCGACGTGCTCCACAAGCAGCGTTACGATCCGCCCGACCCGATCCGCCAACATGCCCCCGAAGTACCCGAGGAATTCGAACGTATTTTAACCCAGCTTCTCGAAAAAGAGCCGGAACGGCGAATCCCCAACGCAAGCGTACTCGGCCGGCGATTGGAAGAAATGCTGCACGCCTTATCCACCTCGCCCGAGACGCTCGATGCTTCGGCCGATTGGTTCGAGCAAGCCGCGCCGTCGCCGCCCGCCGTTCAAGAAACGCTCTCCGTTCCGCCGCCCGAAGACATCCCCGACGAACCGACGCTTCACGAGCCCGTCGGCAATCTGCCTGTCACTGAAGTAATTACCGACTCGATATCGCACGAAAAACGGCCCGAGCCGATCCTGCGTATCTCCTCGCCCGTCGAGGAAAAATCCATACAACCACCGGCAGATACTTTCCCTTCCGTCGGTCGCTTCATTGTCGTCGGCGAAGACGAATTAGATCAGGCCGTCGAAGAACCCACGCACCACCCCATCATTTCCTTCCAAACCTGGGCATTGGCCTCGGCATTACTCACCCTGGGACTCATCGCATGGTGGTTCCTCCGGCCGCCGACCGCCGACGCTTTGTTCGACCGCATTTCCACCCACGCCTCCGATAAATCGCTCGAGTCGCTGCTGTTGGCCGAACCCGACATCAACGACTTCCTCCTCCGTTTCTCCGGCGACATCCGCGCAGGCCAACTCCGCGAATACGCCCGCGAAATCGACTTGTATCGCCTCGAAAAAACCTTCGATCGGCGAGTCCGAGGGCAGGAAAGCGCCAAAGGTCTCTCGCCCATCGAGCAGCTTTATCTGGAAGCAATCACCATTGCACGCTACGATCCCGTGCGAGGCATGGCAAAACTCCAAGCCATCGTCGATCTCAACAACCAGCCCGGCGACAACGCGGGCCCCGCCGGTCAATGCCTTACGCTCGCAAAGCGAAAGCTGGCCCAGCTTCAACATCAGGTGAAGAAAAACGCCTCCGACCAACTCATCGCCCTCAAGGAACGGCTCCAAGCCGCCGACGCCATGCGTGCCGGCGACCCCGAAACCGCGCAAGCGATGTACCGCGCCGTCGTCGAGCTTTACAGCGAAAAACCATGGGCCGCCGAGGCCGTCGCTCTCGCCCGCAAAGCTCTCAACGAAAAATCACCGTCCAAACCCTAGTTTTGGCCGAAATTTCCCCATCCCCATCTATGGGCTACAATTTCCTATCATGACATTTCCCACCACGCGCATGCGAAGGCTTCGCCATCTTCCGGCGATCCGTAATCTGGTCCGCGAAATCCGGCTCTCGCCGTCCAATTTCATCCTGCCGCTGTTTGTTCGCCCCGGCGAAGGCATCCGCGAACCCATCGCCGCCATGCCCGGCCAATGCCAGTTGTCGCCCGACATGCTCGCCGACGAAATCAGCCAGGCCGTCGAACTCGGGCTCGGCGGCGTGATCCTTTTCGGCATCCCCGCCCACAAAGACGCTACCGGCAGCGATGCCATGAGCTCCTCCGGCATCATCGCGCAAGCCATCCGTGCCGCCAAACAAACATCGCGCGATTTTCTGATCATCACCGATGTCTGTTGTTGCGAATATACCGACCACGGCCACTGCGGCGCCATTGGCCGCTCCACCGGCCGGCTCGATGTCGAAAACGATGCAACGCTCGAACTCTTGGCCCGACAGGCCGTGGTCCATGCCCAAGCAGGCGCCGACATGGTGGCTCCCAGCGGCATGATCGACGGCATGGTCGGCGCTATCCGCGCCGCCCTCGACGCTGCCGGCTTTTCGCATCTCCCGATCATGAGCTACGCAGCCAAGTACGCCAGTGCTTTTTACGGGCCATTCCGCGAAGCGGCCGAAAGCGCCCCGCAATTCGGCGACCGACGCAGCTATCAGATGGATCCCGCCGCTGCCGCCGATCAAGCCATGCGCGAAATCGAACTCGACCTGGCCGAAGGAGCCGACATCATCATGGTCAAGCCCGCCCTGGCCTACCTCGACATCCTCCACCGAGCCGGCGAGCGTTTTCCCGGCGTCCCATTAGCGGCCTATAATGTATCAGGGGAATACAGCATGGTGAAAGCCGCCGCGGAGCGCGGCTGGCTCGACGAAAAACTCACCGCCCTCGAGTCCTTAACTGCCATCCGACGCGCCGGCGCCGGCATCATCCTAACCTACTGGGCCAAAGACGCCGCACGTTGGCTAATGTAGACCAGATTATGAACGCCCCTGCCATCCAAAAAATCCTCTGCCTGAATTGCCATGCGGTTTTGGATGCCACTGATAATTACTGCCGGCATTGCGGGGAACCCACCGTCATCCTGGCCGATAGCGGCCGACTCAGAACATCCGCATACGGCTACGATCCGGCCTCGCGCCCCACAAGTTTCTTCGAAAGTCCCTGGGTTATCCTGCCGCTGATCTTCCTAGTGCTCGGCCCGCTGGCGCTGCCGCTTCTGTGGCGAAGCCGCCAATTCTCGCCCCTCTGGAAAAACGTCCTCACGGTAATAACACTCGTCTATACCGTGTTTCTCATTGTGTCGGTTTGGTTTTCAGTGCAGGAAGCGATGAAATCATTCCGAGAGTTGGACAAGCTCCGCGCGCTGTAACCAACAAAAACACGCCCAGCAACAGATTCATCCAAAGCGTTACGCCGTGCGCGCGCACAACCGGCACTCCCATCATCAAAATCGAGAACAGCCATAACGCAGCCATAAGCTGCGACGTCCGCGGATAACGCGGCGCTCGCGAAAAGACGACCGCAATCGCCGGCAACGCCGCCGTCGGATGATAACTCCACACCAGCGGCGAAAACCAGAGCGTCGCCAGCGACACCAAAGCAATTTCCGTCGCCCATCGATCCGGCGCCAAATCCCGCCCAGGCTGTCGCCAATAGTACAAAACGCCCAGCCCCAGCAACCCCGTGAAAACCGCATAAACCATCCGAAGCTGCGACGCCGAAAGATCGGCCTTCGCCACATCCGGCCGCAAACCGCCGTTGTCCACCGACCCGATCGTATTCGGCTTCACCTTATAACCCCATTCAATCGCATCCGCCCGGTCCTCTTCCGTTCCATGACCCATGTGCGTCAACAAACGCCGCATTACGATCATGGCCGACTGATTCGTGATCCGGTCCTCGTCAATCGGACGTTCATCCGTGAGCATTCGGTTCTGAGTAGCGCAAACTTCGCTCGCCCACCACTCGCGATGCAACTGCCAAGTAGTCGCCGGCCCATAAGCAAGCAACGAAAGCGAAAAATCAACCGCCAACGCCACTACAACCGCGAAAATCGCCGGCAGCCATTTCCGCTTCAGCACCAAATAGCCGACGCCGATCATCGGCAACAACTTGACCCAAACGGCCAGCCCCAGCAACGCACCGCCCGACCAAGGACGATTCTGACTCACGCGGCCCAACCCGGCCACCAAAAACCAAACCATCAGAATATGAAACGCCCCCACGCAAAGATGATCCAAAAACAACGGCATCACCAACAGTCCGGCCACAAGCACCGATTGCCTGGCTTGCACCGCGTCGCAATCCGCTAATAAATAACGTCGCACCGCCCTCAACAAACAAAGCCAACCCGTCACCATGATGCCGAACCACGCCGCCGCCGCCAACCGAATCGGCATCCAAGCCACGGCGGCCGCGGCCACATCGACCGAGGGCAAGTAGTGCAAAAACTTCGAGTCCGGAGCACGGGTGCCAAACTCCAATACAAATTGCGACGACTCATAGAACTGCCAGAAATCGTTGCTGTTCATCCGCGACGTGCGATACACCACAATCGGGAAGAACACCACTAGAATGCCGGCAAATACGATCCACCCCAAGGTCTCCCAGTAATCGCTCCACCAGCGTCCCAACGCCGAGCCCGGCGTCGAACTTGCCGTCGCGTCACCTGGGACCGACGTGCCCGCAACCTCGCCATCCTTGTCGAATTCGCCCGTATCTGACATCCAGGCTCAACCTCCCGCCCTTCAAATCCTTGAGTTCCACCCTTTGGGCAACAATATACCCGAACTGGGGGCGATTGCGGGAGACCGATTTCCTGAAAAAACGAAGTCATGGATCCTATCCATCACGCATGCCCCCCTCGCCCGCTTTTCGAGAGTGGGACCGGCGGTAAGGGACAGTAAAGCCGGAAGTTACATCTCCCGAACATTCTGCCAACAACATACCATCTTTGCAACATTGAATGATCTCATGGATCATGAGATCGTTGCTGGAAAAGCTCCGCCAACTCCGTCATCCGATATCCATCCACCAGTTCCTTGAGCTGGTCGGCGAGATGTGGGTTATGTTGCGCAACCGTGGGAAGCAACGTTTTGAATTCCTCCAGGTCAAGCGTACCTATGGCACGGCCCAATTGACCGCTCAAATCTTCAGGAAGCTTGCCGACCATTTCCCCAAGGCTGGCCCGATCGATGACATCTGCGACTTCGGCTCGCTCGTCCGTGTAGATGTATGTAATGTTCAGAACCAATCGTATCTTCTCGAACAGTTCAGAGCCTTGCACTGGCTTCCTGATGAAGTCATCCGCGCCAATGGCAAGAATCTTCTGCCGCTCTTCCTCGAACGCGCTGGCGGTGACCGCAAAGATGGGAATCGCTCTTCCTCGTTGCGTCGATCGAATCCTCCGGATCGCCTCATAGCCGTCCATGACCGGCATCCTCATATCCATCAGCACCAGATCCGGTTGGCGGTCCTCAAACAACTCCACGGCTTCTGCCCCATTGACCGCCTCCACTACCTCGAAGCCCCTCGACCGAAGCATTTTTGTCATAAGAAGGCGGTTTTCCAAAATATCTTCGGCTACAAGAATCCGCGGGGAGGGTTGCCCTGGCGCCAGACTCGCCACGCGATGAACTTCGGTGGATGCGATCTCCGCACGCGCGGCGGCTTCGCAACGGATATCGAATGAAAACACGGAGCCCTTGCCCGGCTCACTCACGACGCTGATTTTGCCGCCCATGAACTCCACGAGCTTGCGGCTGATGAACAATCCCAGACCAGCTCCCTCCTGTTGCGGACGTCCTTGTGCGAAGGGTTCGAACAGCCCCGGTATAGTTTGGGCATCAATGCCTGGGCCGGTGTCTTCGACCTGGAACCGAAGAATTGTTCCTTCATTCTCCTCCTTCGCCCTTAGCGTGATCTTGCCTTGCTGCGTGAACTTGACGGCATTTCCAGCCAGATTAAGGATCACCTGCTTCAGCTTCCGTTCGTCGGCCTTCACATAGCGAGGCAACGTGGGATCGCATTCCAGAATGAATGACAGCCCCTTGGCCTTGGCCCGGGAACGCATCATGTCCTTGATGGTTTCCAGGGTACTCCAAAGATCAAAACTGGTTTCTTCCCTCGTGACCCGGCCGGCTTCGATTCTCGAAATCTCCAAAACATCATTGATGAGTCCCAACAGGTGAGTGCCGCTGCGTTTGATAACACTCAGATTTTCCTTTTGGTTCTCGCTGAGCGTGGCATCCTCCTGCATGAGTTCAGAGAACCCCAAAACCGCGTTCAAAGGCGTGCGCAACTCGTGGCTCATGTTGGCCAAAAAAATTGTCTTAGCACGGTTTGCTGCTTGCGCTTCGTCGCGAGCCTGACGCAATTCGGTAATGTCGCGGATCGATTCGATGGCTCCGATCAGTTGGCCGCTGCTGTCGTATAAAGGAGCCGCCACGATCCAGAGGTATGTGTCCCTGCCGCCGGGAAGTCTGGAACTGACGCTCTCCGCGATCAGTTGTGTTCCCTTCCTGCGAATGGAGCGATAATAGGCTTCAATTTCGGTGTCATCCTTGAAGATCAGATCGACCAAGATCGGCCGGGCCTCGCCATAAAACGGCACGGCATAGGCGTGATTGCCGCAGCCAAGCATCCGCTCGGCAGGAACGTGAGTCATCTCCTCGATTGCCCGATTCCATGCAATGACCTTCCCGTCACGATCAATGGCAAACGTGGCGTCTGGCAAGAAATCAATGATGTTCGTAAGTCGTCGCTCCGATTCACGCAGCGCCTGTTCTGCCTCCTTCATGGCGGCAATCTGTCTGGATTCCACCAAGCCTAGCATGCCGCACAGTGCAAAAGCCGTCAACGCTCCGATAAATCCCCAGAAGATGAGGCGTGAGGCCGCTTGGTCGACACGAGCAATCGCATCCTGAAAATCATCTTCATACGTGCCGACTCCGATGACCCAATCCCAAGGCTCGAAGTAGGTCGCCGCGGCAACTTTCCGACGCGGCGATTCCTCGCCCGGATTGCGCCATGAGTAGGTCGTGAATTCGCAGTCGCCATTCTTGGTTTGCTTCGCTTTTTCGATGATCGAGCGGATGAAGTACTCCCCCGAGGCGTCTTGCGAGTCATAAATGTTTTCTCCGTCGCGAAGCCCCCGCCGCGAAATGACGTAGCGTCCTTTTTGCTCTCCACTGCCGCCGAGAACATAGGCATAGCCCGTCCGGCCGACGGTGATGTCAACGATTCCCTTTCGCAGTTCCGGAATGTCTTCCAGACGAACCCCGCAGAAGAGAGCGCCGATAACCTTCCGTTTCGCATCAAAGATGGGCTCATAGGCCGTGAGATACCAGTCGTCGACGACATAGGCGCGACCCACATAGGTCTTGCCTAGAAGCACCGCAGCGACCACGGGGTTGGCCGCGCCGTCCGGTTCCGTGGCGGGAATGTAGGTTCCAATCGCCCGAGTACCGTCCTTCTTGAGAACATTGGTGCAGACTCGCAGAAGATCCCCGGATTCGTTCATTCTCTGAAAGATCGTGCATCGCGCGCCAACCAATTCGTGGACCTTGTCGACAACCGGCGAGAGGCCCGCGGGATTCGTGTTCTGCTCGATCCAGCGATTGCCGATGAGCACTTTCGGCATATCCATTTCGACCGATTGCCCCGAGAACTGATTCTGTGCCGTCCAGTGAACGCGATCTTGCGAAAGGGAGAGCCCGCCCGCCTCCTCCATGACGTATTCCGCGACATTGAGATCGTATCGAACCTCCTTCTTCAGCTTCTCGTGCTGGGCACGCAGCATGAGGTAGACATCCTTAGCCACCTTCGCGCATTCGCTCCGCCCGAGAGCATTCAGTTCCCCAATCATTTCGTCGCGCAATTGCCCACGACGAAATTCAATGCCCGCCAGCGGGATGATTCCCACCAGAAGAATGCCGGTCATTGTGAGAGCTAGTAATCTGGTTCGAAACATTTTTGCGATATGCGTCAGCGACGCCGTTGGGTTACACAATTCCAAAGCGCCATGCGACATGCCCCCGTGGCAGGTGACTCAAGAATATCTTCTCATTCACATCAACGAGCTTAGCCCCATCGGGGGATACACGTTCCCATATAAACTATAGGCTACTCAGCAATAACCAAGTGCGTATTCGCAATGAGAGTCCACTGAACCAAAGGTAGATGATGGACTACGACAGGTAGAATAAATCGCTGGGTGGTACACGGCAGGCACTCACCGACAGCGTGGGCGTTGTGTCGGGCAATTAAGATCCGCCCGCCGCCTTAGGACGTTCTTGCACGCTCAACCGCGCAATACCTTCCTCCGCAAAAAACGGCTCCGAAACCACCGTCTTCTCCGACTACCTCGCCAACGTCCTCTTCGGCAGTCAATCCGACTGGTTCCTCTCCTTCTCAAACGATAAAAATCTATCCGTCGGCTTAAAAACAAAAAGACCTCCGGCGTTTGAGGGCAAGGTCTTCGGGCGAATCTTGCCGCATCAAACCCCGGAGGTGCGGGGTGCACTATCTTTATTAGTCAGTCCGTTACTTCCCCTCGACGCGAATCACCACGAACCGACTGCCTTTCGACGACTGCACTAACATCAGCAATCCCTTCTCCAAAGGCTTGCTTTCCACTGCCTTGCGGAATTCTTCCACCGATTTCACCGGCTGCCGATCAACCTGCGTAATCACCATGCCCGAGGTCATCCCCACCATCGCCGCGGGACTGCCCGCTTGCACGTCGCTGATCACCACTCCGTGCTCGGCTTTGATGCCCAGCTTCTCCGCCAACTGAGGTGTCAGATTCTCCACCTGAACGCCCAGCTTCTCAAAGCGGGAAGTCTCGCCATTGCCGGTGGATTCGGAAATCTCATCCTGATTCATTCCGTAGCTGGCCGGTTGCTCGGCACAAACCACGTCCAACGTCATCCGCTTGCCGTCGCGGATAATCGCAAGCTTCTGCGTGCTGCCCGGCCGAACCATCTCGACGATCCCCTGCAATTGCCGAGGATTGGCCACCGGCTTCCCGGCGAACTCCACGATGATGTCGCCGCTCTTCAGCTCCGCCTTGGCGGCAGGCGTATTCGGCTGAATGTCGGTCACCAGCACGCCCTCGCGCACTTTAACCTTGAACTGCTCGGCCAACGGCTGCGTAACAGGCTGAATCGCAACGCCCAGATAGGCCCGATTCACTTTCCCGCTCTTCACCAATTGACCGCCGACCCACTTGGCCAAGTCGATCGGAATCGCGAAACCAACGCCCTGATACCCGCCGGTATTCGAGGAAATCGCCGTATTGATGCCGATGACCTCGCCGTCGATATTCACCAACGGTCCGCCGCTATTGCCGGGGTTGATCGCCGCGTCGGTCTGAATGAAATCCTCGCGAGCCGTGATGCCGATGCCGCGTCCCTTCGCGCTCACGATGCCCGCCGTCACGGTGCCTTCAAGTCCGAACGGCTCGCCCAAGGCCAAAACCCAATCACCAACCTCAACCTTGTCGCTGTCGCCCAACTTGGCCGCAGGTAACTTGCCCGCGTCCTTGATGTGCAAAACCGCCAAGTCGGTTTTCGGGTCGGTCTTGATATCGACCGCCTTGAACTCGCGTCCGTCGGCCAAACGAACCGTGATATTGCCTCCGCCCGCAACCACGTGGTTGTTCGTCAAAATCGTTCCGTCAGGATCGACGATCACGCCGGAACCCGCTCCAACGCGTCCACGGCCCGGCATGTCGGGCATCTGCGGAAGCTCCTTGAAGAAGTGACGGAACTCGGGATTCTTAAACATGTCGCCGAACGGCGTACCCTTGAATCCGAACGGCATGTCCTCATCCTCTTCATCTTCATTATTGGGACGAAGCTTTCGCTCCTGCATCCGCTGAACGACCGCCGGTGTGTTCGTAATCATCACCACCGACGGCGACACGCGACTGGCCGCCTCACGAAACGCCTTCGACAGCGAAGCCGCCGCATTTCGCGCCGTCGGATCGGGCGCCTGCTGCGCTGCTACCGGCTGTGCAGTCGCCTGCGGTGCGGGATTATCCGCATACCAAGCCGTGCTGGATGCATCCCCCGCAACCAATTGATAAATCGAAGCCGTCGCCCCCGTCAACGTGCCAAACACTACCAACACGCCGACGATTCCACTCAACCAAGCACAACGTTTAACCATTTTCCGCGACATTGCCGCTCTCCTTTTTTGCCAGAAATAGACCAATACTTTGTTGTTCCCCAAGACTCTTCCATGCTTATGATGGTGCAGCCGTCTCGACTGCATTGCACAGGCGAGACGTCTGCACCAAGCCCCCCGATCGGGAAGGCGACCCTTGCCAAAAAGCTGTCTACCAGATTGTTTCCTCTCCGCTCCGAATCTTGCAACCTGTCCAATTTTTCTCTCGATTCCTGCCTTTGACGACCCGCCGCCGGCGGGGGGGGATGCTGGGGGGGGGGGTGGGGGGGCGGGGGGCCCGGGGGGGGGGGGGGGGGGGGGGGGGGGGGGGG
>CAYWGR010000029.1:16588-24414 GCA_964458015.1 uncultured Planctomycetaceae bacterium
CGATTCCTGCTTTTGACGACCCCCCCAAGATATAAAAACAGGCGGGCCGGCATAACGCCAAACCCGCCATGTACAAATGCAATTTAGTTTATGAGTCCAGTTTAATGGGCCGCCACAACGGCATACGCCGCCAATTCCGGCGTCATCGAGCCCTGATCGGTCTCGATCTTAATGGTCTTCATCACTTTGCCCGCATCCACGCCGGCCGTAAACGTAACCGGCACCAAATGCAACTCTTTAGCGGTCGTTTCCTTCGAAGTGTCGAACTTGAACGACTTGTCTTCGCAAGTGACACCCAAAATCTTAAACGGCTTCTTGCTCTTCACCACAAGCTGCTTGGTCACTTGCTGACCCGGTTGAACCACGCCCATGAACAACGCCGTGGGGCTCACCGTGATGCCGGGCATAACACGCCCCTCGACCAGCACCGGAACCTGCTGACCGGCCTCGTCGTTCGTCACAAGCATCAAATGGTCGTTCAGATAGCCGGCCGGGGCCGTCGGGTCCACATGAACCTGTAAGGCATACGATACTTGGCCATAGTTGCGACCTGTCTCCACGACCTTGGCCGATACATGCGAATTCGAACTCTTCACATCCGTGATTTGCCAATCGCTACGACCGGCATAATTGATCGTCACCGTCTGATCCGCGCCCATGCCCTGATCGATCGAACCTACCTGCACGCTGCCCGGCTCCACGACCACGTCGCCCCGAATAAAGCCCTTTACGTGCAGTTGCACTTCGGCATAAAAAGGCCTGTCGATCGTCACTGTCAAGGTCGCGCCACGCTGGCCCAAAAAAGTATCCGTGTTGAAATGGGCCACAATCGAGCCTTTATCGTAGGTCTTCAGCGTCTCGTTCTCAATCGACGGCGTCGTGCAGCCGCAACTGGTCCGAACGCCGGCCACGTGAACATCTTCCAGATAAAGGTTCTCGAACACAAACCGGTACTCGGCCTTGGCGCTCCGAGCCACCGGGCCGAAATCGTGTTCGGTAATCTTAAACATGTTTCGGGCCCAATCTTGACCAAAACATGAAGAAACCGCAAAAACGGCAAAAACAATACAACCGGTGAACAGGGTGTATTTGCGCATCTCAGATGCAACTCCCTAGTTTGAATTGACGATCAGATAAGGAACACAGCTAAACCATCCTACAAATCGGCCGGCCAATCCATTTGGGAAGACCGTTTAATTACGGCTGCATTGCTTCGCTGGACATCAATAAATGTTGATATGGTAGAATCTTCCGCAAAAATCTAGATCCAAATACAAAACGTGTCAACTTCGGTATTTCACGTTTTTCAATTCCAAGGGGCTCTCTCTTCCTGGTTGCACGTCACAGACGTCTTGCACGAAAAAAACCGAAGAGAAAACAAAAGAAAAAATCCGTTTTTTTACTGACGCCCTCCTAGGCCCTCAGGGTCGGAGGCTGCTTTGCCTCTTAACAATCACGCGAAAGGACGATCGGCAATCACAACCTCCGACCCCTCACGCCTCCCTTACATAACAAAGTCAGGGGAGCCGATCCAAGACGATTATTCGGTAGACAACTCAACCTTTCTCACACACACCGTTCGGCAGCCGGCCGAAAAGATGCAGATCCTTTCCCAACGAACAAACTCCCATCTTGGAGAAAGATCTGCTGCGTGCCCCAACTTCGGGTGGGCTGCCATGCTTCCCGACTTTTCTTCGGGAAACCTCTTTCGTCCCCGAATAACGCCAGGGATCTTGGACCGCTAAAAAAACACGCCGGCGGTCTCAAGCCCCCCTGCTATTGGAATCTTAGTACCGTCAATCCAAACCGTCCACCCACAACAATGGGGGGACGCGGGGCGATTTTTTGGCCGCTCACCCAAAGTTCCCCCAAAATGTTCTTCAGAACCGCATTGCCAAAGTAGTATGTTCTCCGTTACTATATGGGATTACTTTGAACCGATCCTATCTATGGCATTATGTTTGAGTCCTTGCAGGAAAACCTGAGTTCGGCCTTGCGCGCTTTCCGCGGTCGTGGAAAGCTCACCGAGGCCAATATGCGCGAAGGTCTCCAGATGGTCCAAAGGGCCCTCCTGGAAGCCGACGTCAGCCTGCCCGTCGTCAAGGACTTCATGGGCCGCGTCAGCGAACAGGCCGTCGGCGAAACGGTCCTCAAATCGCTCGACCCCACAAAACAGCTCGTCTCCATCGTCCATCAAGAACTCATCAACTTGATGGGCCCCGTCGATCACTCGCTCCACCTGCGGGGCGACGTTTCCGTCCTGATGCTTTGCGGACTTCAAGGCTCCGGCAAAACAACTACCTGCGGCAAGCTCGGTCGCTCGATCCAAATTCGCGGTCGAAAACCCATGCTCGTCGCAGCCGACTTGCAACGTCCCGCCGCTATCCAGCAATTGCAGGTGCTCGGCCAACAACTCGGCATCCCGGTTCATGCCGATCTTAACGCGACGGATCCCGTGGCCCTCTGCCACGCCGCCGTCCGCCAGGCCCGCGAATCCGGCGCCGACGTCGTCATCCTCGACACCGCCGGCCGCTTGCACGTCGATGCCGAGTTGATGCAGCAGCTTTCGATGATCGACCGCCGCGTCAGTCCCGATCAGGTCTATCTGGTCGTCGATGCCATGACCGGCCAAGACGCCGTCAACAGCGCCAAGGCGTTCAACGAAGCGTTGGAACTCGACGGCGTCATCATGACCAAGCTCGACGGCGACGCCCGCGGCGGCGCCGCCCTGTCGGTCAAAGCCATTACCGGCGTCCCGATCAAGTTCATCGGCACCGGCGAGCATCTCGACGCCCTCGAAGAATTCTATCCCGACCGTATGGCCGGCCGAATCCTCGGCATGGGCGACGTCCTCTCCCTGGTCGAACAGGCACAGCAAAAATTCGACCAAGAGGAGATGCAAAAGCAGGAAGCCCGCCTTCGCAAGGGCGAATTCACGCTCGACGACTTCAAAAAGATGCTCGGCCAGACGAAAAAACTCGGGCCGCTCAACAAAATCCTCGGCATGTTGCCCGGCATGGGCGGCATGGCCGAAATGCTCGGCAATATGGATGCCGACAAAGACATGCGCCGCCTCGTCGGCATCATCGACTCGATGACGCCCGACGAACGCCGCAATCCCTCGAAGGTGGTCGATCAAAGCCGCCGCCGCCGCATCGCCGCCGGGGCCGGCGTCGAGGCCCACGAAGTCAACGAACTGGTCAAACAGTTCGACGGCATGGCCGACATCATGAAAAAAATGGCCACCATGGGCCCCCGCGATAAAATGCGCGCCATGCAAGAGCTTACCCAAAGCGGCATGATGAACCCCGCCGCAGCCCTGGCCAAGCAAAAAGGCAGCACCGGCAAACGGCTCACATCGGCCGAGAGAGCCAAACTTAAGAAAGAACGCGAACGCGAGCTACGCCGCAAAAAACGCGATCAACGTAAAGACAAATAACGAAGCTGTAGCTGATAGCTGACAGCTAGTAACTGATTACTGAAAACTGATAACTGAAAACTACTAGTACCCTTTTAAGGAGGAACGCGTGTCAGTACGCATTCGGATGAAGCAGTTCGGCCGTAAACATCGGCCCTACTATCGGATTTGTGCCATGGACATTCGCAAACCCCGCGACGGTCGCGTCTTGGAAGAATTGGGCACCTACGACCCGCTGGTCCCCGAGACCGACGCCCGAGCTCTCTTGCTCGGCGAGCGGATCAACTACTGGTTGGGCGTCGGCGCACAGCCGTCCGATACCGTCTCTGTCTTGATCAAAAAGTACGGAGTGAACGGTACGCACTTGGCAGCCCAGCAGGCCGCGCTCGAACGATTGGCCGTAAGCCGCCGTCGTCCCGAGCCGCCTACGAACATGCCGCGGCCGTCCAAACCCCAGAAGCCGGCCAAGGGCGAACGCCCAGCCAAGAATGCGCAACCGGCCGAAGTCGCCGCGCCCGAACAGGCCGCCGCACCCGAGGAAAATAGCTGATCGCCGCAAATGCGCTTCGACATCTTGACCCTTTTTCCCGATATCTTCCAGGGATACCTGGGCCAAAGTCTGTTGAACAAGGCGATTCAGACAGGATTGGTCGATGTGCATTTGCACAACATACGCGACTGGTCCCACGGAAAACATAATACGGTTGATGATCGCCCCTTCGGGGGCGGGCCCGGCATGGTGATGAAAGTCGAGCCCGTTGTCGAATGCGTCGAAGCCGTGCGGAGCCAAACCCCGGATGTCGGCCATCTGGTCATGCTCACTCCGCAAGGACGACGACTCGACCAGCCGACCGTCGAGGAATTGGCTCGCTACAAGAGGTTGATCCTTTTATGCGGCCGATACGAAGGTTTTGATCACCGGATTCGAGTACTCCTCGAACCCGACGAAATTTCGATAGGCGATTACGTCCTCAACGGGGGCGAAGTCGCCGCCATGACCATTATTGATGCAACTATCCGGCTTGTGCCGGGCGTTTTAGGAGACGAAGACAGCAGCGTTTACGATTCCTTCTCCGGCAACCGCCGGTGGCTCGAATGCGACCAATACACCCGCCCGCGCGAATACCGCGGCCTCGAAGCCCCGGCCGTCCTGCTGAACGGGAACCACGAAGAAATCGCACGCTGGCGCGAAGAAAATAGCCGCCTCCGAACCATGGAACGGCGCAAAGATTTACTCGAAGACTAATACATCCGTATAGGGCGCGCAAAACGCGCCATTGTTCGTCCGCGGCGGTGTGTTCCACGCACCCCGCGGATACAGAGATTCACGAAAGGAACTTTTATGAACGCACAAATACTCTTGCAGGTCGAACAGGCCAGCTTGAAGTCCGAAGTCCCGCAGTTCGAAGTCGGCGACACCGTCGACGTCCACTGCCGCATTCTGGAAGGCGAAAAAGAACGCATCCAGATTTTCAACGGCCTGGTAATCGCCCGCGCCGGCTCCGGCTCGCGCGCCACGTTTACCGTCCGCCGCATCGTGCAGGGCGAAGGCGTCGAACGCAAGTTCCCGCTCAACTCGCCGCGTATCGCCAAGGTCGAAGTAAAGCGTTCCGGCGTCACTCGCCGCGCAAAGCTCTACTATCTCCGCGATCGCACCGGCAAGGCCGTCCGCCTCAAAGAGCGCCGCACCTCCGCCGACAAGAAATAGCTTCCTGTCGCAGAGCATGTTCCATCGGAGATAGCCAGCCGCTTTCACGGGAGATGGCTGCCGTCTTTCCTGCTCCCCTCGCCCGTGTACGGGAGGCTGAGAAGACAAGAACTTCTCTCGCCCGCCTACGAGAGGGTGAGAAGATAAAAGCTCCCCTCGCCCACATTGCGGGAGGGTGAGAAGTAAAAAGCTCCCCTCGCCCGCCTGCGGGAGAGGGGCCGGGGGTGAGGGCGGTACGGAGTGCTAATCGGTTGTTTTGGTAGCCGTTACCCCTTGCATTGCATCTTCGTAAAAGACGGAAACGCACTGCAAGGACAATAGCCGGGAGCTAACAGCTCCCGGAGTAAGTGTGGATTTGTAAGAATTCTTCCGGGGGCCGCCAGCCCCCTTTTTTATTCCCAATCCTCAAGCTGTCTGATCTCCGATGAATCTCCGGCAGATCATTTCCGACGGTTTTCAACGCTTCTCTCCCAAGAAAACCATCGCTCGGTGGGTGGATCGTCTATTCCCAAGAAAAACCCTCGGCCAGCGAGGCGAAGATGCTGCCGCGCGCTATCTGCGTCGCCAAGGCTATAAAATCCTCGCCCGAGGCGACCGCTCCGGCCCCGGCGAGCTCGATCTCGTGATGCTTGACCGCAAAACCATCGTCTTTGTCGAAGTCAAAACCCGGCAATCGGCCGACATCGGCCGCCCCGAAGAAGCCGTGGACCAGCAAAAGCAACGCCGCCTCACGCGATTGGCCGTCACGTTTCTGAAACGTCACCAACTCCTAAACTGCCCCGCCCGCTTCGACGTCGTCGCCATCACCTGGCCCGAAGACAGTCGTTCCCCCCTGATCGACCACATCCCCAACGCCTTCGACGCCGTCGGCCAATGGGAATTCTTTTCCTAAATATCCCAAATCCGTTCCAAAAATATCCCAATTCTTTTCCTGGAATATCCCAAAAATCTTGCTCACCTATACAGCCGCTTGCGGCTTCGCAACTCCCCTCGCCCGCTCGCGGGAGAGGGGTCGGGGGTGAGGGTGGTCGGATCCCTGCCACAGCCCCTTTGTCATCCCCACTCGAATCAACTCCCACTTCACGAACCATTCGGCGGAAACACCGCCTCGCATGCGGCCGCCGTAACCATCTCACCGCCATCAGGCGTCAGCAAAGCCTGCAATAATTCAGGCGCCAAACCTTCCGGCAAAAACCGCACCGAACCGTCGGCAAACAACACATTCACTCCCCGAGGCCAATGACGGCTGGATGGTGATCGGCGGCGATCCGCATTGATCTTCGGCACAAATTCCTCCTCCGTCAAATCCCGCGGTTCAGCCCAGTGGATATCAGAATTCGCAATCTCCACCAGCAAGATCGTATTCGCCGGCCCATCCTTGAAATCCGCCAACTTGCTCCCCTTCGCCCCCGGCCAAGCCGTATGCGGCCCAACAATCGCCACATAGTTTGTCGATCGAGACATCCGCAAACAATACTTGCATGGGCATTGATAGTAATGCGATTCGACGTTCGTCAAAGAACGGTTATGCTCACCATTCCACGGTTCGTCCCATCGGTACTGGCTGCCGTAAACCGAATTGAATTGCGGCATGATCAACATTCGCCAACTACGGGATGGTTTGCCATCAACGTCTGTGGCATAGGCCGGCGGAAAGCTGCCGTATTGCTGATGGTACGCTCTCAAGGCTTCTCCGATCCAATGAAGCCTCATAAAACAGACACATTGTATCGCTCGTTGTGTCCTAAAGTAATCCATTAGCGGCATGAACGTCATCGCACATCCGCCGCATTGCACCATCAAGGCGATCAATAAAATCATCGGAGCATTGCTGTGGTGACGATACAGCCAACCGCCGCTTATGATCGCACACACGAAAACGATCAGCAGAACCGCCAATACACCATCGCCGTCATACTCATCTCCCGCCATGAACATCGCTAGCAGACCGGCCGCAATGACTAGCACCAGTAAGAAGGTAATCGGACCGGATGAGGAGTCGCTCGACGGCGGCTTGGTCATGCTCAACGCCTCTTGTTCTCACATCAATGTCATAAATGTACTCGGCGAGACAATCGCAATGCCGCGGAATGGGTGAAGCACAAGAAGATCCGCATCACCCGTAATAACGTGTGTCGCACGGCCGGAGATAGCCAATTCCAGAAACTTGTTGTCCTGTGGATCCCGACAAATCGATACAGAATCCGTCACATTCACCAGTTCAGACTGCAAAATCAAAGTCGTCAAGAATTCAACGCGGTCTTCTTCAGACAGATACTTGTCGAACCGCGGCCGACGTAGCACCTCGTCGATTTCTTGGATAACCACCGCGGAAAGCAAGGATCGCCCTTGCTCCAATGCCGCATCAAAAGCCTTGCGTGACACAGAGAAAGGCAAAAGCATCGCACTAATGACCGCGTTGGTGTCCCACACCGTCCGAAGCTCAGTCATTTTTTAGCAGCGATTCCAGAATGGCCGGAGTTAGCCCGCGTGTTTCAGCCTTAGAACCAATCTCATCCATAAGCGATCCAAGTGATCTGCGCGACGAACCGGTCAAATCTCGCAAGCGAAGATCGAGAAGCAACTGAATCTTTTGCTTTTCCTCGGGCGAGACCTGAGCAAAAGCCTTTGCCGCCTCTTCACTCACCTGAATAGTAATAGGGGCTGTTGTAATCATAAACCATTCGCCCACAGATATAC
>CAYWGR010000029.1:24424-26973 GCA_964458015.1 uncultured Planctomycetaceae bacterium
GACCGGTAAAGCCGGCCAATAAGAAAACTCAAAAAAACCACCGTAACTGTATGCTCATTCAACCTGAGCAACACAAACAAGTTTACCCCCCAAGCCGCAGCGCGTCAATCCTCCATGTGAAGGACCACTACTTCCCAAACGCATCCGCTGCCGCTTTGCGGAAGGCAGGCAAAATCTTGCCGCCGTCGTTGCCGGGATAGCCCGCGTGCTGCACCATATAAACCATCACCAGACCACGCTCCGGCTCAATAAATAGATCCGGCCGGATTTATTTAGATCGCAACGAAACCGAATCGGTCGTCGCCTGGAACGTCCCCTGCCCCGGCACGGTCAAACACGCAGAGACGGATCCAATCGGCCGGATCGAACGTTCATAGTCGGGGTGAATGCCCTGGAATCGCAAGGGATAGGTCGCGCCGCCTACGCCGAAATCCGTCGGCCGCACCGTCTCCGACCATCGGCCGACCTCGATGTACGGTTGCGATGCGTGATGCACGCTGTTTTGCTTGGCCTTCAGTTCCACGCTCAACGTCCCGCGCACAGGCACGATCGCCCCATCGGCATCAAGCGGATAAATCCGCACCAGTAAACCGTCTGCCTCGGCATTCTCGTCCCAGTTGGCCATTCGTGCATCAATAGCCAGCGTCACCACCCGTCGCGCATCGACCGCGGCAACTTCACTCGCACGGCTCAAAACCTCCGGCCGCTCTTCTTCTACAGCCCCAACCATCACGATATTCGTTTTCGCCTCATCCGCCGAAGCCTGCACCGGCATTTCTTTCCGAACCTGTTCAACCACTTGGCGAAACTCAACGCCCGAAATCTCATGCCCGGCTGCCGTGGTTGAAACGACGCAGCCCCAATCCACGGGCCGCAAAATCTCGATTCCACTCGCTCCAAATCGCAACCAAAGCCACTCGGCATCGGTCCGTCTATCCAGCGCCGCCGTAAATGTCCGCCCACTGGCCAACTGAACGGTTATCGACGCATCAGCCGTCGTTGCAACCGAGGAGATCGGCGCGTCGGCCCGTGCAAACGAGCCTGTCCAGGCAGCCAAAACCATCCAACAAACTAGGCGAACCCAAAGGATTTTTCTCATGTGTCGAGAAAACACCTACGAAAAATACGGATGAGGGTCATCGAAGAGCATCTAACCATCACTAGGCAAATCACATGCCCTGGCTGACGGAGACTACCCCAACACAGCTTAACCCATTACAAAAGGACTTGCAAACAACGCCAGATTGTGCGATCTTGGCCGCATTCAACAAAACGATGCTTCCCGACCACATGAATGGTGCCAAAACACAACCACGGCGTCCCCTTGACCACCCATACTTTCTAGGCATAAGATTAAACAAAGCGGCTCCCCCTAAGAGATTTTGCAACCATGGACGCCGCCAAAGGAGTCCTGAATGACGGCATATCGACGCTTGGATGTCACCGACGTTGGCGACGTGACCGTAGTCCGTTTCCGCGACCGCAAAATTGTTGAAGACATCAACATCCAGCAGCTCGGGCAAGAATTGTTCCAACTGGTCGAGGTTGACAATCGCGATAAGTTGCTGTTGAACTTCTCGTCGGTCGATTTCCTCTCCAGTGCGGCCTTAGGCAAGCTGATCACCCTGGATAAAAAAATGAAAGCGCATGGCGGCGCTCTGAAACTCTCCAATATCCGGCCGGAAATCTACGAAGTGTTCGCCATCACCAAGCTGAATCGTCTCTTCGACATCAAAGACGACGAAGCCGACGCCTTGGCGGCCTTTTAATGACGTTTGCGCGGTAACCAATGAAAACCCGGACGCCGACCCAATGTAGGTCGACAAGAAGCCGCATCATGGGGCAAAAATCACTTCGACCGGGCTACTATCCCTGCGAACTTCAACAAACACAACCGGGGAACCATGCCTACGTCCAATGAAAACTGGACCTGGCGATGCGACCAGGTGATTCCGAACGATCCCGCCGTCGGGCGACAACTGCTCGACCAAATGCTCATGCAGCTCGAATTGCTGCATTGGGCCCGGCGCGATATCTTCGGCATCCATCTCGCCGTCGACGAGGCCCTGGTCAACGCCATCCTGCACGGCAACGCCATGGACGAAACCAAGCACGTCCGATTCTCCTGTTGCCTTTCGCCCAACAGAATCCGCGTCGAAATCACCGATGAAGGCCCCGGCTTCGATCCCGACGCGCTCCCCGACCCCACCGACCCCGCCCATCTTGAATGCACCTGCGGTCGCGGCGTCATGCTCATGCGGGCGTTCATGTCCCGCATCGAATTCCACGACCGCGGCAACCACGTCGTCCTCGAAAAAGTCCGCGAAGGGTAAGATTTAACCGCGTACGCATCTATTGCTGTCGTATGCGCGACCAGAATTGACGCGAAAAACGTCCTCGTTGGTCAACAATCCTTGCGATTCAGCGAAAGGCAAAGTCCTTTTACGCAGGGCTCGGAATCGCTCGACGGCCACATAGAGCCCGATGGATTCTCGAACCAAGTCGCTCACCGGCACATGTTGCTGTACGCTGATTTCCTGCAAGTCAGA